>DATKCJ010000373.1:0-2709 GCA_035513275.1 Opitutaceae bacterium
GAAGTTGACCGGAAGAGTCGTTGTTCGTCTCAGACAACCGGATAGAACATTCCGCGATTGCGGCTTTGCGCGTTCAGATTGAGCCTCTGACCAACTTCGCCCGGCATGTCCGATCTCACGCGCCGACACTTCATCAAATCAACTGCAGTCGCTGGCGCGGCTGTGAGTCTCGGCAGATTTCCGTTGCTCGGCGCGGTGATGCCGGGAGCAACTGTAACTTCCGCCACGGGCGTTCCACCATCACCGTCGTGGGTCGACAAGCCGATGCGTTGGGCGCAGCTCACGCTGGTGGAGGACGACCCGGGCAGTTTCGACCTGCAGTTCTGGCTCGAGTATTTTGAGCGCACGAAGTCCGACGCGGTCTGCCTCAGCGGCGGCGGTTGCGTGGCATATTACCCGACCAAGATTCCGTTTCACCACCGCAGCGCGTGGCTCGGCGATCGTGACGTGCTCGGGGAACTGATTGCAGGCTGTCGCAAGCTTGGCATGGTCGTCATCGCGCGCACCGACCCGCATGCGACCTACGACGATGTGCAGGCGGCGCACCCGGATTGGATCGCCGTGACGGCCGACGGCAAGCCGCGACGCCACTGGGCCTCGCCGGAGATGTGGGTCACCTGCGGGCTAGGCCCGTACAACTTCGAGTTCATGACCGAGGTGAAGCGTGAGATCATGTCGGCCTACCGCGTCGACGGGATCTTCATCAACCGCTGGAACGGTCACGGCCAGTGTTGGTGCGAGCACTGCCAGAAAAACTTCAAGGCCGCGACCGGCTTCGACCTCCCGCGCTCCACCATCCCGCAGGACCCGGCGCGCCGCGCCTACATTCTGTGGAATCAGGACCGGCTTTTCGAACTCTGGCAGACTTGGGACCGCGCGGTGCGCGAGATCAATCCCGATTCGTGTGTGATTCCGAACGCTGTCGGCGGCGCGCAAAGTCCGCTTGACATGAAACGCATTGGCGAAATCGCGCCGACGCTCATGGCTGACCATCAGGCGCGCCGCGGCGTCAATGTGCCCTGGGGCAATGGGCAGGAGGGCAAGGAGTATCGCGCCACGCTCGGTCGCAAACCGGTCGTCGGCATCTTCAGCGTCGGACTCGAGGAGGCCTATCGCTGGAAGGACTCTGTGCAGAGCGCTCCGGAAATTCGCCTCTGGGCGCTCGACGGCATCGCGAACGGCATGCGTCCGTGGTTCACCAAGTTCGCCGGCAGCGTCAACGACCCGCGATGGCTCAAACCCGTAGAGGAACTTTACACGTGGTGCGCGGCAAACGAGCGCTACCTGCGCAACGAGCGTCCGCTCGCCCGCGTGGGGCTCGTCTACTCGCAGCAGACGCGGTGGTTTCACCCGGGCGAGCGCGCGCGTGAGCACCTCGAGGACGCCGCCAACGGCTGGTATCACGCGCTCATCGAGGCGCGTGTGCCGTTCGAGATGGTGCACGACGGTCTCCTCGACACGGAGAACCTCGCGGCTTTCAAAACACTGATCCTGCCTAACATCGCCGCACTTTCCGACGCACAGTGCGCGCAGCTACGCGAATTCGTCGAGCGCGGCGGTGGCCTCATCGCCACGCACGAGACGTCGCTCCTCAACGAGTGGGGTGAGAAACGCACCGACTTCGGCCTAGCGGATCTTTTCGGCGCCAGTTTTGCCGGCCGCATCGAGGGCCCGATGCAAAACGCCTACCTGCGCCTCGAGCACGAAACCGCTATGGGCCACCCGATGCTGCGCGGTCTCGAGGAGGCCCCGCGGATCATTCACGGAGTCTGGCGGATCGATGTGACGGCGACGGACAAGACTCCCGCGCCGCCGATCACTCTCATCCCGTCCTATCCGGACTTGCCGATGGAAAAGGTGTTCTCGCGCACGCCACGAACCGACATCCCGCAAGTTTTCCTCCGAGAAGTCGGTGCGGGCCGCGTCGTCTATTTTCCTTGGGACATCGACCGCACATTCTGGGAGATCCTCAACATCGATCACGGGAAACTCATGCGCAATGCGGTCGCGTGGGCGACGAACGAAGATTCGCCCGTGACCGTGTCTGGCCCGGGCGTGCTTGATGTGACGCTGTGGCGGCAGAAGGACTCCCTCACGGTGCACCTCGTAAATCTCACAAACCCGATGATGATGAAGGGACCCATTCGCGAGTTCTTCGTGGTCGGCGAGCAGAGCGTGCGCATGCAGATACCCGACGGCGCAACTGTGCGCGGCGTGAAGTTTCTTGTTGGCGGCCAATCGCCCGCGATCCGGCAGGATCGCCGTTGGCTTGAGGTGACGGTGCCGTCGATCCTAGACCACGAAGTCGTCGCGGTGGATCTCGTTTAGGAGCGGGAAACAGATTCGCAACTCTCGCGTGGCAGCACCGGCGTTCCCTTCTTCGGCAAGGCCGACACCAAGGCAAAGAGTTGATTCGAATGATCTACCACGAGGTTGCCGGCTAGTCCTGCGGGGCTGACCTTTTTTTGCCAAAAGCTGGTCATCTTTCGAATGTCGCTCGCCTCGCGCCCGGAGGGATTCCACGATTGGGCCATGCATCGAAGCGGCGATCGGGCAAGTTGGTTAAAAGGCGGGGATGCGCATTGCGAGAACGAGGGCGTGCCGCCCCGGCGTCCGTGGCACATCATTCTCCTAGGACCGCCCGGCGCGGGCAAAGGCACGGTTGCCGAGAAGATCGTCGACCGCTACGGCGCGTGCCACTTGTCGACA
>DATKCJ010000374.1:0-4567 GCA_035513275.1 Opitutaceae bacterium
GGTCCATTTTTCCGTCGTCCTTATGGTCCTCGCGCCCGCCTGCAAACTGCGTCGCGCGGCTCACAGGCTGCGCCGATTCAGGTGCGCTGCTCGATTGCCGAGACGACGCCGTCTTCAAACTCGATTCGGATCCGGTCTTCCTTCCGATCGCGGTAGAAGTCCTCGTAAACGGGTTGATGGTAGACGTAGGTTCTCTTGGTCTTCTCGTCGTAAACGACCACGCGCCGGTAGCCGACCATCGCGCGGCCGACCCAATCCTGATAGTGGACGCTGTAGATCCATGTCTCCTTCTCGAGAGTCGCGCTGCGGCTGCTGCGCTTCTCGCTCGGCCTGCCCATGGCGATGTAGACCATGTCGGGCGAGTAGCCGACCTCGACGATTCCCTTGCGGACCTTCTCCTGTGTCTCGAGCGGGAGTGCGTCAAACACCGCGGGGTTTGCCTTGATGCGGCTGTTGATCGTGCTGCAACCGGCGAGCAGCACGAAGGCCAGGCCAGCGAGCGCCCGAAGAAGTGGTGTCTTAAGATTCCGCACACTCATTGATACGCTCCGATGATGGCGCCAGTTTCACGCATTTCCAGCCGCATCGCAAATCAGGGTGCCGGCGCCGGGGGAAGAACAGTCTGGAGATTGACGAGCAGCTTGGAGGTAACTCGCTCGTCCGCAGGTCCGCCGCGTGCTGACCTTTGAAACAAATTCGCCGGCGCGTGTCTGCGCCGGCGAAAAAATGGTCGGGGTGGAGAGATTTGAACTCTCGGCCTCTACGTCCCGAACGTAGCGCTCTACCAGGCTAAGCTACACCCCGATTCAAGAAGAGGGGCGAAGCTCATTCATGGCAGAGGCGGAAGCAACCCCAATCTTCCGACCCGGGCCGCGAACGCTTGCCTCGCCCGCTTGCGCTGCGGCATCGTCGTAGGCGAGTTCCCCAAACGTCGTATGGCCAAAGCCTTGTTCCCGCAGGATGTGATCATCGCCAAGCGCGACGGCGCCACGCTCAACCGCGAGCAGATCGCGTTTTTCGTGCGAGGCGTGGTCGACGGCTCGTGGGCGGATTACCAGGCATCGGCCCTCCTCATGGCGATTTTTCTGCGCGGCATGAGCCCGCAGGAAACCGCCTGGCTCACCGCCGAGATGACCCGCTCCGGCGAGGTGCTCGACCTTTCCGACATCCCCGGAGCGAAGGTCGACAAACACTCCACAGGCGGAGTCGGCGACAAGGTTTCGCTGATCCTCGCACCGCTCGCCGCGGCCGCAGGACTGCGCGTGCCGATGATGAGCGGCCGCGGCCTCGGCCACTCCGGAGGCACGCTTGACAAGCTCGAGTCAATCCCGGGCTTCAATGTGAATCTCTCCGTTTCCGATTTCCGCCGGCTCGTGCGAGAAGTCGGCCTCGGCATGATCGGCCAGACACCGACTGTCGCCCCGGCCGACAAGAAACTCTATGCACTGCGCGACGTGACGGGCACCGTCGAGTGCATCCCGCTCATCTGCGCGAGCATCATGTCGAAGAAACTCGCCGAGGGGATCGATGCGCTCGTGCTCGACGTGAAGTTCGGATCAGGCGCGTTCATGAAAACCCTCGACCGCGCGCGCGAACTGGCGCGCGTCCTCGTCGACACCGGCAAGGCGAGCGGCAAACGCGTGCGCGCGCTCCTCACTCCCATGGAGCAGCCGCTCGGGCACGCAGTCGGCAACGCCGTTGAAGTCGTCGAGTCGATCGAGTGCCTGAAAGGCCGAGGATCCGCGGACCTCATGGAGATCACGATGGCTCTCACGGCGCACATGCTGGTCCTCGGTGGCATCTCGCGCGACGAGAACGACGCCCGTGCGAAGTTGAATTCCATCCTCGAGTCTGGAGCTGCGCTCGCAAAGTTTCGCGAGATGGTCGTCGCGCAAGACGGCGACGCGCGCGTGGTCGATGACTATGGCGTGCTGCCACAGGCGCAAATCATCGAGGACGTCGTCGCGCCCGCGAACGCGAAGGGATTCATCGCGACCGTGGACGCCCTCAAGGCCGGCCACGCCGCGATGGCGCTCGGCGCGGGCCGAGAGAACGCGCAGTCACAGGTCGATCACGCCGTCGGCATCACGGATCTCGTGAAGATCGGCGAGCCGATCGCACCCGGCGATCGTCTCGCGCGCATCCACGCGAACGATCCCGACCGCCTCGCCGCCGCGCGTGAGCTTTTGTTGTCGGGCATCAAATGGGCTCCAGTTGCGCCCGCAATAGAGCCGCTTGTGCGGGAAGTGATCGAGTAAGGTTCCAATGATCTTCGCGTTGCCAGGCATGGGGGCCGACCGGCGCGTGTTTCCCGGCGCGTGGCAGGAGCTGGCGGACGTAAGGTTCGTCGAGTGGACGCCCTATGTGTCGGCGCGCACGATCCCGGATCTCGCCGGAGCCATCGCGGACTGCGAGGGGATCAAGGACGGCGACTCGATCATCGGCACGTCGCTCGGCGGGATGGTCGCGTGCGAGATCGCTAAGCTACGGCGGATCGAGCGGCTGGTGCTCGTGGCGAGCGCGGTAAGCCCGGATGAAATCAGCGGGCTGCTCTCGATTCTCAGGCCGCTTGCGCCTTATGCGCCGGTCAAACTAGTGAAGGCGATCAGCGCAAACGTGCCGGGAGATCTTGCGCGGATGATTGGCGATGCGGACGAGGGATTTGTCTGCGCGATGTGCGGGGCGATCCTCGACTGGGGCGGCTTGGAGTCCGTGCGATCCGGTCTGATCCGGATCCACGGTGAGCGCGACCTTGTGATCCTGCCGCCGCGAAAGGCGGACTTGTTGCTCGCGGGCGGTCATTTGATCGCGATGACGCACGCAGACGAGTGCGTCGCGTTTCTCAAGCGGACCGCGCCGGGTGAATTCCAAAGTTCGCGGCGATCGTGACGCCAAACCACGAAGGGGAGTTTGTCATCTAATAGTTTACAAACTCATCGTGCCCTTCGGGCGGCTGGCTCCGGAGACTGAGTTGGCGTGCGGTGCGGGGGGAGGTCAGGCGGCAGGATCGCAAAGATCGTTGGATCGGCCGGCCTACAAGTTCCGCTCCGGGGAACGCGCCTCTCGACGAGAGGCGCGTTGCGCTCGCGCCCTCGGCGAGGGTCGCGCTACCTCGGCATGGACGGCTGCACGCTTTCGCATTGGCGGTCGTGCGGTCGCGCGGCTAGGGTCTGACGCATGTTCATCCAGGTGTTCACGACCGGGGGCACGATCGACAAGGTCTACTTCGACCGGTTGAGCGAATTCCAGGTGGGCGATCCGCAGGTGCAGGAGGTTCTCCAACCGATCCATCCGGCGTTTGAGTTCGGGGTCGAGGCGCTCATGCGCAAGGACAGCCTGGAACTCGACGATGCCGATCGCGCTGCGATTCGCGCGCGCATCGAGGCATGCGCCGCGGAGCGCGTGGTGATCACGCATGGCACCGACACGATGCGGGAGACGGCACGCGCACTTGCCGGCATACCGCGCAAGACGATCGTGCTGACCGGTGCGCTCGCGCCGGCGCGATTCAAGGAGAGCGATGCGGTCTTCAATCTCGGTTTCGCGTTCGCATGCGCGCAGCTCCTCGCGCCGGGCGTGCACATCGCGATGAACGGTTCGGTGTTTGATCCGTTTCGCGTGAGGAAGAATCGGGAGCTGAATGTGTTTGAAGCCGAGCCGGAAGGGACGTTGCGATGAGCGCGCGCGAGTTCAAGCCGCGCCCGCCGCCGGCGGGCCACACGGTTTTCAAGACGGTTGAGGAGTTCCGTCTCATGTGGCCGCGGACCGCGCTCGAGGCGAACCGGATGGAGATCGTGGAGATCGACGAGAATCACGCGGTGATGACGATGCCGGTCGCCGACTCGGGCCGGCAGCCGATGGGTCTGCTGCACGGAGGCATGACAATGCTTCTCGCGGAGAGTGTCGCGAGCCTGCACGCGTGCTGGGACGTGGACCTCTCGAAGCGGCAGCCTGTGGGGATCGAGATCGGCGGCTCGCATGTGCGTTCGAGCACCGACGGCGCCGTGCGCGCGGTCGCGCGCGTGGTGCGGCGCTCGTCGTCGCTGATCGTGCACACGGTCGAGGTGTTTGACGCGGCCGATGGCAGTCTATTGACCACTTGTCGCGTGACGAATTTCTACCGGCGCACGAAGCCGGAGTAGGAATGAGAGGTTCAAGGTTGCGGGCGCCGTGAGGCGGGGGCAATGTGACCAGTCCCGAGCATGAAGTCGCAGCCCGTTCGTTTCATCAACCGCTACACCGGCGCCGTAGAGACGGAGCCGGTTCCCGGCGAGGGCTGGCTGCGGTGGCTTTACGAATCGGCCACAGGTCAGGTGGCGCTGCACGCGCTGGTGAAACGTTCGCTGCTCTCGCGCTGGTATGGCTGGCGGATGGATCGGTCGTCGAGCCGGGCGCGGATCGCGCCATTCATCGCGAACTACGGCATCGACGCTTCACAGTTTTCCCTGCCGCCGTCCGCCTACCTCACGTTCAACCATTTTTTCCATCGCTCGCTCGCCGAGGGCGCGAGGCCGGTGGATCCAGGTGAGTATTCGATCGTGTTTCCGGCGGATGGCCGGCATCTCGC
>DATKCJ010000375.1:0-2994 GCA_035513275.1 Opitutaceae bacterium
CCACACGCCGCGCGACATCGCGCAAAACGCGCAGCGCATCTACCTGCAGACCGCGGTGCTCAAAGTGATGCCGCTGGGCAACGTCACTCAATTGAGCGACGAGGAGCGCGCGATGATCGCGCGCTGGTATGCGGACGGGCATCCGGTGGAGTGATTCGATTGCGGATCGGGGATTGCGGAGTGCAGAACTGATCCGGTCGGCACAATGAGGCAGCCTGCGATCCCCGAGCGCTGGGTTCCCGGTAGCTTTTCGTTGGTAAGTCCGCGTCGGAATCTCGCTGATCCTCAGAGGCAATGTCACCTAATAGGTGACATTGTGATTTCTATGTTTTTCGCAAAGGAAGTGACAGGGTCGTGGGGGCGCGCCTGTCGCCGGGAGGTGCGCTTATCGGACACCTGTTCTCGGAGGGGACGGGCTACCGATCCTGCCGCGCCTGGCCGCTGCATGCTGAGGCCCCTGCAATTCTATGCAGAGTCAATCACCCCGCCGGCGCGCCGGTGGCTTGTTCGAGGACTTGCCAGCCGATGGCGGCGAGTTCTTCGCGTGCACGCAGTGACACTGTTCCCTTGAGCCAGATTTCGGCTGAGCATCCCGGGCGTGCTGCGAGATACTCGGTGTATTGCCGAGCGATCCGGTCGACGGCTTCCGTCCAGACAAGGTGGTCGACGCCGAGTGCGGCGATCAGGCGATTATCCGTCGACAGCGCGAGTGTGAGCTTCGGTCCAGTCAGAATTTCCGAGATCCCCGGCCCTGCGTGGTGAATCGTCGTGAGCAGCCGCACCGAATCGAGGTGGAACCAGATCTCTGCTTCCGACTTCTTGTCGATCGCCTGCTCGATCAGCGCTTCGCGACCGGGCACTCCGTCGAGTGCATCGAGCGAGGAGAGCAAATCGAGCTGTTGGCTTGGTGTGAGCGCGGACTTCTCCAGAAACCGCTCGATCGTTGCGGCGGGAATTTCCATCGCGAGGAGGCGCTCCTTGTTCCTGGCGCGCACGTCGCGCGGATCTTCCCACGCGATCTCGTGTGCGCGCACGAGGTGACTCGCGCCGGGAATCGAGGGCACGCCAGCGAGGCCCGGCGCAAGGCCGCCGATCCGGTCGAACCACGCGATGTTCTCGATCGCTTCTCGAAGCACCGCGTTTGTCGAATAAGGATCGGTGCCGAGCTGCTTCGCCCAGCGGCGCTCGGCGGAGCTGACGGAGAGGACGGACTTCACTGCGCCGCGGCTGGTGTCGCTGAGGTCGTTGAGTGTCTCACTGCCGGAATGGGAGTCCCCGATGTTGCCTGCGGCCGTGGAGACCGACTCCGCCGCTTGTTTGCCTTGCGCCGCGTAGCTCGAAAAGAGGCGACCGATGCCGCGCGGCAGGCGCGTGACGGTGCCGATCGGATCGTCAGTAATGCCGCGCGCGGCTTTCACAGGCTCGAGGACGACGCCGACCGTCGCGTCCTTCGCCGCGCGGATGAAGACGTCGGTTTTCGAAATCTCCGAGATGCGCGCGAGCGCGGCGACTTCCTTGAGCCGGATGCCAAGCATCGCTCGACCGGTAGCCTCGAAGTCGCCGTAGTCGGAGTGGACGACAAAGTGGTTGAGGTAGCCGCCGTTTCGAACGGCGTCGTCGACGGTGAAGTGCGGACCGGCGAGCAGCACCGGCTCCAGCACGTCGGACGCTCTCAGAGTCGGCGGCGTCTCAAACTCGGCGGCCGCTGCGCACGCGGCGATCAAAGAGGCGGCCGCGGAGCAACGAAGCAGATGGCTGATTCTCATAAAGGGAAAGATTGCGACAGGTTTCGCATCTGCGATTCAAGCAACTTGCCTTGGCTGCATGCAACAGCGTCGCCTCTGACACTGAACCCGCTGCGGTCGCTCCGACGAGCGCGACTCACTGAGAGCCTGCCGGCTGATTTGCCGCGCGAGTCGGCAGTCCCGCGTCTTTCCACGCCGCAAAGCCGCCGGCGTTCGCGACATTGACGCCCTCTTTCGCCAAGGCCGCGGCGACCGACTCGGCGCGTCTGCCGGAGCGACAGTAAACGATAACCTGCCTATCACCGACGCTTTCGAGAAATGGCGCCCAATCCTTCTTTGCGCCTTCGAAATCGCTCTTGGACAAGAGGACCGCAGGTGCCGCCACACCGGATTCGGCCCACTCGGATGGCTCGCGCACGTCCACGAGCAGCGCCTTGCCTTCCAAGACCAGCCGTGCGGCCTCTTCAGGCGACATTGTCGGCACGCCGGCCAAGCCGATCGAAACGACCGTCAGGCCGAGAATCGCGGTCAGAATGCGTCGTGGAAGGGAGGTGGGAAGTGTTTTCAATGCAGTCCTTTAACGTGGTTTGGACCCTGTAAGTCCTTGCTTCAACAGGCTTGGTGGAGCTGACCGGGATCGAACCGACGACCTCCTCATTGCGAACGAGGCGCTCTACCAACTGAGCTACAGCCCCAAGCCAAGAAGGGGGCGATTTAGGGAAGTTTCCCCGGGCGAGTAAACAATGAATTTGCCGGGCGGCGTCGCTGAATCGTCTCCGAAAACTCACTCTATGGCGGGTGCGCTGGGTCCGATGCCCACGTCGTGAAGAATTTCCAGCCGGAACGCGAATTGGCACTGGCATTACGCGGATCGATATGCAAGTTCCCCGAATTGTCCGGGGAGAGTCCGCGCGGTTCGAACCGTCGGGCGCCTCCGGGCGCACAGCCAAATACCAATTACGATGAAAAAAGCATCATCCAGCAGCAAAGCTCCCAAGAGCGCGGCTCCCAAGAAGGCCAAAGTAACGAAGAAGCCCGAGCCCGTCGCCAGGAAGCCAAAGTCAAACGGCACGAACGGAGGCACCGAGATTCAAGCGAATGTCGACGTCGGTTTCGGCAACACGATGTATATCCGCGGCGAAGGCCCCGGGATCAACTGGGAGCGCGGCGTCCCGATGACGTGCGTGAAGGACGACCTCTGGGCGTTCATCGTGCCGACCACGGCCCGTCCGATCGTCTTCAAGTTCCT
>DATKCJ010000376.1:0-7042 GCA_035513275.1 Opitutaceae bacterium
CGCGTCGAGCTCGAGAAGGCAAAGTCCGAGGTGACTTTGATCTCAAGCACCTTCGGCGACGGCGTTTCAAGATGGGACGGCATTTCCGTCTCCGACACATGGGGCGCACCCACAGGCGGCACCGGCACGCAACCGTCGCAAAGCGCTGGTTGGTGGACGAGCCCCTACACCGTCTGGATTCCCAGCCTCGCAGACAAGGGCGTCATGAACTGGAACGGCGGCTCGATTTCCTCCGGCATCGATCCCGACGGTATCCCCGCAGCTCCCTACGCCGGTTGGTATCAGCCATTCGTCCCGCTCTATTCTTGGATGGCGGCGCCTCCCGATCCTTCGGAAATTCCCGTGCTGCCGAGCCGCGACTTCACTTACGGCCACGGCATCACCAAGCCTGAATACGAAAACATCACGGCGTTTGTGAATCACGAGTTCACCGACAGCCTCGACGCCGAGGTTTCCTACTACCGCTACAGCAGTAATCAGAACGCAAAGGACTACGAGGCAGCCGCAGCGGCCCGGCTCGATCTCAACCGTCAGTTGCCTGACGGCACATCGAATCCGAATTTCGGCAAGATGTTCGGCGACTTTTTCCTGAGCCAGCAGCAGCAGAACCGGACCGTCGAGGAAGTCCGAGCCCAGCTCAACTACCGGATCGACACCACGGTATTCGACATTCCGTTGACCCAGCTCTTCAGCCTCTCGGCCGGAGACCAGGAGATCTTCTGGTATGCACGGCAATACAATGCGCAACTCGTCGGCACCGGCTTCACGGACTTCGCGCAGAACATGGTCTGGGGCCGCCTGTATTTCGACAACCCCAACCAAACGATGAACATCCCGGAGGTCGTCAACGGCAGGGCGGTCGCCTATCTCGGAATGCCCTTCGACTGGTTCGACTTCGACGAGACCTACAAACTCAAGAACGTGGCCTTCGCGTCGCACAGCCGCCTTTGGAACGACAAACTCAGCATCCTCGCCGGCGTGAGGCGCGACAAATACGAACATCGCAAGGTCGGCGCACACAGCGGCAGCATCGTGGAGGACGGCGCGAGCGGCACCACCTACTCGGCCGGCGGAGTCTACTACTTCAACTGGCTGGGAGTCTTCGCGAACTACTCGAAGAACTTCGATCCAATCGGACCCGGCAAACAAAACGGCCTCAATGGCTCCCCGTTCGGCCCGTCCACCGGCGTGAGCTTTGAATACGGAATTCGCATCTCCACCGACGACGGCAAATACTACGCGTCGATCAGTCGCTACGACAGCAAGTCACAGGACCGCATCTTCAACGGCGGCAAGCCGGACTTCCAAGGCATGTGGCGCAACTATTACGACGCGCTCGGCCAGCCATGGGACACGTCACGCACAACCCTGCCCTATGACGACACCGAGGCGCTCGATGTCAGCGGATGGGAACTGGACATCACCGCGAATCCGACGAAAAACCTTCGGATGAGCGTCACCTACGGAAGACCCGACACGCAGATCACTGACTCGCTTCCAGGCGCACGCGCTTATTACGCGGAGCATCTCGCGGCGTGGACCAGCGCTTCCTCAGGCACGTCGACCCCCGCAGGAGACTTGCGCAACCAGATCATAAGCGCAAAAGGCACGCTCGATCAAAACACCGCCGGGAAGACCAAGACCGGCCTTGTCGATTACACGGCGAGCATTTTCGCGCACTACATGTTCGCGGGCGATAGTCTCAAAGGATGGTCGATCGGCGGCGGCATGACCTACACCGGCAAGCAGTATGTCGGCGACTTCGGCGCACCCGACGGCCAGACAAAGTTCCCGCATTACGGGTCGGCACGCAAGTCCACCAACGCGGTCATCGCCTACGAGACCAAGCTCGGATCGATCCCGACGCGCTTCGCTCTGAACATCGACAACGTCCTCGACGATCGCGACCCGATCATCACGGGATATCATTGGGGCTGGGTCGTGAGCCCGGGCAACGCAACGCCGAACGCCTACATCCTGCCGGCGCCGCGCACGTTCAAGTTCTCCGCCCGGTTTAGCTTCTGATCGCCCACGCGGCACCGCGAATTTCGCGGTGCCTTTCAGGTCTCGGACACGTCATCCCGCACCGGCGGGATGACGCTCCTGACCCCTCCTTCATCATCGCGCTCTTTTCACCGCCGCGACCCTGAGCCACGTCGCGACCGCAGTCATCGGTTCTTCGAACGTGTATGTTGTATCACTTCCGGCAGCGAGCGGGTTCGGGCTCATCGAGTTTGAGTCCGCAAGCGGCCTGCGCGCCCAGTTCCTGCCGTCGGGTGCGCTCTTCGCGCTCCGACATGGGGAGACCCTCATCAACCAGCTCCTGCCCGGCCCGGCGGAGAACGGTCTCTTCCGCCTGCTAGTGCGCTGGAGGGATCCTGCCGGTGTGCATGACGGCTGGGCGCCGGTTGTGGGTCCATCACTGGAATTCTCACACGGGAACCACGCGATCTGGCGCACCACGCCGACCGCCGGCCTCGAGTGTGTGACGACATTCTCGCTCCATCCGACGCTCGCATCGTGGCGATGGAAAGTGGAACTGCACAACGCCTCGGCCGTCGCGCTCTCGCTCGAGGTGTTCCACGCACAGGATCTCGGCATAGCCGACGAGGCCGCTGTTCGAAACAACGAAGCCTACATTTCCCAATACATCGACCTGCTTCCTTTGCACGATCCAGGCGAGCAAGGTCTCGGACACGTCATCCTCGCCCGCCAGAATCAAGCCATGGCCGAAGGGCGGCGACCGTGGGCTGCATTTGCCTGCTCCGGGGGCGCAGCCGCGTTCTGCACCGACGGATCGCAATTCTTCGGCACTGATCATCGCCTCACCGGCGAACCCGTTGCGGCACGCGAGGCATCGCTGCCCTCGCGCCGGCTCCAATATGAGTTCGCGATCGCGGGCCTGCAGAGTCGCACGATCGAACTCGCGCCCGGCGCCTCGACGGAGGTGACGTTCATCGCGCGATTCGTCGAAGATCATCCCGCTGCATCCGGTCCGGAAGACCTCGCGCTGTTGCGTGGGATTGTCTGGCCGGAGCTTCCGCCCGGAGCCGAGCCAGCGACGTCACAGCAGTGCGCTTCGAGCGTTTTCACGTCAGCGGCATGGCTTCATGGCGATGCGCCCACGGAGCGCGAAATCGCGGAATGGTTTCCCGGGGAGCAACGCCACGCCGAGCGTGACGCGGCGGACCAATTGCTCTCTTTCTTCCACGGCGCGCACACACATATCGTCACGCGTGAGAAAGAGGCGCAGATCGCGCGGCCACACGGACACCTGTTGCGAAGCGGCGACTCGAGCTGGATCGATGACCGGCAGTTCGGCGTCACGTGTTACGCGTCGGGCATTTTCGCCGCGCAGGCCTACATCGGAAACTCCAGTCTCACGCGACTGCTCTCCGTTGTTCGCAATCCGCTGAATGTCGTGCGCGCCAGCGGCCAGCGCGTGTTCGTGCGCTGTGGCTCAGCGTGGCGGCAACTCGGCGTGCCGAGTGTATTTGCACTGGATCCCGAATCGGTCCGATGGATCTACCGGTGGGACGGCGTCCTGCTCGAAGCCCGCGTTTGGTGCTCCGCTGCATCCTCATCCGCCTTCCTGCAGTTGCAGGTGCTCGCCGGTCCGCCGCAGGAATTTCTTGTCACACACCTGCTCGCGCTCGGGAGTAACGAATTTGATTTTCCCGGCCGGCTTGAGGTTCATGTCGAACAGGGATGGATTGCCGCGTTCCTCGATCCAGAAAATCTCGCGGCACAGCGCCTTCCCGACACCTGCTTCGCGATTGCGATCGACGATCCCGCCAGCGCGTCCGCAGTCGGCGGTGCGGAGTTCCTCGCCGAAGGCGCGGGAAGATGCGCCGGACCCTATGCGGTGATCCGCACGCAGCCAGTCTCCCGATGCGGGGTGATCTTGTTGGGATCGCACGATGGCAACGACTCGCTCGAAGCCGCGGTCGCTGCAGCGCGCTCGGAGTTTGCGAGCGGAGGATCGCCTGCCCGTCCGCCGGCGGCTCGTGTTCGCCTCTCGGGAAGCGCCGACGCAGGTGTGGCCCGCGTCAACGAAGTCCTTCCGTGGTTCGCGCACAACGCATCGATCCACTTCTCCGCGCCTCACGGCCTCGAGCAATATGGCGGCGGCGCATGGGGCGTGCGCGATGTCTGCCAAGGCTCTGTGGAGTGGTTGCTCGCCGCGGGCGAGTTCAGCACTGTGCGCCGGATTCTCGCCGCGTTGTTCGCGCAGCAGTATGCAGAAGGCGGAGAGGACGACGTCGCCGGCGGTTGGCCGCAGTGGTTCATGTTTGAGCCGTTTCGCTCGATCCAGCAGACGCACAGCCATGGTGACGTTTGCTTCTGGCCGGTGAAAGCACTCTGCGATTACGTCGAGGCGAGCGAGGACTTCGCCTTTCTCGACGAAGCGGTCGGCTACACCGATTCGGAATCATTCACACCCACCGGACCGGTGGAGTCCCTTTGGGCCCACTGCGATCGTGTTGTGGCACTTTGCGAATCGCGGTTCCTCTCAGGCACCGCGCTCGTCAACTACGGAGACGGCGACTGGGACGACACGCTTCAACCAGCCGATCCTGCGATGCGCACGCGGATGGTCAGCGCATGGACGGTCGGCCTCGTGTTTCACACCTTCCGGCAACTCGCAGACGTCAGCCGTCGCGCGGGTGCGGAAACTCGCACGAACCGGCTCGATGCGATGCTTGCACGGATGCGGGCCGACTTCGCCACACACCTGATGCCCGGCGGCACGGTCGCAGGTTTTGTTGTTCACGAGGCCGACGGCACACTCAGGCCGCTGCTTCATCCCGACGACAAGATGACAGGCATCCGCTACCGCCTGCTGCCGATGACACGCTCGGTTCTCGCCGAACTCTTCACACCCTCCGAAGCGGCGAGGCACCTTGATATCGTCGACCGGGAACTGCTGTTCCCCGACGGCGTGCGGCTGATGAGCGAACCCGCCACCTACCGGGGCGGGATCGAAACGCTCTTCAAGCGCGCCGATTCCGCCGCGAACGTTGGTCGCGAGATCGGCCTGCAATACGTCCACGCGCACTTGCGCTATGCCGAGGCGATGGCGAAGACAGGCGATGCGGAGAAACTCTGGAGAGCGCTGCAGGTTGTGAATCCTGTCGCGCTGTCAGTCCTCGTTCCGAACGCCTCGCCGCGCCAGAGCAACGTCTACTTCTCCAGCTCCGATGCCGATTTCGCCGACCGCGTGGAGGCCGCGGCCCGCTGGTCGGAACTGCACGACGGGCGCGTAGCAGTTCGCGGCGGCTGGCGACTCTACTCGAGCGGCCCGGGGATGTTCGTGAGCATTGTTCGCGCCTGCCTGATCGGCGTGCGCGAATCGTTTGGCGAGATCGTGTTCGACCCCGTGCTGCCCCGCAGCCTGGATGGGCTCATCGCCGACACGCACCTCCTCGGCAAACCGGTGCAACTGATCTTCTCTGTCCGGGCCGGGAATTTCTCGCCGAGAGAGATCCGGATCAACGGCACCGTTCTCCCCGGTGTCGCTCGCGACTCGAACCCCTACCGGACCGGCGGCCTGCGCGTTTCCAAGACCGTTCTCGCCGACTTGCTGGGCGCCGCAGAGAATCGAATCGAGATCGCACTTTGACGCCCTCGCTAAGGATGCGGCATCGCCATTCGCCGTCCTCAACCCCCGGCATTCCTTCTCTGATGAGTCCTCACCAACACCACGCGACAGACCCGGCCGACAGAATTCCTGTCTCTCAGAAGATCGCCTACGGCATGGGAGCTGTCGTCACGATCGTCGCAGTGAACTCCGTCGTGCAGCTCACGAGCCTCGTCTATGTTGTGGGACTGGGCATCAGCGCCATCTGGATCGGATACGCACAGGCGCTGCCGCGGTTGTGGGATGCGTTTGTCGATCCGTTCATCGGCAACTGGTCCGACAACTCCCGCTCGCGCTTCGGCCGCCGGATTCCGTTTCTGCTCGTCGGCGGCGTGTTGATTGGAATCTCGTTCTCGCTCCTATGGACCGTTCCGCGCGACTGGAGCGAACCTGCCATGTTCACCTACTTCATCGTCGCCTCGATGTTCTTCTACACGGTCGTGCCGATCTTCTCGATCCCACACGGCGCGCTGGGATTGGAAATGACCGCCGACTACCACGAGAAGACCAGCCTCTTCGCCTACGCCAGTTTCATCGGCAACATCGGCGCATTCACGCTGCCATGGATCTACTATCTCGCGAACCGCCCGATCTTCGAGGGCGACTCGGTGAATGGAATCAAGTGGGTGTGCGTCGGCATGAGCGTGATCCTCACCATCGCGGCGATGTGGTGCGCGCTGGTCTGCAAGGAAGGGAAACTCAAGCAGGCGACGACGCAGGCAAAAATCCCCGTCTGGGAGAGCTTCAAGATCACCTACCGCAATCCCACGTTCATCAAGCTCGTCATCGCTTATGTCCTGCTGATCGTCGGGTTCCAACTCGTGATGGGGTTCAGCAACTTCGTTTCCATCTTCTATCTCTTCAACGGAAACACGGAGCCCGCCTCGACGCTGATGGCGCAGAACGGAACGATCTGGGCTGCGATCGGAATCGCGGGCGTGATTCCGATGACGTGGCTGTCCAAGCGCTACGGCAAGCGGTTCACGGTGATCCTCTCCTTCGTCGTCATCATCGTTGGCAATCTCCTGAAGATCGTCTGCTACAACCGGGAATACCCGATGCTGACGTTCATCCCGACGATCTTCCTCTCGCTCGGCATGGTCTTCTGCTTCTCGCTCGTGAACTCGATGATCTCCGACATTTGCGACGAGGACGAGTATGCCACCGGGATCCGCCGCGAAGGGATCTACTTCGCCGTCTACAACTGGTGGTGGAAGGTCGCGGTCTCGATCGCCTCCGTCGGAAGCGGCTACCTCCTACGCCTGACCGGCTTCACGGAATCGATGCCCACACAGACCGAGTCGACCATGTTCTGGATCCGCTTCTGGGAAATCGGGCTGCCGCCCCTGCTCTGCATCGTCAGCGCCGTCCTGCTCTTCCAATACCCGCTCACCGAGTCCC
>DATKCJ010000377.1:0-7375 GCA_035513275.1 Opitutaceae bacterium
GAATTCTACGGCAAGCTCTCCTTCTGGATCGTCTTCATCGGCTTCAACGCGACGTTCTTCCCGATGCACTTCCTCGGCCTGAACGGAATGCCGCGGCGCATCTTCACCTACGACACCAACATGGGCTGGGACATGTGGAACCTCGTCTCCTCGATCGGAGCGGCCGTGCTCGGCATCGGAATCGTGACCTACTTCACGGTCATCATCTACACCTACTTCAAGGGCGAGAAAGTTGGCAATGACCCGTGGGACGGCCGCACGCTCGAGTGGAGCATTTCCTCGCCGCCGCCGGAGCACAATTTCGACGTCACGCCGACCGTGCATGCGCGCGACGCGTGGTGGTATGAGAAGCACCACATGGACGAGATCGAAAAGGAAAAATCCGCGCATGCGAAGGAAGAGCAGTCGCACGGCGGCATCCACATGCCCGACCAGTCGTGGTGGCCGCTCGTCGCGTGCATCGGAATCCTGATCGGAGGCTTCGGCTTCGCGAACCTGCACCTGCCGCTCCCGTGGTTCGGCAATGCATTCACCGGCTTCCCTGTCGCTATCGCTGGACTCGGCATCACCGTCGCCGGCATCTACCTCTGGGCCCTCGAAGGCCCCGGAGGCTACCACCTCCACATCGACAAGGACGGCAACGTCACGGAGGACAGGCACTGAGAGAGTGGAAAGTGAAAGTGAGAGTGAAAGTGTTCAGACCGAACAGATGAACCGAGACTCTTCCTCAACTCTTCGCACGCGATCACTCCCACTTTCTCGCCGACATTCCCTTCCGACACTCTCCACTTTCACTCTCACTTTCACCTCCCAATGAGCAGCAACGTCGCCGCAGGCGCGATTGATCACCACCACGACCCGTCCACCAGCACGGGCATCCCGAACAAGAAGCTCATCATGTGGGCGTTTCTTGCGTCGGACTGCATGTTCTTCGGGACGCTCATCTCGACGCACCTGATCTACCGGCTGCATCCGGGCGTCGACAGCCCCGACCCCCGTGCGGTGTTCGACCTCGAGCTCACGTCGTTCTCGACGTTCATCCTGCTCATGTCGTCGCTGATGATGGCGCTCGCCGTCTCCACGATCCAGAAGGGCTACTTGAGGAGCTTCCGCCGCTACACGCTCGTCACGATCTTCTTCGGGATGATCTTCCTCGGCTGCCAGGTCTACGAGTTCACCCACTTCGTGCACGGGGCGAAGATGACACTCTCCAACAGCATCTTCGGCTCCACGTTCTACGTGCTCACCGGCACCCATGGCACTCACGTGGCGATCGGCGTGCTCTGGCTGATCATGATGTATGTGCGCAGCTTCAAGCCGGTCGACGCGATGAAGCACGCGGGCAGTTGGATCCTCATGAACGTCGTCCACGTCGCGATCTTCGCCGCCGCTGCGATTCTCTCCCTCATGACCGTGCTCGGCATCTTTCACGTGGCGGAAACCGAGGGCTACGGACCGGCGATGCTCGCTGCGTTCGGCAAGGAATACTGGCCGGTCTATCTCGGCGCTGCGGCCTGCATTGCGGTGCTCTGGCGCCTGGCGACCCGTGGTGGTGCTGTGGAATTCGATCAGCGGCACGCGGTCGACGTCGAGATGATGGGCCTTTACTGGCACTTCGTTGACATCGTCTGGATCGTCATCTTCACGGCGGTCTATCTCCTCGAATACGTCTTCCCCGCAGGCCCAATCCCCGTCTGATCCCTCCATGGAGCCCACATTCGCAACGCCTCATCACGACTCCGAACAGGCGCGCTTCAACACATACGTGAAGATCGCGATGATTCTGTCCGTCATCACGGGCGTCGAAATCATCATCATCTTCCTGCCTATCGCGAAGTGGTTCGTGATCACGACACTCGTGGTGCTGTCGCTCGTGAAGTTCCTCTACGTGATCTTCTACTTCATGCACCTTCGGTGGGATAAGGTGTTTTGCACGATCCTGTTTTTCATCGGGCTCATCCTCGCCGCCGGGACCATGTGGGCCCTGCTCGCGCTCTTCGCATCCGAGGCGAGCGTGCTGCCGACGTAGCGCAGGTCTCCGACCTGCGTGACTTGCCTGTGCTCTGGATTCGCGGGTCAGACCCGCGCTACGCGTCCTGCTGACTTTGACATTCTGGGTGCGATTCGGTTCTCCTGATCGCTAACGTGCACGCTGCTCTTTCAGGCACCGGAGTCGGGCATAAAGCCCGACCCACAAGTTTCTCCGACTGTGGGTCGGGCTTTATGCCCGACTCTTCCGGCCGATCGCCATTCCCATGATCGACTGGCGCCACTGGCACAACGAGCCCTTCCTTGTCGGCGGACTTGTCGTGGTCGCGTGGCTCTACGCGATTTTCACCGGGCCGCTCCGCCCGTGGTTTGGCGCCGGGCTGCCCTACCCTGCCCGTGAGGCGCGAAGGTTCTTCGTCGCGCTTCTGCTCTTCTACCTCGCCGTCGGATCGCCGCTCGATCAGGCGGGCGAGCGTTTTCTTTTCACGGCGCACATGGTCCAACACCAGATCATGATCTACCCGGCTGCGCTCCTGTTCCTGCTCGGTCTGCCGAAGTGGCTCGTGGCGCCAATCGCGGGGCACGCGGCGGTGGTGCGAATCGGGCGATTCCTCACCCGCCCTCTGATCTGCGGCGCGATCTTCGCCCTGACCTACTCGGTCTGGCACGTGCCTGCACTCTACGACTGGGCGCTGCAGGACAAGACTGTTCACATCTTCGAGCACCTGATGTTCTTCAGCGCGGGGCTGTTCCTCTGGTGGCCGTTCGCGAGTCCGGCCGCAGCCTGGCCCGCGGCGGGAAAGGGCGCGCAGATGCTCTACATCTTCTTCGTGACGGTCGCGATGACGCCGGCCTTCGCCTTCATCGTGTTCTCCAACAGTGTGCTCTACCCGACCTACGAATTCGCGCCGCGAATCACTTCGCTCACGCCCATGGACGACCAGGTCCTCGGCGGCGCGCTCATGAAGATCGGCGGCATGGCGGTCGCGCTCACGGCGTTTGCGTGGAGCTTCCTGAGCTGGTCGCGCGAAGAGCGGCGTCCTCACAACTCGACGGGGCCGCGCGGCGCTGATTCCGCTCAATCAAACAAGAATTCCCTTTGAGTCCGCCGCGAACAGCGGGAATCATCCGCCCGTCCTCAGCCTTTCCGACATCGCAATGAATCCATCGGCCTGTTGCCTCTTCACGACCCGCCCGCCGGCGACTTCGACATGACCTGGGAAATCGCACTCGTCATCGTCATCCTGATCGGCGCGCTCGTGAGTTTCGCGCTGGAGCGCGTGCCGGCCGACCAGACGGCGCTCACGGTGATGATGATCGTTTTGTTCGCCGGACTCATCTCGGCCGAACAGGCGTTCTCGGTGTTTGGCAATCCGGCCCCGATCACGGTCGGCGCGATGTTCGTGCTCAGTGCGGCACTCGAGAAATGCGGCTTGATCGACCGATTTGCCGTGCTCCTGGGTGGAGCGACGCGATTCGGCTATGCGGGCGTGCTGCTGGTGATGTTCGTCATAGTCGCAACGACCTCGGCGTTCATCAACAACACGCCGGTCGTGGTGATCTTCCTGCCGGTGATGATCAACCTTTCGAGGAAAATGGGAATCGCGGCATCGAAGTTCCTCATCCCTCTCTCCTACGCGGCGATCGCAGGCGGCACTTGCACGCTCATCGGCACGAGCACGAACATCCTAGTGAGCAGCATTCTTGTTCAAAACGACGCTCCCCCATTCCGGATGTTCGAACTGGCGTCCGTCGGCGTGCCGCTTGCGGCCCTGTCGCTCGCATACATTCTGCTTTTCGGGCGCAAGCTCCTGCCCAACCGCGAGTCGCTGACCTCGATTCTGACGGAGGACGAGCGTCGCGAATACATCACCGAGGCGTTCGTGCCCGTGGATTCGCCGATCGCCGGGAAACTTCTTACTGAGACAGGCCTCTTGAAGAACCGCGGCGTCCGCGTGATCGACATCGTCCGCCACGAAACGCCGATCACCACGCCCATCAACGCCGTGCGACTCGAGGTTGGCGACCGGCTTGTGCTTGCCTGCCGGCCGACAGGAGTCGCGCACGCACGAAGCGTGGCGGGGCTCGACCTCGTCGCCGAGCTCAACCTCGGCCTCGGCCAGATCTCCGCCCACGAGGGCGCGATCGTCGAGGGCATCATCGGGCCAAACTCCGGCCTGATCGGGCACTCGCTGAGCGAGTCGAACTTCCGGCAGCGTTTCCACATGATCGTGCTCGCCGTGCATCGCAGCGGGCGCAACGTGCGCGAGAAATTCGGCACACTGCCCCTGGAGTTCGGCGACACGCTGCTGATGATCGGCCCGAACGACGCCATCCGCAACCTGCGCGGCGAGACCGATATCCTCCTGATCGACCAGCAGCACGTGCCCGCGGAAAGCCTGCGCAAGAAAGCGCCCCTCGTCGGCGCCATCGTGGCGGCGACGGTCGTCGTTGCATCGCTCGGCGTCCTGCCAATCCAGGTCGCGGCACTCGCAGCGTGCGTCCTGCTCTTCTGGAGCGGCTGCCTGACGATCTCCGACGCCTACAAGTCGGTGCAGTGGAATATTCTCTTTCTCATCTACGGGTCGCTCACGCTTGGGCTCGCATTGCAGGAGACAGGCGCGGCGGAGTTGATCGCCGCGAACCTCATCGCAGCCGTCACTCACTTCGCGCCGGATTCGCACAAGGCGCTCGTGCTCCTTGCCTGCATTTACCTGATGACGACCGTGCTCACCGAGATCCTCTCGAACAACGCCGCGGCCGTCGTCATGGCGACCCTCGCGATCGGGATCACCGCCGCACTCCAGGTCGACAGCCGGCCGTTCCTCGTCGCGGTCACCATCGCCGCGTCGGCGTCGTTCGCGACGCCGATCGGCTACCAGACCAACACCTACGTTTACGGCGCGGGCGGCTACCGCTTCTCGGATTTCCTCAAGATCGGCATACCCCTCAACTTGATCTACTTCATCGGAAGCATGGTGCTGATCCCGCGCGTCTGGCCGCTGGATTGAGTGGCTGTCGCGCAGCGTGCAACCCGTGGAGCTACTTTGGCAACGAATGCGGGGGCAAAATGGTTGCGCCACAGAGTGTCGGGTCTGCAATATTTGCGCAGTATTGGTCACGAAAAATGCATCCTCGCCCTACCCAGTTACCCATGCGAGAAGGCACGCCGCCTGAAGTGCGCGCATGACTGTTCCCGACTATGCCTTTCTTGCCGTCTTTTTCGCCTTCGCGCTGGCGTTCCCGCTGATTTTGCTCGGCATCTCGTGGCTCTGGCGGCGCAAGTTCACACCCCAGCGTCCGGGTGCGATCAAAAACTCGATCTACGAAAGCGGCGTCGAGTCGAAGGGCCCGGTCTGGATTCAGTTCAAGGCGCACTACTACCTCTACGCGATTCTCTTCCTGATCTTCGACGTGGAGATCGTGTTCCTGCTGCCGTTCGCGGTCGCGTTCACCGGCCTGTCTGTCGGCGCGATCGTCACGATGCTAGTGTTTGTCCTCCTCCTTGCCGAGGGCCTCGTATGGGCTTGGGCGCGCGGCCACCTGGAGTGGAAATGACTCCGAACGAAGCTCCAAAAAAACCGATGAACCACAGAGACACAGATACACAGAGAAGATCTCCAACGCCAATCAGGCTCTCTGTGTCTCCGTGTCTTTGTGGTTCAATTCATCTTGGTTCGGATTCATGAGCGACCCAATCCCCAATCCCGGGATCAACGACGCTGGCCGCGAGGAACTCCGCCGCCACGGGATCATGCTCACGAGCCTCGAGGAGCTTGCCAACTGGGGCCGCAGCAACTCCGTGTGGCCGCTTCAGTTCGGGCTCGCCTGTTGCGCGATCGAAATGATCTCGAGTTCGATGGCGCGATTCGACATCGCGCGCTTCGGCTCGGAGGTATTCCGCCCATCACCGCGCCAGGCCGATCTCCTCATCGTCTCCGGCACCGTCACCAAGAAGATGGCGCCGCAGGTCGTGCGACTTTGGAACCAGATGCCCGAGCCTCGCTTCTGTATCGCGATGGGCGCGTGCGCCATCTCCGGCGGCCCATTCAAGCAAGGCTACAACGTCCTCAAGGGAATCGACCGCTACATTCCGGTCGACATCTACATCCCCGGTTGCCCGCCGCGCCCGGAGGCGCTGCTCAACGGCCTGATGGAACTTCAGGCGAAGATCCGCGCGCACAACCACTCCGGTGCCAACCTCGCGCGCCACGCAGATCCGGCACAGGCCGCCGAGTATCCCGTACCTGCGTTTGGCGCCACCGATCTCGTGCCGACTTCGAATCCCGCGGTTTGGAGCGCCCCGACCAACCCGAAGCTTCAGGGATGAACGCTCCAAGTTCCAAAATCCAAGATTTCAAACGGACCCGCAGAGCAAACTCTGGGGAATTGAAGGTAGGAGCCCGCTTGCGGGCGATTTGTAGGTTGCGGGCTCGCGCGTTCTGCTGGCCAGCAGAATGGCGCGATTCTGCTGACCAGCAGAACGCCACCTACACCAATGCATCGCCCGCGAGCGGGCTCCTACCTCAGTACCCATCCAAGATGAAGCAAGTTTCCCCTCGTTAGCGACCCATGGAAACCACCGCACAGATCGTCGATCGCCTGAAGGCCCGGTTCTCCGGTGCCGCGATCGCGCTTGTGCCAAATCCCTCTCCCGCCGCGCAGGAATCGATCCTCGTCGATGCGGCGAATGGTGTGGAAGTCGCGGCGTTCCTGCGTGACGACGATTCGCTCGCGCTCGACTTCTGCTCCAACGCCACCGGCGTCGACTGGCTCGACCGCGAAGTGCCGGTCGTCACGAAGGAAACCGTCAAGGCCGACGACGGCACCGAGAAAATCGTAGAAACGAAGTCGACGCGCAAGGAGCCCGGCTATCTCGAGGCGGTTTATCATCTTTACTCGATGCGCCTGAAGCACGGCCCGGTTGTGCTTCGTCTGCGCACCGCGGATCGCGGCACGGGAGCCGTGCTGCCTTCGCTCACGCCGGTCTGGCGAAGCTGCGAGTTCCAAGAACGAGAGATCTTCGATCTCTACGGAATCACATTCACCGGCCACCCGGATCTTCGCCGCATCTTGATGTGGGACGAGCTCGAGACGCACCCGATGCGCAAGGACTACGTCGAGCCCGACGATTACGAGTGGGAGCCCACGCCGCATGACGAGGTGCTCGAGAAAGCGAAGGTCCATTATCCCTCGCCCGCCACGCAATCGCCAACACCGGAGGGCGGAACGTCATGAGCGTCGCCAACCCATTCGAGGTGACACCCGGCCCGACCGTGCGCGCCGTGACCGACGAGATCCACGGCGACCTGCTCGAGATTTCGATGGGGCCGCACCATCCGTCGACTCACGGCGTGTTTCGCATCAACGCCACGCTCGATGGCGA
>DATKCJ010000378.1:0-7576 GCA_035513275.1 Opitutaceae bacterium
GCGCGCGAGCACCTGCGGGTCGGGCGGCCTGCGCGAGAACTCCTTGAGAGCGTCCTCGACGATCTTCCGAAAGTCGTCGTCGGAAAGATCCTTGCGACTGTAGCCGATCAGCTTGAAGTCCGACGGCAGGAGGTTGTCGTGCGCGAGATTGTAGATGGCGGGGATGAGTTTCCGCGACGTCAGGTCTCCGGAAGCCCCGAAGATCACCGCCACTGTCGGCGGCGCGCCCCGGTGAATGCTCAAACCGCGAAGGAATGGATGGCGTTCGCCCTCAGTCATGTCGGAAGCGTTTGTGACATCAGGAACATGCGGTGCAAGTGCAACCCTGCCGCGCACGGATTAACGGACAAAGTGGTAGCCCTTGGGAAACAGCGGGATGTTCTTGAAGACAAGGACCTGATTCGCGCTGCCCTGCTTCATCTCCACCTCGACGACGTCGAAGCGAAAAGTCCTCGGGCGCGAGTTGAGGGAGGTAAGGAATGCGTGAATCACCCGCCGCATCGCCTTCTTCTTTCGGCGGTCAACGCTGTAGTATCCGGGCACCAATGCTCCTGCGGAACGGGCCTTCACCTCGACGAAGACAAGCACGTCTCCGTCCTTGCAAACGAGGTCGATTTCATCCCTGCCGTGGCGCCAGTTGCGGGCGACGACTTCGAATCCATGTCGTTCGTGAAGAAACCGCTCAGCCGCGCGCTCGCCTGCGGCGCCGATGTCGCGCGGCCCGCCCGAGCGAGGTCGGGAAAACATCTTGAACCACTTTGCAAGGCGTTCTAGTAGCATCGCGACAGTATCAACACCGTATCACTCCGAACACCAAGCCACTTTCGTCGCAATAACTTGATCCCGGAATAGTTCCGAATGTCGATTCATACGCGCCCTGGTCAATGCTGATTACCAAGAGCAACATCTCCGGAACACTGCGCCGGTATCTCCTCCTCAAGATCATCTCGAAGGCGGCTCCGAGCCGGGAGGATCTCAGCTCCGTTTTCGAACTCACATCGACGAAGATCGTAGAGGCCCTGCGTGCCCAGACGGTTTCCTTCTTCCTCATCGAGGAAGGGCAGATTGCCCACAAGCACGTCTACTTCTCCCCCGCCCTGTGGGACTCCGACCCAAAGGAAGAAGCCTTCTTCCGCGACATTCAGAACAAACTCCTCTCAACGCGGGTGCCGCTGAAATCCGGCGTGGTCGGCAAAGTCATCTCGACCGGACAGGCCGAGTTCTTCCAGACGGCCGAAACCGAGGACGCTGCGGTGAATGACGTCTCGCGCGCCTTCGGCCTTGAGGTGAAGTCGATGCTGACGGTCCCGCTCCGGACCAATGTCGTCATCGGCGCCGTCCAGATCATCAACAAGGAATCCGATGAAGGCGCGGCAAGCGACTTCTCGGCGGCGGACCTCGAGTTGCTCACGGAAGTCGCGGAATATGCCGCCGCCCTCATCCAGCGCATCCTCGATCCGAAGTTCCAGCTCAGCCCCGAGGACACCGCGCGTTTCATCGCACGGTTCACCGACACGAAGCTGATTTCCTCACCCGAGGAGATCGAAATCGACAAACGCCTGGTCGAATCCGTCGGCGAGGCGATCATCCGGCGCGAAGGCATTTTTCCCTACAAGCGCCTCTCGCCGTCGTCCGTCTCGGCGTTGATGACCAATCCTCTCGACTACGCGAAGCGCGAGGGATTTCACCAGGCCACCGACATGCAGGTCGACGAGGTGTTCGTCGTCTCCGCGCCGCTGCTCGAGGCCCTCATCAAGAACGCGTTCAAGGACAAGTCACTCCTCGGGAATTCGACGGGCATCGATCTCACGGACGTCACCAAGTTGCTCAACGTCGATCTAGAGATGGACAGCGGGCTCATGGAGACGGACGAGACCGAGGGCAGCGAAGGCTCTGCACCGATCATCCAACTCGCCAACCGGATCATCGAGGACGCATACATCTCGGGAGCGAGCGACATCCATATCGAGCCGAAGGAGCACGACCTGCTTGTCCGCTACCGGATCGACGGCGTGCTCCAGGAAAAGCTCCGCCTGCCCGTGGGCGTCGCCAAGCCGCTCGTCACGCGCCTGAAGATCATGTGCAACCTCGACATCGCCGAGCGTCGGTTGCCGCAGGACGGGCGCATCGTCTTCAAGAAATACACGCGCAAGAACATCGACGTCGACCTGCGCGTCGCCACCGGCCCGATCAATTTCGGCGAGAAGGTCGTCATGCGCCTCCTCGACAAGCAGCGCTCCACCCTGCCGCTCACCGCGCTCGGTTTCTCGACCGCAAACCTCGAGATCTACCGCAAGGCGATCAGCCAGCCCAACGGCATGGTCCTCCACTGCGGCCCGACCGGTTCCGGAAAGTCGATGACACTCTACTCGGCGCTCGCCGAGGTCTGCAGCCCCGAGGTCAACATCCAGACCGCCGAGGATCCGATCGAATACACGCTGGCCGGCATCAACCAGATGCAGATGAACCGGATGATCGGGCTCACGTTTGCACGCGCGTTGCGCGCGTTCCTGCGCATGGATCCCGATATCATTCTCGTCGGCGAGATGCGCGACCAAGAGACCGCGGAGATCGCGATCGAGGCCGCGATGACAGGACACCTTCTCTTGAGCACGCTCCACGCAAACGACGCCGCGAGCACGATCGCGCGCCTCGTGGACATGCACGTTGAGCCGTTCCTCGTATCTTCAACGTTGATCGCCGTCTGCTCGCAGCGCCTGATCCGCCGCCTGTGCTCGACATGCCGCCAGCAGGTCGATCCGGGACCGCGCGAGCACGAGCTTCTCGAAGCGGCGCTCGGTTGGTCAGGGCCCGTCTTCCAAGCAGCGCAAGGCGGCTGTCACATGTGCGGAGGCGTCGGCTACAAGGGTCGGATCGGCATCCACGAGATCATGATGAACAACGAGGAGATCGTTGCGGCCGTGAGCCGGTCGGTCGACACCGCGGAGATCAAGCGCATCGCGATCAGGAGCGGTATGAAGACGATCCACCAGGATGCGCTCCTCAAGGTCAAGGAAGGCGTCACGAGTCTCGAGGAAGCGACTGTCATCGCCCCGCCGGATCTACGCTAGCGGTTCGCTTCCCTCGGGCGGGGGCCATCTCCTGTTTCGCCGTATCGAACGCGCGAAAGCGGATCCCGCCGGTCCACCGCCTCCTGCACGCCCACTCCATCCGGCAGAACGAAGCACCCACGCCACGTCATCAAGAGGCGCTGCCTGTTTGTAACGTAATACGTTACAACTCCCCCGAGGCGCCTCCCGAGCCTGTTTGTAACGTAATACGTTACAACTCCCCCGAGACGCCTCCCAAGCCCGTTTGTAACGTATTACGTTACAAACTCGCGGCGGCTCGACGCGAAACGTCAGCGGCTTGGAGCCTCACGCGTTCTCCAGGCCCGCCAGGAAATCGCGATCGCGCACGATTCCTTCGAGTGTCTTCATGTCAATGGTCTGGTCGGCGTCGGTGTAGCTCGTCAGCGGATTGGTGTGCGCCTCGACGATGAGCCCCTGTGCGCCGCATGCCAGTGCCGCGCGCGCCATCGGCCGCACGCGATCGCGATGCCCCACCCCGTGAGACGGATCGACGACGACCGGCAGGTGCGAGAACTTCCGCACCACCGGCACGATGTTGAGATCGAGCGTGTTTCTAGAGTGATCGGAAAATGTGCGCACACCGCGCTCGCAAAGAATGATGTTCCGGTTCCCGCCTGAAAGCAGATACTCCGCAGCCAGCATCCACTCTTCGAATGTCGCCGAGAGTCCGCGCTTCAGGAGCACCGGCTTGGGAGTCTTCGAAAGCGCAATGAGCAGCGAGTAGTTCTGCATGTTGCGCGCACCTATCTGGAACGCATCCACGCTATCCGCCATGGCATCGATCGCCTCGATGTCCATGACTTCGGAGATCACAGGCATGCCGAGTTCGGAGCGGATTTTTGCAAGTGTCACGAGTCCCTCCATGCCGAGGCCGCGAAACTCGTAGGGACTCGTTCGCGGCTTGAACGCGCCGGCGCGGAACACCGTCGCGCCCGCCTTCAACGCCGCACGGGCAATCGCCATCGTGCGCGCCTCCGTCTCGCAACTGCAGGGGCCGGCGATCACGACGGCTGGGTTCGCCCCGCCGATCTTCACATTGCCAAGCGTCACCACCGTGTCCTCGACGTGCACCTCGCGGCCGACGAGCTTGTAGGGCTTCGTGACGCGGATGCACTCCACGACCCCCGGCAGTTGCGACAGCACAGAGCTGTCGACCGGGCCGCGGTTTCCCGTGACACAGATCGCAGTCCTGCTC
This sequence comes from Opitutaceae bacterium, assembly GCA_035513275.1. Lineage (GTDB taxonomy): Bacteria > Verrucomicrobiota > Verrucomicrobiia > Opitutales > Opitutaceae > DATKCJ01. Next base: position 4,288 of record DATKCJ010000378.1, read on the forward strand.
GGACCGGGCACCGGCAGCGGCGTGTAGCCCATGTTGCGCACGCAATCCTCCACCGCCGTGAGTTGGGCGACGGTGCAACTGGCTTCCATGATGATTAGCATAGGAAAATTCCTCCGTTCACTCTGCCGCGCCCAACAATGGGCGGAGTGCGTTTTCAAAACTCGAAACAATCTCTTCGCGGCCGCGCGACGCCGCAGCCTCGATCACCCGGGCGAGATGGCTGCCGACTACCGCAATCGAGGCACCCGAGGCAAATGCCTCACGCACTCCGTCGGCAGACTTCAGCCCGAAGCCGAGGCAAATCGGCTTCTTCGCATGTGCGCGCACGCGCGCGACCGGTGATTCCGTGCCGGCACCGCCGCGCTTGCTGTCCGCGCCCGTGATCCCTTGGTGCCCGGTGACGTAGAGAAACGCATCCGCCGCAGCGTCGAGCTGCGCGATACGCGCGGGCGGCGTCGACGGCGCGACCATTTGCACGATGCCGAGCTTCGCGGCGCGACATACGCCCGCGAGTCCGGTGGATTCCTCGAGCGGAATGTCCGGCACAAGGAGCGAACTCGCGCCCGCAGCAACTGCATCCCGTGCGAAGCGCTCGTAGCCGCGCGCGTGGACGAGATTGCCGTAAACGAGAAGGTTGAAAGGCGTTTCCGGGCACTTCGTGCGAATTGCAGCCATGACTTCAAAGGCGCCGTCGGTCGACACTCCCGAGGCTCTCGCGCGGAGTATCGCCTTCTGAATTGCAGGTCCGTCCGCACACGGATCGCTGAACGGGATGCCCAGCTCGAGCATCGTCGCACCAGCCTTCACCGCTGCTACCGCAAGTGCGACCGACGTTTCCGGATTCGGGTCGCCCAGCACGAGAAACGGGGAGACGTGGTGCGCGCGTGTCGCCAGCGCGTGTTTGAGAAGTGCGAAGCTCATGCCTTTCTCCCTCCGGCATGTTTCAGGTAGGCGGGGATGTCTTTGTCCCCGCGGCCCGAGAGATTCACGAGCAATCGCGCGCCCTCGGCGACGAGTCCGCGTTTGTGCGCGGTGTGCGCAAGGGCGAGCGCGTGCGCGCTCTCAAACGCCGGCACGATTCCCTCGGTGCGACTCAGCAGTTCGAACGCCGCGATCGCCTCATCGTCGTTGATCGGGAAATAGCGCGCGCGACCCGAGTCGCGCAGCATTGCGTGCTCCGGCCCCACCCCCGGGTAGTCGAGTCCTGCGGAGATGCTGTGGCTCTCGATCACCTGGCCGTCGGCGTCCTGCATCACATAAGTGCGCGCGCCATGGAGCAGTCCGCGCTTGCCCGCGCAAAGCGTGGCGCCGTGCTTGCCGGTTTCGACGCCCTCTCCGCCCGGCTCTGCACCGAACAGCGCCACCTGCGGAAGTTCAAGGAACTCACTGAAGATGCCGATCGCATTGCTGCCTCCGCCGACACACGCGAGGATCGCATCCGGCAGTCCGCCGACGGAAGCCGCCCACTGCTCCTTCGCCTCGCGTGCGATCACACGGTGGAAGTCGCGCACAAGGCTCGGAAATGGATCCGGCCCGCACACAGTGCCCAGCAAGTAGTGCGTGTTGCCCACGCTCTCCGCCCAATCGCGCAGCGCTTCGTTGATCGCATCCTTCAGCGTCGCAGAGCCCGATGTCACCGGAATCACCTTCGCGCCGCAAAGCTCCATGCGACGCACGTTCGTGTGCTGTCGCTCGACGTCGACCGCACCCATGTAGACAACCGTCTCCATGCCCAGCCGCGCGCCCATCATCGCCGTGGCGACGCCGTGTTGGCCCGCGCCCGTCTCCGCGATGAGCCGTGTCTTGCCGAGAAACTTTGCAAGCAGTCCCTGGCCGACGACGTTGTTCGTCTTGTGCGCACCGCCGTGGAGAAGGTCCTCGCGCTTGAGGATGATGCGCACGCCGCTCCCTTCCGCGAATCGCGGCACTTCCGTCAACGGCGTCGGGCGTCCGGCCCACACCGCAAGCTCGTGCGTGAACGCCGTCTGAAACGCCGCGCTGGGCACAATCTCCTTGTGCGCCCGCGACAGCTCCTCGAGCGCAGCCCACAGCAGCTCCGGGATGTAGCGGCCACCGTATTCACCGAACGCGCCGACTCGTGGCTGCGTCACGCCGCACCTCCGATCGCAGCGAAAAGTGCGTGCAGTTTGCCCGCGTCTTTCACACCGGGCGACGATTCTACGCCCCCGGCAAGGTCGATCCCAAAGGGTTTCAACTTCATCAATTCTCCCACGTTGTCCGGATCTATTCCCCCGGCGATGAACACGTGCTTCGGCGCGCGCGCTCCAAGAAGTTTCCAGTTCCACGTTGTGCCCGTCCCGCCCCGGCCCGAATCGAGCAGAAACAGGCGCCTCGGACCAGGCGCTGGTGCAAAGGCCGGCAGCCTGGGCCCCAAGGTGTCCATCCGTCGCACGCGGATCACCCTCAGTCCTGCCGCTTCAAGCGCAACACACTGCGCCTCCTCGCAATCGTGCAATTGCACTGTCGTCGCGCCCGTGCGCGCACATGCGTCGAGCACCGTCCCCTGCGTCGCTTCACGATAGACGAGCACCACCGGCACGATCCCGCCCACCGCACGCACGATCGCTCGTGCCTGGGAAATCGTGGCGCGTCGGGCCGAGTCCGCAGCCAGCACACAGCCAATCATCGTCGCACCAAGCGACACCGCGAGCCGCGCATCGCGCACGCGAGTCACACCACAGATCTTCACGCGCTGCTTCATCGCAACGCCTCTTGGATAAACAGGCCTGGATCGCCGCTGCGCATGAGTGCCTCGCCGACGAGCACGGCATTGCACTTTCCGCGCAGAGCGCGGATCGCCTCCGGCGAAGTGTAGCCGCTCTCAGCCACCGTGATCCGGCCTTCGGGGACATGCGCGAGGAGTCGCAGCGCCATCGTCGTGTCGATCTTCAGGGTGTCGAGGTCGCGGTTGTTCACACCGATCACGGCATCCGGAATGGCAACCGCTCGCTCGACCTCGGCACGATCATGGCATTCGAGCAGAGGAGTGAGGTCGTGTTCCCGGCACGCCGCGGCGAGCTCGCGGAGTTGCACGTCGTCGAGGCAGCGCAAGATCAGCAGGATTCCCGACGCACCGAGCCGCGCGCCGAGCGCGATCTGCGCGGGATCGACGATGAAGTCCTTCATGAGGAGCGGCACCTCGACCGCTGCCGCGGCCGCCTCGAGATCGTCGGGCGATCCGTTGAAGCGCGTCGGCTCGGTCAGAATCGAAAGCGCGCTCGCACCTGCATCGCGGTAGGCGACCGCCTGCTTCGCGGCCGACGCCCCG
>DATKCJ010000379.1:0-14028 GCA_035513275.1 Opitutaceae bacterium
GGACGTTGACACCTTATGTATGTGCGACCTCGCGTTCGAGACTCGGTTCTCTCACGGGCGTGCGAAACCACTCCTCGATCTCCGCCACGAGCGAGGCCGCGTCTGCATCCGGCTCGACGGTGATAAGAGGGCCGGTCGCGACTTCGACAAGGGCCGGCAGTTCCGGAGGCCGCCACCACGGCAATCCCTTTCCGAGGATTCTGGAGGAAGTTGTGATTCGCACCAGGTGGATCGGCACGCGGCCGCGGCGCGCGATGAGGACGAAGCCGGACTTGAACGGAAGCAGAGATTCGCCGCGCGGTGTGCGCGTGCCCTCGGGGAAGACGACGAGCTTGTTGCCTGCAGAGACTTTGTCCGCCGCGGCTCGCACGAGGTCGTGGCCGCCGTCGTTGCCGAGATAACCCGCGCGGCGGGCCGCGGCGCCGAGCACCGGGTTGCGGCGGATCGCGGGCTTGAAGATGCAAACTGCCTCGTGCACGCGGGCGAGTATGCAGGTGATGTCGATCAGCGATGGATGGTTCGCCGCGATGACGAGACCGCCAGCGGGAATGCTTTCAAATCCGCGATAGCGCACCCGGACGAGTCCGGTGAGCGCGCACCACCCGTGAAAGACCGCGAAATGCTTGTGGATGAGTCGCTGAAAGAACCGCTCCGTCCGATCGGTCGCTGGCAGCCATCCGGCGAGAAAACCCAGAAGGCTTAGCTCCAGGCCGCCCAGCGCGAAGAGCACCAGCGTGAAATGGTAGAGCGGGAAGTAGTAGAGGACGCGAAGGGACATCGGGCGAAACCAGCCGCGGCTCTCAAGCTGCGGACGTGACCTCCGGATTGAGGGGAAGGAAATTGAACCAGAGGAACGGATTCGCGCGAATCATGGTTTCCAGATTCGCGAGCACCGCTTGAAAGTGCTGCCGGGCCGCGGAGGTGTTCGCCGCACGGTCGATCGAGGGATCGGGCCGGAACACAGGCGAGGAAAAGACACGCAACGCCAGCTCGCGGCCGTCCTGCACAGCGATGCAAAACACGACGGGCCGGTCGAAGAGGATCGCGAGATGGTAGATCGTGAATGGAAAGAGCCGGGGAGCCCCAAGAAACTGAAACGGCTCGGCCTTCGCGCTGAACTCGAGGCGGTCGCACTTCAACGCCAGCGATCTGCCGGAATCGAGCGCGGCTTTCAGGTCGAAGAAAAGCCGCGAGGGATCGTTGATCCAGAGAAACGAAACATGTCCGCCGAAGCGCTCGCCGAGCAGGCGCGTGTCGGTGGAATTGTCGACCTGCAACCGGATGATCGTGATGTTCAAGCCGCGTTCGCCGAGCAGGTAGCCGAGCAGGTCGGAGGCGCCGAAGTGAAACGTGCCGTAGAGCGCGGGCCTTCTGGACTCGAGGAGCGCCTCGAAGTCGGCCGCATTCGTGCGATCCATATCGCAGTTCACAGGCGCGCCGCGGCCGGCGCGCAGGCTGAACACGAGCGATTCCGCGAGTGCGAAGAAGTGCCGCCAAGCCTCGACGAGAGTCGCGGGCCGGCCCAGCACCACCGCGAGATAATCGCGCGAGTGGGCGCGTTGCTGCGGCATGAAGGCAAGGCCGACCCATGTGCCCGCCATCAAGCCCGTGCGAAAAAGCCAGCGCGGCCACCACTGCTCCGCCCAAAGCAGGAAGCCAAACCCCCAGCTCGGCCCCGGATTGCGATAGAGCTGATGACTCGCGGCGTTCATAGCCATTCGAGGGAAAATTCTCCGCCGGCTCCCTGCCAGTGCAACGGCTCGCGCGCGGCGAGCGCCTCGGCGAATCGTTCGAGCGTGGGGCAGGCTTCGTCGGCTCCATCTCCCGGTGTGAATCGAGCGCGTCCGGCGGCGCCCACAGCATCGCTTGTCAGCAGAGTCCCAAACGCGAACGATCGCGCCGACGCCATGCCGTGCTCGAGGATCCAAGTGCCGCGCTCTTCGCCGCCGACGAGCGCGACGCGTTCGACCGGCTCGATCAACGCCGTGAGAATCGCGTGCTCCACAAGGCGCGCGCGCCCCGCGAGCGGCCAAAGCCGCGCGATGGGTTGCTGCCTGCCGATCAGGACCTGTTGCACGCTGCCGGGGTGGATGGAAGTTTGGAAAAGCATCGGGCTTGCCGATGGAAAGCTCTTCAGAAAGTCCTCCAAGGCGCGCGTCTCCGCAAACGTGGACGCGAAAACGACCGCATCGCCCGGCCCGAGCGGCACGCCGTCGAGCGTCGAGCCGAGGAGCAGTCCGAGGTGCGTCATCCGCCGCACCGCGTTGCGCGGAAATTTCTCCGCCAGTCGCACGCGCGCCGCAGCCGCGGCCTCGTCGGCCGCAGGCAGCTCAACACACACGTGATGGAGGAATCGCTCAATCATGGCCAAGGAGCATCGCGCCGTGGGCGCCTCCGAATGCGTTGCTGGTGAGAATCGCGCCGTCGAAATCCGCGCTGGCGAAGGGCTCGAGGGCGACGTTGTCGGTGAATGTCGGCGCCGCGGAACCGACGGTGCCAGGGATGCTTCCCGTGCGCAGCGCCGCGACGGCGACGGCGAGCTCGACCAGACCGCAACTGCCGAGCGTGTGGCCGAGGCTGCCTTTCCAACCTGTCAGCGGTGCATCGGGAAAATGCCGCGCGAGTGCCTCGGCCTCGAGGCGGCCGGCCTCGATCGTGCCGGTGCCATGGCCCTTCACCCACACGCGCCGTCCGCCAGCGGCGGTGGCGATCGCGGCCGCGCAGTTGTCGAATCCCACGCCGTCGGGCTGGTTGCTGGTGAAGTGAAACATCTCGTTGTGCAGCGCGTGCGCCTCGAGGCGGAACTGAGTCCGCTCGCGCGTGAGCACCGCAAAGGCCGCGCCATCGCCGAGGCCGATCGAGCCTGTCTCGCCACACGAGAAGGGCGCGGGCATGCCGCCGTTGAGAATCTTCAGGCTGTGAAATCCGCCGGCGACGAACGGGCTGACGAAGTCGAACGAGAACACGAGCACGCGCTCGGCGATCCCCGCGTGCAACAGGCGCGCAGCCTGCGCGAGTCCGAGGTGCGCGGTGACGCACGCGTGCGAAAAGATGTGGACCTGTTCACCCCAGCCAAACTGGGCGCGGATCAGCTCGATCGTGGAGGATGGAGTGCCGTGCTGAAGGTGGCGCGTATCCTGATCGCGCGTGAACGCGTAGAAACTGCCGACGCCGAAATTACTGCTGGTGACCATCACCGGGAAACGCGCGGTGCCCCACGCGGCCGCGGGAACTCCCGCTGCCATGCGCTTCAACAGCGGCAGCCAGCGCGGCGAGAGCGTCTCATCCATCGGACCCGTGAGCGCGAGCGGCACGAGGTCGCCGCCGTCGCGACCGAGGACGGGCGTGAGTTCGAGCGCGCGGCGGTTCGCAAGGAGCGCGGCGGTCGTCGCCGTGGCGTCGCCGAACGGCGTGATGCAGTCGATGGCCTCGATCCCCGCGGAGAACTTGTCGGCCGGGGCGGTCATCGCTCGAACGCTCAGGCGCCCGGCGCGCGCGGGCGAAGGAATGCTGCGAGTGTGTTGATGCTGGCGAGTGCCGCGCGCGACTCCTCGCTGTTGCCGATCTTCACGTTGTATTTTTTCTCGATCGCGAGCACGAGTTCCAGGGCGTCGATCGAGTCGAGGCCGAGGCGCGGCGATCCGATGAGCGGCTCGTCGTCGGGGATGTCGCCGGGAGCGACTCCCTGAAGCTTGAGCGTGGCGATGATCAGTTCCTTGAGTTCGAGTGGGAGGGAGTCGGTCATGGGAGAATCAAGCCGGTTGGCGGAGAAGGTGGCAGACGTTGCTGCCGCCGAATCCGCTGCTGTTGTTGAGCACCAGTCTCGGCGCCCTGTCGAGTGAAGTGCGCGGCAGGTTTAGACCGTCACAAGCGGTATCCGGTTCCTCAAGATGTGCAGCGCCGGGGATGAATCTCTCGTCGATCGCCAGCGCGCAGAACGCGGCCTCCATCGCGCCGGCGAGGGAGAGGCCGTGGCCAGTCAGCGCCTTGGTGCTGCTGACGCTCGGCTTCGCGCCGGCCTGTGTGAAAACGGCATGCAGTGCGATCGCCTCGGAGCGGTCGCCCGCGAGCGTGGAAGTGGCGTGGGCATTCACGTAGTCGACTTCGGGTGCGTTCACGCGCGCGTCGGCGAGTGTGCGCTGCATCGCGCGCCGCAGGCCTGCGCCCTCGGGATGCGAGACGGCGATGCTGTAGCCGTCGCCTGCCTGGCCCCAGCCGATGAGTTCCGAGTAGATGTGCGCTCCGCGTTTGCGGGCCAGCGCCGAGTCCTCGACGACGATTGCGACGGCGCCTCCCGTGCCCACGAAGCCATCCCGCCGCGTGTCGAAGGGTCGCGAGGCCGTGGCGGGATCGGGATTGTGCGAGAGCGCGCGAAGGCTGGAGAACGACATGATGCTCTCGGCGGTCAGGTCTTCAGCGCCGACGACGAGCATCCGCTGCTGGCGGCCGAGCCGGATCTCATCCATCGCGTAGCCGAGCGCGTGGCTCGACGACGCGCATGCGGAGACGAACCCGCAGACCGAACCGGAGATCCTGTAGTGCGCGGCGAGGGTGAAGTTCAGCGTGCCGGCGACGGAGGAGACGATGCCCATCGGATTGCTGCGCTCGCCGCGCGTCTCGTGCATCTGGTTGATGAAATTGTTGAGGAGAAACGGCGAGCCTGCGGAGGCGCAGAAGAGACCGGTCGTGCCATCGGTGAGCGCTGCGGGCTCGAGGCCGGCGTCGGCGAGCGCCTGCTGCAGCGCACACACTGCGTAGACACCGTGCGGCGCCAGCCCGCGGAGCAGTTCGCGATCGACGACAAAGTGCTCAGGCCAGTGCCAGTCGCGCCAGCTCGGGGTAGGAAAGGAGAAGCCCTTGATCGTGCCGGCAACTTTCACGGGCAGGTTGGGGTTGCCGAAAAATTCCTGCTGCTCGAATCCGTGGCGCAGTTCGCGCAGGCTGCCCAGCACGGATGCGCGATCCTGCCCGATGCTGGTGACGAAACCCAGCCCGGTGATGACGGGGAGCGACTGCATGAGTGAGAAGACTCAGCGCACCTGGCGGCCTGCGACCTTGCTGTGAATGAAGCCGCGCAGATCGTCCAGCGTGCGCACCTGGACGATTTCCTCATTGCTGATGCTGATGCGAAACAAGTCCTCCGTGAAGAACACGACTTCAGTGATTGCGAGTGAATCAAACCCGAGGTCGTCGATCAGACGCGTGTTTCCGGGCAGATCCGCGAGCGGCCGGGAAAGGGGCTTCGGTGTGAAGTCCTCGAGAATCGCGAACAGGACCGGATCGAGCGCTGCTGGATCGCCGCTGGCTTGAAACCGCTCAAACTCCGCACGCACACCCGGGGAGAGGTGGCGGGAGCTGTCTGCCTGGTGACTCTGGGGGGCGGCTGGAGAACGGTTCGTGGCGTCGGTAGTGCTCATGGGGAACCCAGGGTCATGCCTTCACGGCGGTGTATTCGCTGAACAGGCCGAGCACGACGTGGCGCTTCACCTCGGTGAGGCCCGCGTCCTTCAGCGCGCGAAGCACGATTTCCGGCGGGACGCACGCGTCCATTGTTTCCCAGTAGTATTTCATCATGTCGCGCGCGTCGGTGCTGCGGGTGAAGAGTCGCGTGAGAGATGGATAGATGCGGCCGAAGTAGAGGCGAAAGAAAAATCCGGACACGCGGCCCGTGGGTTTGGTGACTTCGAGGATGAGCAACTTGCCACCTGGCTTGAGGACGCGGCGGTATTCGCGGAAAGTGGTTTCCAGTTCGGTGACATGCCGCAGGGCATAACCCATCGTGAGAAAGTCAAAGGCATTGTCAGGGAGCGGCATCTGCTCCGCGCGGCCGAGCACGAAGTTTGCGGCGAGCTTCGAGCGTGCGACGTTCAACATCCCCTCGCTCGGGTCGAGGCAGGTGATGTTCTCCGCGGTGCCGAGAATCTTCGCAGCGCCGACGGCGACGAGCCCCGTGCCACACGCGGCGTCGAGAAGGTGATGACCGGGGCCGAGGCCGTGTTTTTGAAGCGTCCAGTGGCGGTAGGAGGAACCGCTGCGGAGGAAGCCCCAGTCGACGACGGAGTCGTAGTGTTTCGCGCCCTTGTCGAACAGGCGGTTGACGAATTCCGGCTTCGCTTCCGGCGTGGCATAGTGCGAGGGGAGCGTGGGGTGGGGCTGCACTCCCGGGGAGGGTGTTCGATTCACGGTTTTAGGACCAGCAGAAAGTCTGGAAGTGGCTATCGACGTTCCAATCCGCGCGCGGCCGGGATGCAGGGCGAAGGGCGGACGCCGCGGCGCGAAGGGTGCGAAGCCGGTCGGAAACAGGGAACCCGTGCGCTGCGGAGACTGATTGGAGCCGGAGTTTCCGATCATAACCCGGCGAATTTACCAAGGAATGCATGACCATGGGATGGGGTGAAACCCGCTGCGGGCGGTGCGCGGCGGTCGGACTTGAGCGGCCACAGCGAGCATCCGGCATTCTATCGAATGGCTATCTGTGCATACCCTGCGGCTGCATGGCTTCGGTTTCGTCGAATTCCAGGTCGAGCGCTGGCAGGCTCGCGACGATGCTGACTGGCGCCTGGCGCCGAACGAAAGTGGCGATGCTCGCGATGCTCGTCAGCGCATTTCGCGAACCCCGGCCGCCACCGAATGAGACATCGAACTCCTCCTCAATCCGTGCGGCCACTTCCAGGACGTCGAGGTCGTTGAGACCGAGATGTCCGCCGACAAGCGGACTGTGCGGTGACAGTTCGCGAGCACTACACGCGTCCAAACCAAGCGTCTCGACCGTGATGCGCGTGAGCATCGCGTGAAGAGGGTCATTAATGACGGCCTCGTTTTTCACGCGCGAAACCTACCAACAACCGTGACCGGATGTCATGGGGTGAAACCCGACTTGCGTGAACTCTCTGCGTGTTATGGCGAGGAGCGAAGCGACGCGGCCATTCAGTATTTCAATGCGTAGCCAGATGGATCGCCACGCCCTCGTTCCTCGGGCTCGCGATGACAAACAGGGGAGTCCATTAGCGGGATCCCGCGGCCGCGGAAGACGACGTGTCCTCCGTAGCCTTGCTGTGCCCGCCATAGCCTCTCGCCCAGAAGGTCCTCGGATCCATAAACGGGAATGGCCGCACCCTATGGGTGCGGCCACTCTTTACATTCTCCTCCTCCCCAGAAGGAGAAATTTTGTGCCTGGATCAGTTCCAGTAGCCTTCGGTGAACTTGTATCCATTGCCCTGCCGCTCCCAGCGAGGGGCGACCCACCTGGTGCTCGAGCTCGGGGGCAGGTCCCAATGGCCGGCCATCCACTCGTAGCGATCATTCTGCCAGGTCCAGTAACCCGGGAGCCAGACGTGCCGCGTTGTGGGCTGGGCGAGGACGACTTCCTGCTGAAGCGTCGGAGGGGCCTGGGTGACGACGATGGTGTTCGCGACCGGGACGGTCTGGGTCGTCGTATAGCCAGCGTTCGCAACGTAGACCGGCGCCGGAGCGATCACCGCAGCCGGGGCCGAGGTCGTGGTTGTCGTCGTCGTGTACTGCTTGGTCGGCGTCGGCGGCGGCGGAGCGGAAACGATGTGTGACTCCGGCTCGGTAGCGCAGCCTGCGAGAAGTGCGAGAACGCCGCAGCATGCGAGGCCAGGGATCAGCCGCTTTGCTGTGAGCGAATGGGTCGTAAGCGACCGGAAACTTTGTGTGGATGAGTTCATCGGCGAGACTCTACGCCCCGCGGTGTCCATTCGCTATGGGGCTTAACCCGACTTTCGCCCAGGCGTGAGAGATACCGTGACTCCTGGTTCGGAGTTCCGCCTTTAGGCGATGCCTTGGCTCCGACACAGACCGCGTAAACGCGGAACTCCGAACACGGAGCCTGAAGCTGCGCCTCTAGGAATCTTCACGGCATCGCGCAGAGTGCCGTGCCGGCAGGGCAACACCCCATGTATCGCGCAAACTTTGGCCGGTATTATTCTGCCATCAGCACCGTCGTCCCGATCATGAGGACGACAGAACGCAAACCGTCTTCGGCGGTTGCGTCCAAATCTCAATCCACGCATGTCGCAGCTTTCCCTTGCCATATTCCTCATAGTATTCGGCCTCAACCTGCTTTTCGGGCTCCCTATCCCTTTTTGGGTGACCGGCCTGCTGGCAGTTTTCGCGGGCGTCATGATCGCGATCAGACGATACGGACTCCCTCCAAGATATCGGAAGCACGCTGCCGAGTCAGTGGACTCCAACCGATGATCCGAGCCCTCAAGATTGCTGCTTTCGCTCCTGCGGCCCGACTGTTACTAATGCGAGCAAGCAAGATGGATGAATCCCCCTCCACTGCCGCAGGAGTGACGCAAACATGAAACGGAAACGCAGTCCGAAGACTATCAAACGCCGCGCCAAGACGAGCCACCTCTTTCCCATCGTGGGAATCGGCGCGTCGGCGGGCGGGCTCGAGGCGCTCGCGCTATTCCTCGGCGGCATGCCGGCGGACAGCGGGATGGCCTACATCGTCGTCCAGCATCTGGACCCAAAACACAAAGGGATGATGCCCGAACTCCTCCAGCGCGTCACCGCGATGAAGGTGATGCAGGTGAAGGACGGCGTTAAGGTGAAAAAGAACTGCGTGTATGTGATCCCGCCGAACGCCGACCTGTCGATCCTGCGCGGCAAGCTGCACCTGCTCACGCCTGCTGAGCCGCGCGGGCTGCGGCTGCCGATCGACTCGTTTTTGAACTCGCTGGCGGATGACCAGCGCGAGCGCAGCGTGGGCGTGATTCTTTCCGGCATGGGAAGCGACGGCACCCAGGGCATCCGCGCGATCAAGGAGAGGGCGGGCGTCGTGCTTGTGCAGGAGCCGGCGTCGGCGAAGTTCGACGCGATGCCTCGCAGCGCCGTAAACTCCGGCATGGCGGACTTCGTGGCGCCGGCAGAAGAACTGCCCGCGAAGCTCATCGCATTCCAGCAGCACCGCCCGTTGGTCGCGAGGTCCGACGTGCCGGTAGAGACGAAGACGCAGAATGCGCTGGAGAAAATCGTCATCCTGCTGCGCGCGCACACGGGACAGGACTTCAGCCTCTATCGCCGCACAACGCTCTACAGGCGCGTGGAGCGCCGGATGAGCATCCATCAAATTGTCTCGATCGTGAACTACGTGCGCTACCTGCAGGAAAACCCGCAGGAGCTGGATATACTTTTCAAGGAGCTGTTGATCGGGGTGACGAGTTTCTTCCGCGACCCCGTCGCTTGGGAGAAGCTCGCGAAGTCCGCGATACCGGCGCTCCTCACGAAGCGGCCCGAAGGCGGTGTGATTCGCGCGTGGGTGGCGGGTTGCTCGACGGGCGAAGAGGCTTACTCCCTCGCAATTGTTCTCAGCGAGGTGATTGAGCGCCTGAAGGTCCGCACGAAATTATCGCTGCAGGTATACGCAACCGACCTCGACAGGGACGCGATCGACCGCGCCCGCCAGGGATTTTTCGGTGAAAACATTGCTGCGGTCGTCTCGCCCGCCCGGATCGCGCGATTCTTCACGAAGGAGGAGACCGGTTACCGCGTGAAGAAGGAGATCCGCACGGCGGTCGTATTTGCCGTGCAGAACCTGATCATGGACCCGCCGTTCACGAAGCTGGATATGATCTCGTGCCGGAACCTCCTGATCTACCTCACGCCGGAGCTGCAGAAAAAACTGCTCCCCTTGTTTCACTACAGCCTCAACCCGGGCGGGCTTCTCTTCCTCGGCAGCGCGGAGAGCGTCGGAGGCTTTGGCCGGCTTTTCGCAACGCTTGCCGCGAAAGAGCGCATCTTCCGGCGGAGCGATTCCAGCACAAGGAGCGAGTCGCTTGATTTTCCCGCGGTGTTTGTGCCGGTGCCGACAGTGGGCGCGTATGGGACCGGTCGCCCCGCGCGCGTGCCCTCGCCGAGCCTGCAGTCGGTGGCCGATCAGTATCTCCATTCGCTGTTCGCGCCGCCTGCGGTGCTCGTGAACGAGGCGGGCGACATCCTCTACGTGAGCGGCAAGACGGGTCGGTATCTTGAGCCGGCGGCAGGCAAGGCCAACTGGAACATCCTCGCGATGGCGCACGAGCAGCTCCGGTTCACGCTGACCCGCTCGCTTCAGGTGGTGCAGAAGCGCAAAGGGGCGCTCAATGTGCGCGGCATCCAGCTCGGCTTTGGAGCGTCTACGCGATCCGTCGACGTCCTCGTGCAGGCGCTCGAGGAGCCCAAGGCCCTTCAAGGGATGGTGCTCGTGGTTTTCTCGGAATCGGCCGCGCCGTCGGCCGCGGGCGGAGTCGCCAAGCATCTGGCCCGGCACCACTCGCACACCGAGGTCGAGCAGGAGCTCCAGCGCGCGCGCGAGGAAGTGCAGGCGAACCGTGAGGAAATGCAGACTTCGCAGGAGGAACTCACCTCGATGAACGAGGAGCTCCAGTCCACGAACGAGGAGCTGCAGTCCACGAACGAGGAGCTGACGACCTCGAAAGAGGAGATGCAGTCGTTGAACGAGGAACTGCAGACGGTGAATGCCGAGCTGCAGGCGAAGCTCGACGAGCTCTCGTCGGCGAACAACGACATGAAGAACCTGCTCAACAGCACCGACATCGCGACGGTGTTTCTGGACAACGACCTTCAAGTGCGGCGATTCACCCTGCAGGCGAAGACGATCATCAAGCTCATCCCGGGCGACATCGGCCGGCCGATCACCGACCTTGCGTCGCACCTGAACTACCCCGACCTCGAGGCGGATTCGCGCGAGGTGCTTCGCACGCTCGTCTTCAAGGAGAAGGAAGTCGCGGCGACCGACGGGCGATGGTTCATGATGCGCCTCATGCCGTATCGCACGACGGACAACCGGATCGACGGCGTGGTGATGACATTTGCCGACGTCACCGCGGCAAAGAAAGTCGAGGCCAAACTCCGCGAAAAGCAGGGCGCGCTTGAGATTGAAGCTGTGGGTCAAGCCGCGAAACTTGCGAAGGCAGAGGCCCAGTTCAAATCGGGCGTCGCCGGCAACGCGCTCGAGCCGGCCGTGGAGAGCGCTCCGGCGCGGGCTGTGGAGAGGCGAAAGAAGGAAAAATGAAAACGAGGGCCCGTGCAACGAAAGGAGCGACTGCGTTGCGCCGGCGTGCTCAAGCGCAGCTAAAGGAGAAACAGGGCCCGCCCGTCCGGCTCGGAAGCGAAGCCCAAGTCCGGCGGCTCGTGCATGAGCTGCAAGTGCACCAAGTGGAACTCGAGTTGCAGAATGAAGAGCTGAAGCAGGCGGGCCTCGCCGCACGTGAGGCGGCTGATAAATACACCGAGCTCTACGACTTCGCGCCGAGCGGATACTTCTCGCTCAATCGGGCAGGCCGCATCACGGAAGCCAATCTCACAGCCGCTTCGATGCTCGGCCTGCACCGCTCGCGGCTCGTGGCCAGGAGCTTCGAGCGTTTCGTCCCCAAGGCGGACCAACCGGCATTCCTCACTTTTCTTGGAGGTGTGTTTGAGCGAAAGGCGCGCGAACATTGCGAGATGACGCTTCAGAATGCGAAAGGCGAACCGCTCGAGGTCAGGTGGAACTCGGGCGTCTCGCAATCGGGGGCGAACTGCCGCGTGGCGATCGTCGACATCTCCGCGCAGAAGCGGGCCGAGCGGGACAAGCTTATCCTGAACCAGCTCGAGTCCCTGGGAGCGCTCGCAGGTGGCATCGCGCACGACTTCAACAACCTTCTCGCGGTCATCCTGATGAGCATCGAGGTCGCCGAATCGCAGCTCGAGCCAACCGCCGCGAAGACGAAGGGCTTCCTCGATGAGGCGATTCGGGCCGTGTTTCTCGCGCAGGGTCTTACACGGAAATTCATCTCGCTCACCCACGGTGGCACGGCGGAGCACAAGACCGTTGCGCTGGCCGGGCTGATCCATGAGTCGGTCCGGATCGGCCTGGCCGATTCAGAGGTGGTGGCCGAGTTCGATTTGCCCGACGATCTCTGGGCGGTGAAAGTGGACGAGGCACAGATCGGGCAGGTGATCCAAAACGTCGTGTTGAACGCGAGGGAAGCGATGCCGGCAGGAGGGACGGTCCAAGTGCGTGCCTACAACGTGACGCTCGAAGCCGCGCGGGATGCCTTGCTGCCGATCGGAAAATATGTGTGCCTCAGCATTTCGGACAAGGGTGTGGGGATATCAAAGGAAACACTGCCAAAGATCTTCGAGCCGTACTACACCACCAAGTCGCGAGGCACGCAGAAGGGAATGGGCCTCGGCCTGACGATCTGCCACTCGATCATGCAAAGGCACAAAGGCGCGATCACTGCCCAATCGAAACCCGGTGCGGGCGCCACTCTCAATCTCTACTTCCCGGTCCCGTCGGAGGAATGAACTGCTCCGCCCGATGAAGAAAAAGGTGACCTCCCCCTCGAAAGCCGCCGCCCTCAGGCGCTTGGCGAAATCGCGCCTGCGTAAACTGCAAGGACACCCGGGCCGCATCACTTCGGACTCCGAGGTCAGGCGACTCGTGCACGAACTCCAGGTGCACCAGATCGAGTTGGAACTGCAGAACGAAGAGCTGAAACAGTCGGCGCACGTCGCGCGCCTGGCTGTCGAGAAATTCACCGACCTCTACGACTTCGCACCGATCGGCTACTTCTCACTCGATCCGGACGGACGGATCATGGAAGTGAACCTGACCGGCACCGTCATGTTCGGCATCGAGCGGTCCGGCCTGATCCAGCGCCGCTTTCAGCTCTTCGTGGAGGAGGGGAGCCGGAAGGAGTTCAACGAATTCCTCGGGAAAACGTTCAAGACGCATCGCAAGCGCGCATGCGAGATGCGCCTTGTGAAGGCGAACCGCAGCCACTTCTGGGCTGACCTGGAGGCGATCGTCACGACACCGGGCATCGGAGGAGTTTCGTGGTGCCGGGTGGCGGTGGTGGATATTTCGGCTCGAAAACATGCCGCCGAGGTGCAGTTGCGGCTGGAGATTGTCGCGGCATCGAACCGGAAGCTTGAGCGCGAGATCCTCCAGAGGCGCAAGGCCGAATCGGCCCTTCGCAGAAGCGATGATGAGTCCTTGCGCCTTCTCGAGGAATCGCGCCGCCTGCAGGAGCAGTTGCGCAATCTGGCGCACCAGATACTGCGCGCGCAGGAGGAGGAGCGAAAGTTGATCAGCCGCGAGCTGCACGATGAGATCAGCCAGGTGCTGGTCGGCATCAACGTGCACCTCTCGCTGCTGCGCGAGACATCAGTGGCGATCCCGGCGGAGCTCCGCCGGCAATTCGCCCGCACACAACGGCTCGTGGAGAAGTCGGTGGACATAGTGCACGAGTTCGCACGCAAGTTGCGCCCGCCGCAGCTCGACGACCTCGGCCTCATTCCGGCGCTGCGCTCGTTCCTCAACGAGTTTTCGGAACGCACCGGGATCACGGTGCAGCTCAAAGTGTTTGCGGGTGTCGAGTCGCTGGGCAACAACAGGCGCACGGTGCTCTACCGTGTCGCGCAGGAAGCGGTGATCAATGTCGGCAAGCACGCGCAAGCGACATCGATGAGCGTCAGCATTTCCAAGGTCCCGGGTGCCGTTTCCATGGAGATAAGTGACAATGGCAAATCCTTCGCAGTTGAGGAGACGCTGACTATCCGGAAGAACCGGCGCCTCGGGCTTGTCGGCATGCGCGAGCGCGTTGAGATGGTTGGCGGGAGGTTCGGCATCGAATCCGAGCTCGGCAAGGGCACGACGATCCAGATCCTGATTCCGTTTCGCGCGGGGGGGGGGGGAAATCGCGCGAGATCGCCAGGAGAGGCACCGAGGCAGCCGGCCCGGATGGACGACCTGCAGCCGCAGGTGCCGAAGTCGTGATCGAGTTCCCACGCAAGCAAGGCGCGCGCGATGGAGGTTGAGCGGAGGGGGCTAGCGCTCCCGCAGCGGGAGAGACAGAGAAGACTTCCGCCGAAAGTAGCTGCCGACGTAAGGAGGCAGAGAAGCCGGCGAGCGCTCGGAACTGCCTCGTTACCTCCCAAGAAACTTCTCCGGTTGTAGCCCGCCGCGTGAGCGGCGGGATCCGGATCCCTGCGCTCACGCGCAGGGCCACG
>DATKCJ010000380.1:0-4021 GCA_035513275.1 Opitutaceae bacterium
ACCCACCACCAGAGCAGGTGCGCCGAGCGTGATTCCTCCTCGCTCCAGCCCGAGAAGAATCCGGAAACCCACAAGCCAAAGGGCGAACAGTTTGCCGCGATACCCGTCGGTTGTTGCCAAGCCATCCGCAGCCCCTCGACGAGGTAGCCCGTGATTCCCAGCAGCAGAAACGACACGAGCACATACCAATCAGTTGCGCGGTGACCGACACTCTTGGGCCGCGCGAGCCGCCGTGCGAAGAAGAGAATCGTGCCCGCGATGAAAAGCAGGCCGAGGATGTCGAGTGCGAACTCGTAAACGACGTAGTAGTTGCCTTGGTGGAACTTCAGCGCAGGCGAGATCGCCGAGAGTATGTTGTCGATCTCGAGAAGCGTGGTGCCGAGGAAGAGCACCATGAAGCCAGCGAACATCATCCCGTGCGCCCAGCTCGCGAGCCCACGGCCGCGCACGCGCTGCTGGCCGAGCCCATCGACGAGCACTCGACGCGCGCCGGGCCGGATCTTCTCCCAAACCTGCACGATTCCGCCGCGCAACAGTTCCCGGAAATTTACCGGCGTGCCCATCCGCCACAACCGCCAGCGCCGCCACACGCCCCACGCGAAGACAGCAGTTGCCGCGATCGCCAGCGCGTAGAACGCCATCTGCGACGAGAACGGAATGTTGCCGAAGGTTTCCCGCGTAGGGGTCACTTATTGATGAATTCTCGTTTGGATCGGCTCTGTGAGGTAGGAGCTTGCTTGCAAGCGATGGAACTGACGCCCGCTTGCCGTCTGAGATCGGAATCGCCTGCAAGCAGGCTCCTACCTTCGGAAGTGTTCAATTGGACGTCTCGCCTCTGATTCTCTCGATGAGCCGCGGCACCGCGTCGTAGACGTCGGCAACAAGTCCGTAGTCGGAGACCTCGAAGATTGGCGCCTCGGCGTCCTTGTTGACGGCGACGATCACCTTGGTGTCCTTCATTCCCGCCATGTGCTGGATCGCGCCGGAAATGCCGAGCGCGATGTAGAGGTCCGGCGCAACAATCTTCCCGGTCTGGCCCACTTGGAGCGAGTTGGGCGTGATGCCGGCGTCGACCAGCGCGCGCGACGAGCCGACGGCCCCGCCGAGCGCATCGGCGAGCCCGCCGACGAGCCGTTCGAAGTCGCCGGAGTTCTTCAAAGCGCGTCCGCCGGACACGACGATCCGAGCCTCGGTCGCGTCAGGGCGGCCCGCCGCCTTTGCCTCACGATCGACGAACTCGAGGAACGCAGGAAGTGCAGCTTCGTCGACAGACACGCCTTCGACAGGGCACTCAGCGCTCGCCGCCGGCGCAGCAAACGCCGCCGCGCGCACGGTCGCCACGCGCACGGGCCCGTCGATCCGCACGGTCGCAATCACGTTGCCGGCGAACATCACGCGGCGGAACTCCGGTTCGCCGTTCTCGACACGCAAGCCAATGACCTCGCTCACCATCGCGGCTTCGAGCAGCGCCGCGGCGCGCGGGAGCACATCCTTGGAAAATGTCGACGACGCTCCGACGACCATCGTGGCGCCGCGGGCCCGCGCAACATCGGCAATCACATGCGCGTAACGATCGGCGAGTGGATGCTCGAGCGCATTCGCGTCTGCTACGAGAACGGCAGCGGCGCCACACGTTCGAAGCGCTGCCGCGATGGCATCGATCGCGTGGCCGACAACAAGAATTTCAAACGAACCATCTGATGCGGTAGCCAACTGTTCCGCGAAGCCTGCTGCGGACAGCGAAGCGGCCTTGAGCTGCCCTGCGTCGTGCTCGGCGATGACGAGAATCTTTTCCATGGCTAGGAGCTTGTCGGGCCCGGGTTCGAACATCCTTTGGAAGATTTAGGAATCGCCTTTGCTGCGTCTCCGCCTCTCCGACAAACTCCTAAATCAGCGCTCCGCGCTGAATAGTATTCAACAAAAGACTTTCCCGCGGCACGAAGTGCCGACTTTGCCGCCTGCCGGGACGGGCCGCCAGATATCGGGCCGACTTCTCGAATTGGATATGCGGGGTTCATCAGAACTCAGGCAGGCGGCTAAAGGACTTTTGCCTCGCGAAGTTTGTCGACGAGCTCGTCGACCGTGGCCACCCGCACGCGGGCCTTGCGGCGCGGAGGCGCTTCGTAGCGCAGGTAATGTGTGCGGCTCGCGACAACGACGCCGAGGTCGGCGGGTGTGATTTCCTCGAGCGGCTTCTTCTTCGCCTTCATGATGCCGGGCAGGGAGACGTAGCGCGGTTCGTTGAGCCGCAGGTCGGCGGTGGTGACAGCCGGGAGCTTTACGCGCACGCGCTCAATGCCGGCGTCTGTCTCGCGGCTGCAGAGCGCGCTCGACCCATCGTCGGCGAGCTCGAGTTTTGAAACGAAGGTCGCCTGGCCGACACCGAGGAGCGCGGCGAGCATCTGGCCGGCCTGGTTTGAGTCGTCGTCGATCGCCTGCTTGCCCATGAGCACGAATGCGGGTGCCTCGCGCTCCCAGAGTGCGGCGAGGATGCGCGCGACGGCGAGCGAGTCTAGGGTGTCAGCGGTGTTTACGAGGACCGCGCGGTCGGCGCCCATCGCGAGGCCGTTGCGAAGCTGCTCGGCGCACTCCCCGCCCCCGATTGTGGCAACGACGACCTCGCCGCCCCGGGCCTCACGGATGCGAATGGCCTCCTCGAGCGCGATCGCATCGAAGGGATTCACGGCGAACTTGATGCCGTCGTCCTCAATGCCCGAGCCGTCGGCGCGCACGCGGATGCGCGTGTCGGCATCGGGAACTCGCTTGATGGGAATCAGGATCTTCATTCGGGAATCTGGGCGGAGCGTCGGGGTTTTCGGGCGGTCTCACCGGCGAACCGCGGGCAGAGCGGAGGCCGTCGAAGCACTCCGGAAATGTTGGCCGGCGCGTGGGGCGACGCAATCGCCAAACCCCTGCAATCTTCTCGCCGCGGGCGGAATCCGATGTGACCGCGGGGTTGAGGCGTCGCCCCGGATAGGCTACGGTCGCGGGATGATCATTGACGTCCACACCCACCTGAACAATTACGACGAATCGAAGGTTGTTCCCCTCGAAAAGCGGCTTGAAGAGCTCCACGAGTCGATGCGGTTCAACAAGGTCGACGCCGCGCTCATCCTCACTTCCTACAAGGTGAACGAGCACAGGCCGTCGGTGGCCGAGGTCGTCAACCTGACGCGCGACATCGACTCGATGCACGTCGTTGCGGGAGTCAGCTATTTGAGCTACCGGGAGCGCGACCTGCGCGAACTCAGCGACTTCTTGAAGGACGGGCTCGTGAAGGCGCTCAAGCTCTACCCCGGCTACGAGCCGTTTTACCCCTACGATGCGCGCTGCAGGGTGCTCTACGACCTTGCGATGGAGTTCAACGTTCCCGTGATGTTCCACACGGGCGACACCTACACACCGCGCGGCAAACTGCGGTTCGCGCACCCGCTCAACATCGACGATGTCGCGGTGGACTTTCCCGAGCTCAAGATCGTGATCTGCCACGTCGGCAATCCCTGGATCCGTGACTGCATGGAAGTCGTCTACAAGAACAAGAACGTCTACGCCGATATCTCGGGGCTCGTGCTTGGCGATTTCACGTCGAAGTTCGAGGCGTTCATGCTCGAGCAGATTCGCGACATGATCCTCTACGCGGGCGAACCGCGCTACCTCCTTTACGGGACCGACTGGCCCCTCTGCCGGATGCGCACCTACCTGAAGTTCGTTCGCGAACTCGGCCTCTCGAAGGAAAACGAAGAGCGCATCCTGTGGCAGAACGCGAATGATCTCTACGGCCTCGGGTACACAAACATAGCGTAACAGAGCGGGTGAGCGCGTTCGCCGTCCGGCTTCGACAAGGCGCTGCATCCCACCAACGATGGCCGCCGATGTCGGAACGACGCATACTCGTGGTGGGCGGCGGCGCAGCGGGCTTCTTTGGCGCGCTGGCGTGCAAGGCGACTGATCCGTCGCTGCACGTGACGATCCTCGAGGCGACGGCGCATCCGCTCGCGAAGGTGCGGGTCTCGGGCGGCGG
>DATKCJ010000381.1:0-6379 GCA_035513275.1 Opitutaceae bacterium
GCTCGGCGGCGAGACGCTCATGTGCGCGCTTCTCGGCGTCGATGTTCCGGATGACACCGACCGTGCCGATGATTTGTCCATCGGCGTCGCGCCACGGTCGCTTCGTTGTGGAAAACCAGAGTTCCCTGCCGTCCTTCAGCGTGACCAACTCCTCCTTGCCCTCGATCGGCACGCCGGTGCGCACGACCTCCCTCTCCTCTTTCATTGCGACCTTCGCGTGCTCCGGGCTCACGAATTCCTCCACCGTCACGCCGATCGCATCAGCCGGCTCCTTGAGTCCGAGAATCCTTGCATGCGATCGACTGATCCGGACGTAGCGTCCCTCGAGATCCTTGAAATAGATCAAGTCGGGAAGTGTTTCAAGCAGCACGTCGAGGATCGCCACGTCACGGCGGTCCAAGGAAACGGGGTTGTCGTCCTCGATCGACATCGGTCGCTGAAACGCTAACAGCGTGCGCGACGGGCGCAATGCGCGAAGCGGGGCAGTGATCTATCCGATTGTGGGTCGGACTTTATGCCCGACAGTGCTTCGCCACTTGCATCGCCAACCGATGTCGGGCGTAAAGCCCGACCCACAACCAGACACGATCAACAGATCTCGAGCCAGCGGACCACGCGGCCACACCTCACGGAATGATCGCGCCGGTCGTGCCGATGCCGGGACCAGCGACGATCGCGTTCATCATCAACCGCTGAGTGCCGAGAGCTGCTGCGCGGAAAGTCGGCCGCCCCGCGAATAGGATGATCTGCCCCTTGCCGATGGATTCGCGCGTGAGGTAGGCGGAGTTCGCAATCCTCTGCGCAGCCTCCGGCCAGAGCAGCCCCGACATCCGCAGCGTCAACTTCCGCCCCGGAGGCATTGCGCTCCAACCAACAAACGAAGGCTGCGCGTTTGCTTTTGCTTCTTCGCCGTCCGCTTCCTCGCCGTCCGCTGCGCCGAACACGCCATACCTTACCGGACTCTCCACTCCCGAGGGTGCGAGAAGCACCGGACCATCGGCCGTGACAATCGGAAGGATTGCACCCGCGCCCGCCGTCAACCAATGCTCGGTGTTCACACGGCCCGCGAGGATCGCGCCCTGCGGCATGAAGAGCTTCTGCCACTCGTCGCGACGCTTGAGTTCCTTAGCTTCGGGGCCGTCCTTGTCGTCGGTGCGCCACGGATAGCTCACTTCCGCAGCGACATCGCGCGCCCAAAGTTGCGCGGTATCCGGCATCGCGCCCTCGGCCGCGAGCCACTCGCGAAGCACCTGCTGACGGAACGGCTCGATCTCGTCGAGCGCGCCCGGAAGCTTGCGGGTGGAACCGATCGCGGTCTTATCCGTTGTGAAGATTCCGGCGGACCCGCCGGTCGCGATGAGCGTGCCACCCGAATCCACCCATGCGCGCAGGTCCTTCGCAAACGCTTCCTTGAGACCGTCGCCGTAGTAGGACGGGATGATGATCACGTTGTAGCGTCGCAGATCGTAGCCGGTATCCTCGTCGGAAATCTGCGAGTTGCGAATCGCGAGCGTCTGCTCGAGCAAGTGCCACACCGTGCCGAAGTCGCCCGTCGAGACCCCGCCACGTGTGAGCACGGCCACGCGCGGCCGCTCAAGCAGGCGGAAGTGTCCGCCGCCAAGATCAGGCAGATCGCCCTTGCCGAAACCCGAGCCTATCGCGCGGGCATCGACGCCGCACTCGCCCGCGATCAAGCCGATGCGAGTCGCGAGGTTCGCAGAATCTGCAGCGTTGTCGCGCCGCGAGACGATGACAGAACCTCGAACATTCGGTGCACCGTCGAACTCAAACGCCTTGTCCGCGATGCGCACGCGAATTCCATGCTCCATCAACCGCGCGGCGAAAACGACCGATGCATCGTCCGCCCCGTCAGCCACCCAGCCAACAGCGCTGTCTGCCAGAGGAGCGGGCCTCGCAGCGGTCTTTGTCGCGGCAAACGGCGTGGTGCCCTCGCCCTCAATCGCAGCAGGGATGGCGAGCGCTTCCAGCCCGTGCATCATCGTGAGATTCCACGACGTCATGTCGTAGATCGAGGAGTTGCCTTTCTTGAGCAGCTCCTCGCGCTCGTGCTTGAGCGAAGGCTCCGGGATCTGCGGATCAAAATCGAGCAGCAGCGCCGCAAGGTGCCCGAGCGGCTGTTTGTTCGGGATGATGAGCGTGCCCGCGGGAAGCGTGACATCCTCGCGGTCGCGACCGAATTGATCGGTCGCTTTCGCCACGGTGAGCGGACCATCGAGCACGAGCACCTCGATGCCCTGCTGTTCAAGACAACTGGCGAACGCCGCTAACCGGCCGCGATTGTCGGACGGCAGCACAGCCCAGCTTCGCGACCCAAATGGTCCCGTCGGATCGAGCGCAGCGAGCCGGTGGTTGTGGAAGTCGCGGCGCATCTCCTTTGCGTTTCGCTGGAACGTCGCGAGGTTGGCCATCGTGCTCACGACATTGCCGTGCACGGCCTCGCGGTAGGATTGGATCGACCCGTCCGCCCGACGCACGCCGTCGTCGGACATCCGCGCTTGTTCGTAGAGGATCCCGACCGCGCCGCGGATCGAGGGCCACGTGTCCATGTAGCCGGGATACCAACCCTCGTTCCATTCGCCGGTGTAGTATGTCCAACCCTGCTTGTCGAATGCCTCGCCATGCTCGCGTCCGAAGAGCTCCGCCCAGTGTTGATAGCGCTCCGGGTAGTAAGGATTCATCGGCGCGCGCGGCGGCGAGAAGAGGAACGACTCCTGAGAGCCCATGCCGTGCGAATCGACGGCGAGCTGCGGATTCCACTCCTGAATCACGCGCCACCGGCCGACCGTCTCGGGCTGTGTGCCGTAGAGCAGATCGCGGTTCATATCGAAGCCGTAGTGATTGGTCCGGCCGTAGGGCAAGTAACCTGTGTGAACCATCGACTGGTCGTCGACATTGGGCTGCACCCCGCGCGCCTCGGCGATCATCTTCAAGAAGCGGTCGCGGCCGTCGGGATTCTCAACCGGATCGATGAGCACAACGAGATCGCGCAGGAGCGCGGCGGTCGGCTTGTCGCGCGCGGCGGCGAGGTGATGGATGACGGCGAGCGCGGCGTCGGTGCCCTCGGTCTCATCGCCATGAATCGTGTAGGCGAGCCACGCAACGCCGGGGAGCGAATCGACGAGCTTGTCCGCCTCGCCCCCAGCCAGTTTGCGCGGATCCGCGAGCTTCGCGAAGCCTGCCTTGATCTCGTCGAGCCGCTTCAAGTTCGCCGGGTCGGTGATCACGACGTAGTGCAACGGCCGCCCTCCGTGCGAGCGCGCATACTCGATCACACGAACGCGCGGACTCGCGGCAGCCCACGCGTCGAGGCAGCGCTTCACCTCGGCGGTCGTCGCTGCACGGGCGCCCTCGCGAAATCCGAGGACGGACTCGACAGTCGGCACCGCAGGGTCGTGGCTCGCGCCGGGGAAAAACTCGGCGTCGTAGACCAGCCCGGGAAGCGGTGTCGGCTTGAGGACGGGCGCCACGCGCTGTGCCTGGGCCATGTCTGGAACGAGGACAATAAATGCAGCCGCAGCAGCAGCCGCGGTGAATTTGAGATTACGCATCATGTTTGAGGGCGGGGCCGCGGAGCCGGAAGCCGGACGCGAGCCACAAATCCACAACCAAAGGCACTCGCAGGGAAGACTGAAATTGTCAGGTCCGCGCCAGAAGACGGACAGAACATGACGATGTATCACCTTGCTGAGCCGCCGTCGCGTGGCCATTCCTACTCCCCGGCCATGCACATCGAGACCCTCACGAAGGCACTGCTCGCTTCCTACGCGAAGACCGGAGGCATCAACCACCTCGACGGCAAGAACCTGCCTTCGCAGGAGTCGGTCAACGCGCTCGCACGCGACGTGATGCACCTTCTCTTCCCGGGGTTTTTCGAGGCGCGCGTGCTGCATCAAAGCGAGGTCGGCGCCTGGGTGTCCGCGATGCTCGCGAAGATCGAAACCACGCTCGCGGCCGAAACGGAGAAGTGCCTCCAGTCTTCCGGCGAGCCCAATCCCAAGCATCGCGCCGGCGAGATCGCCCGCGAGGCGCTCGCCCGCGTGCCGGTGATCCGCGATGTCATCCAGACCGACGTGTCTGCCGCCTACGTCGGCGATCCAGCCGCACGCAGCAACGAGGAGATCATCCTCGCCTACCCGTGCGTGCTCGTGATCTCGCTGCACCGCTTCGCGCACGCGCTCTACGAACTCGGCGTGCCACTGCTGCCGCGAATGATTTCGGAGTTTGCACATGAGCGCACGGGCGTGGACATCCATCCCGGGGCGACGATCGGCTCACACTTTTTCATCGATCACGGCACAGGCGTCGTCATCGGCGAGACCGCGCGGATCGGTAGCCACGTGAAAATCTACCAGGGCGTCACGCTCGGCGCGAAGTCGTTCGAGACCGACGCCTCCGGCTCGCCTGTGAAAGGCGTGAAACGGCATCCCGACATCGGCGACCACGTGACGATCTACGCGCACGCCACGATCCTCGGCGGCGAAACGGTAATCGGCGCGCACTCAATCGTCGGCGCCAACGTCTGGCTCATGCAGGCCATCCCGCCGCACAGCATCGCCTACTACAAGGACACGAACCTCATCGTGCGACCGATCAAACGCAACGAGGACGCCATCGGCTCACTCATCGTCGCCAAAGACGGCGGTGACTTTGCGATCTAGGCGGCGGGGCACGTTCCGGACTACAAGGATCAATCGCCCGCAGGTTGTGGACCAGAGCTGTCTTGATCACGCAGGCGCTTCAACTCCTCCAAATCGATTCGGTCTTTCGGGCGAGGAGAAGCCGCCTTGTTCTCAATCAAGTCGTCGAGCGATATGAACGGGATTCGCAATCCAGCGTCGTTGAACTCGACACGATGTTGGAGGCATCGCTCGAATGCGACGCCATCGATCCCTGTCAGGAGCTGAATCTTGATCGGCTCACGACCGATCTCGATGATGGTCTCAGGATCGAGGAAGTCGCGAGAAGTGAGCCCGATGTCGCCGAACCCAAATTCAGCCATGACGCGGACCAGCCGTTCAGCATTTTCCTCCGAAATCGCGACGAAGACATCCAGATCTCCTGTGTAGCGCGGAAATCCGTGAAATCCCACGGCATATCCGCCAACGATGAGAAAGCTAGCGCCGTGCTTTTCGAGTAACTCGATAAACTCTCGGAAATGCTTGTTCAACGTCATGGGTTGCGACCCGGCGAATCACCTCGAGCGCCTCAAGGCGCTCGGCAGGGCTTCGCTGCGCCCACGCTTGCCCACGTCCATCCGAATCGTGCAGGCGCCGCTTCTTGACTAGCACTGACTTATCCACGGCGTCAGCATGCCAGTTGCGGAGACGATGGCAAGCGAGCGGTGCGCCCGACTCAGCGCAAAGAAAACGCGATCGGCTCACTCATCGTCGCCAATGACGACGGCGGCGGCGCGATCAAGAATTGGAAACCGAAGAAATCGTTCATGTTACTCCGGGTCAGCCTGCCCGAAATCGCGTTGTACGGTTTGCGAAAGCGATAGATTCGCCTGGGACGGATACTCGGTTGAAACCTCTCCCGCGACACAGCCACCGAAACCGAGTGTCGATACGAACAACGCAATCCATCACGGGCGCTTCGATCGATTCATGCTCCGTATGATTTCACGACCTAAGTCGTTTCAGGTCGTCACCGCAAGCCGCGCCTTCTCAGCAAGGAGTGTGCTGATGTAACGCTCGCCGAAGCTCGGCGCGACGGTGACGATCAACTTGCCGGCCATCTCGGGGCGGCGCGCGATTTGGAGCGCGGCCCAGATGTTGGCGCCGGTCGAGATGCCGCCGAGGATGCCCTCGCGCAGCGCGGCGTCGCGCGATGTCTCCATCGCGTCGTCGTCGCTGACAGGAAAGACTTCGTCGATCACTTCGCGGTTGAGCACCTTCGGCACGAAGCCCGCGCCTATGCCCTGAATCTTGTGCTTGCCGGGGGCGCCGCCCGCGAGGACGGGACTCGTCGCAGGCTCGACTGCGACTGTGTGCAACTTGCGCCGGCCCTTGATGACTTCCGAAACCCCCGTGATCGTGCCTCCCGTGCCGACGCCGGCTACGAAGACGTCGATCTTGCCCTCGGTCGCCTTCCAAATCTCTTCCGCAGTCGTGCGGCGGTGCACCTCGGGATTGGCGGGATTTTCAAATTGCTGCGGCATGAATCCCTTGTTTCCAAGCGTTTCAAGGACTTCGCCCGCCTTGTTGATCGCGCCTTTCATTCCCTCGGCGCCCGGGGTGAGCACGATGTCCGCTCCAAGCATCTTCAACAGGACGCGGCGCTCGACCGACATTGTCTCCGGCATCGTGAGAATCAGCTTGTAGCCGCGCTGCGCGCATACGAACGCCAGCGCGATGCC
>DATKCJ010000382.1:0-2050 GCA_035513275.1 Opitutaceae bacterium
TCGGCGGTCGAGCTGCGCCTCGCGCGGCTGCTTCTGGCGCGCGGCCGGCAGGTCGAGGGGCTCTCCCACCTCGCGGAGGCGCGGCGCATCTCGATCGTCGAGGGAGACCGGGAGACGACGGCCTCGATCGAGGCTTTGATCCGGCAACTTCTCACGGGGACGCCATGACCGCGATTCGCTCGGCATCGCGACCGAACGGGTCAGCCCCTAACGTTTGTGGTGCATCGCAACGATAGCCGAGAGCCGGTCTCCTCGCACCGACTCTTCACCTGGTTTCAGAAAGACCACAAAGGTTAGGGGCTGACCCATTCGCGCCGCCCGGCGCTCTCAAGCGCGTTTGACCGGTTCGATTTCCAGAGCACACTTCGAAACATGAACTCCACCCTCCGCGCGGCGATCGCCGCCACCTTCAGCCTCGTCGCGATGATCGCGTCCGCCGCGAGCCTCCACGACATCCCCGTGAAGGACATCGAAGGCAACGCCACGACGCTCGCGCCCTGGCGCGGCCAGGTGATGCTGATCGTCAACGTCGCGTCCAAGTGCGGCAACACGCCGCAATACGCTGCGCTCGAGACACTCTACGCGAAACATAAGGACGATGGCTTCGTGGTGCTCGGCTTTCCGTGCAACCAGTTCGGCGGCCAGGAGCCCGGCTCGAACAAGCAGATCAAGGAATTCTGTTCGGCAGAGTATGGCGTCACCTTTCCTCTCTTCGACAAGGTCGATGTCAACGGCAAGAATCGCCACCCGCTCTACGTCGCGCTCGCGGGTGAAGCCTCGCCGTTCCCCGGCGAAATCCAGTGGAACTTCGCGAAATTTCTCATCGGTCGCGACGGCACGATCGTGAAGCGCTTCGCGCCCGGCACGAAGCCCGATACCGCGGAAGTCACCTCCGCGATCGCAGCGGCACTCGCGGCGAAGTAGATGCGATCCCTCTCGGAAACGGTTGGGTCGCAGGCTCGTGCTTCACGGGCCCGGTGCTTCGGGCGAGATGCGATGACGCCCCGAACGCTCAAGTGACACAACGCGTCGACTGAGGATGTGCGCCCAGGTTGGTTCCGGGTTGGCTGGGGCGGGAGCACGGCCGACTTTGGCTGCTCCCTGACGCGCAACTTGGATCAAGTCACGCCTGCCTGCTGTCCTGATTTGCGGACTCCGCTTTCGCCGCACGCTGGCGTTCCTGCCACGGGAAGCGGCGCGGTGTCGCCATCGGTCGCTCGACGGCCGATCCCATCGCGATGTAGGCACGGCGAAAGTCGTCGGAGTTGTTGGGCGGCGTGTAATGCAGCGTGCGGCCGTTGTGAAAAGTCGCGCCACCGGGCGGCAGTTCACAGGCCACTGCCTTGCTGAAATCAAAGGCCCCCGGTTCCACCTCCAAACCCGGTGTCAGTGGGTTGTTGCCGATCGGCCGGTGGGGCAGGATATCGAAGTTGTGCGAGCCCGGCACGAAGTGCATGCAACCATTCACCGTGGTCGCCGGCTGCAATGGAACCCAGGCACTCAGGCTGGAATACTCGACCGCAGGATTCCAATACGCTTCGTCCTGATGCCACGGCGTCGCGGCCGCGTTGTGCGGCGGTTTGTTGATCGCATGGTCGCCCACCATCCTGGTGTCGGGCCCGTGCAGCTGTTGCATCATCGCCTTCAGGTTCGCCACCAGCTGCGTGGCCAGCAATGCCGGCGCATATTTCGCGGGTTGGAGAAGCTGCGGGATCGCTTCCTTTCCCGTCAGGCGCTTCTCCCCGCTGAGGTCATGGGAATCGGCGCCGGTCCGGTCGCGGTCCTCGTTGAACAGGCGGTCATAGATACGTCGGATTTCTTCGATCTCCGCTTCGGGCATTACTGCGTCGACCGAGAGATAACCGTGTGCGTGGTAGAAGGCGATCTGCGCGGGAGTCAGCAGATGCGTCGGCTTGAGGACCGGCGACGCTCCGTAGTCGGGTGTGCACAGAGCCGGAACGGGATTCACCGAGGGACAACAGCACCACCGATTTCTGTTGGCCACGAAAATCCGCCGGCCACCGCGACGGTCGGAATGATCCGCGAAACG
>DATKCJ010000383.1:0-2805 GCA_035513275.1 Opitutaceae bacterium
GATTGAGGTCCGCATCGCCTGTTTGTAAACGGACGGGGCGCTGACTATAATTCGCGCCCCTGTTGCGGGGTGGAGCAGTCTGGCAGCTCGTCGGGCTCATAACCCGAAGGTCGCAGGTTCAAATCCTGCCCCCGCTACCACGAACGTTTGCTGTCCGCCGGCAGCACGCAGGAAGGCGCCTTCGATGGCGCCTTTTTGCGTTTCCAGGCGTATTTCCTGCGGAGTCGTGACGACCTGAATGTCGCCCGTGATCTCGCGCAGGCCCGCCCTGGCGCGAGGGATCTCCTGATCGGCGAGGGCCGTCTCGAAGTTGGCGACGAGCGCCCGCCAGCGAGCCTCGAACCGCGGGAGCAGTTCGGCGACTTTCGGCGCCGGCGCGTTGGCCTGGAACTGCAGCCGCGCCAGCTCGGCCTCGGTTGCCGTGAGCCTGGCGGCGAGCGCCGGCGAAACGGCGAGGGCACCGGTGGCGATCGCGTCGACCAGACTCTGCACTTCGCGCTGCAGCTTGGCGATGCGGCCACGATCGACAGTCGGCGCCGTGTGAGCCTTCAGCGCGCGCTGCACCCGGCGGCGGGCTTCGGCAATCACGTCGGGGGCGAGCAACTGATCCTTGACGCCGGCGAGGATCCCGGACTCGACAACCGACCGCGGGATCCGCGCATCGTTTTTGCACGGACGGCCGTGGATCCTGCTCGAGCAGGCGTAGTGCCGACGATCCGCAATTACGAAGCTGGCGCCGCAATCGCCGCACTTGAGCAGCCCGGACAGTAAGAACTTGGGACCTGATCCCGGCTTGTAGCCTCGCAGGCCTGCGCGGATGCGCGCACCGCGCTCGCGTTCAATGATGGCCTGCCGAGACTTCACGCGCTCCCACATGGATTCATGCACGAGCCGGAGGCGCAAGTCGTCGACGACGATCCACTCGGCTGGCTGGTTCGGTATTGCGCGGCGCTTCTGGCCGTCACTCGCCGATCGCGCCCATCGCACGCGGTTCCAGACCAGGCGACCGCGGTATGTCTCGTTGTTCAGGATTCCGGCACCACGTTTCGGCCCGCCGCAGATCGTGGAGCTGAGCCATCCTTCCTTGCGGCGCGTTACCCGCTTCCAGGTCGAGCCCGGGGAGGGCACGCCGCGACGGTTTAACTCGATCGCGATCTCGCGCGGGCTGTAGCCGTCCGCATACCGACTGAAAATCTCGCGCACGACCGCCGCCTGAGACTCGTCGATCTCAACCTTTCCGGTGCCAGAAATTGCCGCCGGGACGTATCCGTATGCACGTCCGCCGGCGCTTGCTCCCTTGCGTGCGCGGCCCTCGAGGCCGCGGCGAGTGCGCCGACCGATCTCGCGCCGGAATTGTTCGGCCATCGCGCCGCCAACCGCGCCCATGATCGCGGCGGACTCCTGCCGCGTGTCGAGGTCATGCGTGACGACCTCAATGCCAAGATCCGCGAGCTCTGCGAGTCGCGGCGCTTGCTCGGCCAGGAGACGCCAGAGGCGAGACGTATCCTCGGCGACCATCACCTCGAAGTCGCCGCGGCGGGCGGCGCCTAGCATCGCCTGATAGCCGGGCCTGCGCGTCGTGCCGCCCGACATGGCGGCATCCTGAAACGTGGCGACAACCTCGAAGCCGTGGCGTTCGGCAAGTTTCTCGCACACGCGCAGCTGATCGGCGATGCTGGCCTCGCTCTGCTTCTCGGTTGAATAGCGGGCATAAATTGCAGCTTTCATTTTGATTTCCTCGCGGTGGGGTCTGCCCGTTCACGCCGCTTGCGATCGGTAGCGGCATGTTTTTCGGAGCAGTACAGGCGCTTTGAATTTGGAAGATCGAGAAAGAAGTGCATGACTACGGACCCGGGGATGCGCTTCCCCTCAAATTGCAGTTCATCCTGCTTGCGGCAGCGTTTGATGCCACGGCGGAGATTGTGACGATCGAGCAGCATCAATCCGAGCACGTACGCGACGCATCGCTCGACGCTATCGAGGCGCGGGATCGCGGTCTCTTTCAGCGTGCCATCATTCCCGACCTGCCAGACCGTGATGAGTTGGAAGGGGGCTAGTTGCTCGCTTAGGTAGGTCCGAACGTGGCGAAACTCGTCGCGCGCCAGTCCGAGTTGATTGCTCGACGTGTCAGCGCATTCGATGAAGTAAACGCCGACCGCTGCGGCCCACCTCAGCGAAACTTCCGGCGTCGCCTTCATGGGATCTGGCTTCACTGACATGTCGGGAAATTTCGCCGCCTGATACTGGATCTTCGCGGCCGTCGCGAGCTTCGAAAGTTCGTCTGGAACCCAATCGAAAGCTTCCCTGCAACTGTCGCCGTTCAAGAAGCCGACAAAGGACCTGGCCAGTCGCAGGTCCACCCGCTGCAAGGCTTCCGACAACTCCTGCCGACCCCCTTGTCGCGCTTTGCGCCTGAGCACCGAGCCGGACAACCGTGACTTTTCGCCTTTTCGCTTGCCGCTTCTTACTGCTGATGCCATGTTGCCTACGTGTCCCGTTTATCAAACATGTAAACGTGACAACACCTTAACCCTTAACGGTTGGAGTTTCAAGCGATGAATGACACGGGGAAACAGTTCACAGAGACGGTGAGTTCCGTCGCAAAGGCGGAGCGTTGCCCTGGCGCGGTGACGATCCGGCACTACTGCGACTTGGGCCTGGTGCCTCACATCCGCGACGCCAATGGCCGGCGGCTTTTGCGGGCTGACGCGCCGGAAATCGTGCGGAAGGTCTACGAGGCGCGGCTGTTGCGCCGGGGTCGGCCTGAGCCGAGTCGAGCGGCCTAAGTGATTCAAACCCTCGGAG
>DATKCJ010000384.1:0-11523 GCA_035513275.1 Opitutaceae bacterium
TCGCCGGCGCCGCAGACCAGTATTTCATGGAGACGGGTGCGAGTGCCGTGGCCATCTCCGCGCTTTATGGAAATACGGAGTATATCGCGGGTGACTACTCCGTAACCGGTCCAACGGCGTCAAACCCAACATTCACGTTCAACACGAGCCCGATCACCACGACCATGTCGGAGTTGACCGCAACCGCCATAGCCGGCACCGGCCGGTCGCTCGTGCACAACAAGTAATCAAGTCGTCCGTCGAAATCTCGAAGGCCGCCCATCAGTGGGCGGCCTTTTTGTTTTGCCACTTTGGATGATGCTCCGTTTCTTCCCCGCAATGCCACCCGCAGGGCGCCTTCGCCTACTCACTCTTGTATCCGTAGGATTGCTTGTGCTTGTTTTTCGATTTGTCCTGCTGACTCCCAATCAGGCCGTGGCCTTCGTGAGGTGGTTCGGGTATTGGGCCATCGCGGCCATCGTGATCACGACTGTATGGGTCTGCCTCAAGGCCTTCAAAGGGTGGAGATTCTCTGAGGTGCTCCACGGCGGTCCGCTGATGGCCGCGATTGCGTGTGCGACCTTCTTGCAGATCCACGAACCGCGGAAGCTGCGCGTGATGTATGATGAGTATGTCCTCGTGGCGATCTCCCTTCAGATGCATTTGGTCCGCGAGGCGTCGGTGCCGAACGAGGCGCACTACAACAACGGGAACATCATCCACTCGGGTTCTCATGTGGACAAGCGACCGTTGTTGTTTGCGTTCCTCTTGTCACTCGTCCACGACGTTTCCGGTTACCGGGTTTCGAACGTCTTTGTGTTGAATGCGCTGATCTCCGTCGGACTCTTCTGGCTGGTGTTCTGGCTTGGCGAGGCGATTGGCGGACGAAGATTTGGCTACGCGGGCATGCTCCTCATCGCCGGCATTCCGCTCGTGGCAAATGTGGCGACCAGCGGCGCCTACGATCTCCTCAATCTCATGCTCCTTGCCGTTTTGGTGCTTGCGGCGCGCCGCTACGCCGAGGAGCCGACCGACGCCAATCAGAACCTGTTGGTAGTGACCGGTGTTCTGATCGCACAGGCACGCTACGAATCCATTCTCTTCCTGCTTTCAATCGCTGCGGTGGTCGCCGTTGTCTGGTGGAGGAACCGGAGGATTGAACTCACTTGGCTCGCGATCTTCTCGCCCTTGATGATCCTGCTGCCACTTCTCCTCAACTTCGTCTACATCTCCAACGACGCATTCTTCGAGAATAAGAAGCTCGGCGTTGCATTCTTCGATGTTGCGAATCTTCCCCGCAATCTTTCGCACGCGGTCTATTACTTCTTCGATCTGTCGCGATACCTTACGAACTCACCGCTGGTCTCGTTCGCCGGCTTCGCCGCACTGCTGCTCTTGATCGTCGGGGCGCGCACGCTGTTGAAGAAGGAGTCTGCCCGTCTGCATGTCCTCCTCGTCATTTTCGCATTCCTTCCGATCATCGTCGGCAACGCGGTGATGATCCTTACGAACTTTTGGGGTCTGTTCGATGACCCGATGGCCTCGCGATTTTCATTGCCACTCCAACTGTTCATGGTGCTCGCGATTTTAGCGGTTGTTGCGCAGTTCAAGGCACAGGGGCGTGCCGCGACAATCCTGACCGTGATCGCGGGATTCTCGATCTGGGCGTGGACCATTCCCACGAGCGGCAGGCATCACGCGACCTCACGCATGTTCGCCTCGATGGCTGTAGAGTGGCAGGTGTCACAGGCGCTCGAGCGTTTTGACTTCCGTACGCTTGTGGTTGCGGATTCGGCTCTGCCGCTGGTCGTGAATCGCCGGCCTGTCGTTCCATTCCTGGCGTTCAACCGTTCACCGCAGCGCTTCCAGGATCTGGCGACGAAGGGGGATTACGACCAGATCGTGTTCTACGAAATGTTCCATAAAGATCCCGAGACCGGCGTGGAAACTCCCCAGGCGTCTATCCCTCCGCCAATGAACTTGATCCTCGAGCCGCTGTTCGAGACCCGATTCTACGAAGGTTACGTCTCCAGATTCAGCCGGCTGGTCGGCTTTAAGGAAGTGTCGGCGT
The DNA here is from genome assembly GCA_035513275.1 of Opitutaceae bacterium. GTDB lineage: Bacteria > Verrucomicrobiota > Verrucomicrobiia > Opitutales > Opitutaceae > DATKCJ01. Next base: position 2,051 of record DATKCJ010000384.1, read on the forward strand.
CAGTCGAGCCGGTCCACGAATCTTCCGCGGCTCCGACAACGGACAAAGTCGCGCCGTGAATTCGCTCGCCCGGCACTTTGATTGGGTAGCCGCGAACGACGGGCGCGCGCGCTGGTGGCAGAGGGGATTTCACTCGCAACTCATCTGGTTGCTTCGGCACCACATCCCGCGCGAGAGCAGCATTCTTTCGTGGGGATGCGCCGATGGCACGGTGCTGAAGGGCCTGAATCCTTCGCGAGGGCTGGGAATGGACCTGAGCCCGGGGATGATCGCCAAGGCCCGGACAGACGCGCAGCATTGCGAGTTCAGGGAAGGCGACATCGAGAAGGAGAGTCCGGATGAGAAGTTCGACGCGATCGTGGCGTCGTTTTTGACCGGCTATCTTCAGGATATCCAGAAGTCCTTTGGGAACCTTCACTCCTCGGCGACGCCGGACACGCGCCTCTACGTTGCCTCGCTCAACACCCTTTGGCTGCCACTTCTGGGCCTCGGCCAGAGGCTCCGCCTTGTCGCCAGGCAACCGCTGAGCAACTGGCTGTCCCACACCGACCTCATCAATCTCCTCGAGCTCTCCGGCTGGGAAGTCGTCTCGATGAGCCACGAGCAGCTCCTGCCGTTCAATATCCCGCTGCTCTCGGGTTTCTTCAACCGCTTCGTCGTCCGCCTCCCGTTCTTCCGGATCTTCGGGCTCACAGTCTTCATCATCGCGCGTCCGCGCCAGAAGCCGCAATTCACGGGTGACATCTCGTGTAGCGTGATCGTTCCTTTGCGCAACGAGTCGGGAAACATCCGTCCAGCGCTCGAGCGAATTCCTGTGCTCGGTCGAGGCACCGAGGTAATCTTTGTTGAGGGCCACAGTAAGGACGACACGTGGGAGGCGCTCCAGCGCGAGGTCGCCGCCTACAACGGGCCGCTCAAAGTGAGCTACCTCCAGCAACCGGGGAAAGGGAAGTGGGACGCCGTCCGTGCCGGCTTCGAGCGCGCGCGCGGAGACATCCTCGTGATCCAGGACGGAGACCTTACCGCGCCGCCCGAGGACCTGCCAAAGTTCTTCGACTCCGTTTCAAGCGGCGCGTGCGAATTCGCGAACGGCAACCGGCTCGTGTATCCGATGGAAAAGCAGGCGATGCGCTTCCTGAATCTAATCGGCAACAAATTCTTCGCGCTGTCGCTCTCGTGGATCATCCGGCAGCCGATCAAGGACAGCCTGTGCGGCACGAAGATGATCTCGCGGCGCAACTACGACCGGCTGACGAAACGCATCGCGGTCCTCGGCGACTTTGATCCGTTCGGGGATTTCAACCTGCTCTTCGGATCGGCGCTGCTCGACCTCCGCATCCGCGACGTTCCCGTGCGTTACAAGGACCGAACCTACGGCACTACGAACATCCAGCGTTTCCGCCACGGCTTGGTTTTGCTGCATATGACGTGGTTCAGCCTTTGGAAGATCCGGTTTTCATAGAGGAACGGAATTCGTCACAGAGGACACAGAGTCCGGAATGAGTTCACGGAAAAGAGGCAGACGCTCTGTGCCCTCGGATTGAAACTCTGTGCGCTCCGTGACTCCAAATCCCGTCATCAGCGCCGGTGATCCGCCTACGTGCCTGCCGTCAGTAGCACGTTAAGGCTGGCGCCGTCGGGCACAAGCGCCTCGAGCGCGGCGGCGTCCGACGAAAGAGGCCGACCACTCTCTAGTTCCGCGAAAGAGTATCCGCAGTTTGCCAGCAACTCCACGAGGTCCGCGAACTCGTGCCCTGCCTCACGTGTCGTGTAGGGCGAGAGCTCCATGATGATCCCGGGCTTCAATCGTCGCAGCGTGCCCTCGGCACCGCGCAGGACGGGTAGCTCGTTTCCATCGACGTCGATCTTGATCCAACGCGGCTCCACGTCGGGCCGCGCCGCGAGGAACGAGTCAAGCGTCGCCGCGCCAGCGCTCCCGGTTTCCTGCAACTGGCCGAGATGCTTCGGGTGAAGATTGCCCCGCTCCTCGAGCGGCCAGCTCGAGTAGATCTCGGGCGGACGCGAGTCGGTGTCGCTCGCGACGAGGAACATGTGGTTGGCATCGACGCGACGCTCCAACTCGGGATTGAGCGCGAGATTGGCGCGTAGTTTTCGAAAGGCCCACTCGGTCGGCTCGAATCCAAACACCCGACCGCCATCGCCCACGAATTTCGCGAAGAACAGCGTGTGCGCGCCGATGTTGGCGCCGATGTCGAGCACCGTGTCGCCCAGCTTGATGAAGCGTTGGTAGGCGTTGACGGTGCGGGGCTCGAAGGCGCCGAGGAGGTAGATCGAGAAGTCGATCCCCTCCGCCAGGTCGAGCGACCATCGGATCCCGCGCCGGCGGAACACGCCGGTGGAGGGCTTGCCAACAATGCTGCGGGCTCCGCGGATAACTTTGTAGGCGGCTCGAGCGAGAGCGATCTTGTGCCGGGTGTGGAGCATGGGTTCAGACGATATGAGTCAGGCGGGGTGACCACGAAACACACGAAATACACGAAATGAAAACAGGGCGTTGGGAGGTGGGAGTCGAACGAAAGAGTTCCGGTCCGATCTCCGACTTTCGTGTATTTCGTGGTGACCTGCTCTGCATCGGTTCGACTCAGCCAAAGGACGCAGGAGTTTCGTGTGCGTCGCGAGCCGAAATTACAGGCCACGAGAAGAGTAGGAGAGTTTTACCACAGACGTAGCGCGCCAGCGCGGAGACGAAGTGCGGAAGCACGTAGATGGCGCAGCCTTGATCCCGCCACTGCGGGAGAAAGGTGAGGCTAGCGGGTGCCCATCGGGCGGATTGCCGAACATCGGCCTCGGCCCCGGAGCCACGGCGCAGGGGTGAGTGCAGCGGGCGCCCTGTGGGCGGCGAACGAACATTACACAGATGGGCACGGATCAAGAACCGGGGAGTAGGAGGCACGGAGAAACCGAAAAACTGGAGGCACGAATTACACGAATGGACTCGAATCCCTTGAAACAGATTTAGGGTGTTTGGATTCCCTTCCCAAGCTTTTCGTTAGATTCGCGGATCTTCGTGGAATTTGTGTCTCTCCGGATGCCCGCCTCGCTTCACTTCGTTAACTTCGTTTCCGAGTCCGGATCCAAAGTTATGCGGCTTCGAGTAATTCGTGTCGAAAACTCCGTCGCGTCGGATTCTGCCGCGTTGCGAATTGGATCCCCGGGCGATTGCCTTGAGCGCGACGAATCATGGATCCTGCCGAATACGCCAACTTGGAGAGGGTCGAGCAGGACCACTGGTATTATGCCGGCAAGCGCGAACTCGCACGCTGGTGGCTGGAGCGGCATGCGATATTCCGCGGTGATCAACCGGTCGCCCGTTCGCGAACGGAGGAATCCACGCAAACCCTCCGCCCTCAAGGCAGGGCGCCTCTTGCCTGCCCTGAGCTTGTCGAACGGGCCGAGACGCGCCTTGCGCAGTCGCCTGCACAGTTACAGTCCGCGCCCCTCGGCGATGGGCGCGCTACCTCGCAAATCACGATTGCCCGCGGCGCGCGCCCGCGTCTCCTTGATTGCGGCGCCGGCACGGGCTGCTTCGCTGCAGAAATGACGCATAGTTGCGAAGTCTGGGCGCTCGACGACCACGAAGAGTCGCTCGCACTCCTGCGCAAGCGGCTTTCGCCATCACGCGTGCTTGCGCTCGACAGTGCAACACTCCCCGCCGCCGACGCCTCGTTCGAAATCGTCACGGCGCTCGACGTGCTCGAGCACATTCCCGACGACGTGTCCGCCGTCCGAGAGATTCGGCGCGTGCTCGCACCGGGCGGTGTGTTTCTCGCCACGGTTCCGGCTCTGATGGCATTGTGGAGCGATTGGGACGAAGCCCTGCACCATCAACGCCGGTATTCGCGCCGCGGGCTCGTTGGGCTATTCCCCCCAGGCGAGTGGGAGGTGCTCCACGCCAACTACACCAACGTGCTTGTCTTCCCCCTTGTCTGGGCGATCCGCAAGGGTCGTCGACTCTTCGGCCGCCGCGGTGGCCGCTCCGAGGACGCCATCCCTGCGCGACCGATCAACGCCGTCCTGAAGTGGCTTTTCGTCGCGACCGGCAAGCTCCGGTTGCCGTTCCCGTTTGGCGTGAGCCTGCTCATCGTCGCAAGGCGAACGTAGCCGAAATGCCTCAGCAAGGGTAACCGCTAATCTTCGCTGATGGTTTCAGATTCAAGAAGTCGTTGAGCACCTGCGTGCCTCGCCTAATCGGCGAGGCATGGCCGTGCGGTGTGCTTTCTCGGTTCATGAGCGCAGATTAGCGCAGATTAGCGTTCCAAACCTGATCGCCTGATCTGAATCCCTCAACCTTCGCGCTACTTCGCGTCCTTCGCGGTGAACGCCTCATTTGACTCCGTTCCTGCGGACTCTCCGCCCGATCCCTTGCGTCGCACGATGTAGAGCGGCCGCCGCTTCACCTCGTCGTAAACGCGGCCGAGGTATTCGCCGAGGATGCCGATGCTCACCAACTGCACGCCACCGAGAAACAACAGCAGGACGACCAGCGTCGTGAACCCGGTGAACGCGATCTCGATTCCGAGCAACCGCCGGACGATGAAGAATGCGCCGACTGCAAACCCGAACGCGGCGATGATGAGGCCCAGGTAAGTGACCACGCGGAGCGGCAGGTGCGAGAAGCTGAACAGCCCGTCGAGGGCGTAGCGAACGAGACGTCGTGGCGTCTGTTGCGCCACGCCGGCCGCGCGGTCCATCCGGTCGTAGTGCACCTCGGCGCGGCGGAATCCAATCCAGGAGCGGAGCCCGGGGAAGAACCGGTGGCGCTCGTCGAGCGCGTTGAATGCGTCGAGCGCCTCGCCACCGAGCAAACCGAACGTGCCGGTGTTGGGCTCGATGGGGAAGTCGATCAGCCGGCCGAAAATTTTGTGAAAGGCGTTGAAGGCGAAGCGGCGCGAGCTTCTTTCCCCGCGCGACCGGCGCACGGCAAGCACGACCTCCGCCCCTTCCCGCCACTTCGCCACGAGATCCGGGATCACCTCGGGCGGATCCTGGAGGTCCGCATCCATCGTCACGACTGCACTGGATCCTGCGGCCGCGGCCAGACCGGCTGCGAGGGCAGGCTGGTGCCCGAAGTTTCGGGAGAGATCGAGAATCTCGAGGCGCGAGTCCTTCGCCGCGGCGTCCCGGATCAGCCTCGCGGAGCCGTCCCTGCTTCCATCATTCACCAGCAACGCCCGCCATGCGATCCGCGGGCTGGAGTCGAAAACCCGCGTGAGTCGCTGGAGCAGTTCCGGCAGCACCGCCTCCTCGTTAAACATCGGGATCACCACACTGACCACACACGGATTGTCCTGCGTATCAGGGATGGAGTTCACAGTTCGTCGTTCCTGTTCTCAAAGTGTGGCGTCAATTCGCCGGAGCTTGGCGGCCGGCACGAGAAAGCGCCATACGGATCTGGGAAAGTGGAAGTGGAAAGTGAAAGTGAAAGTGGGCGGAGAGACCACTGACTGCGGGATTGGTGACAGGGGACTGAGGACGAGAACAGGAGACAGGGGACTGGTGACAGGGGAACTACTGGACCACTCACCACTGACCGCTGACGGGCAGGCCGAACGACCAAGCTCCAGAGAAGCTCCAAGACGGAAGAAGAAGGGCTCGGAAGTTGGTCGCTGAGGAAGAAGAGGTGACACGGAGGACACTGAGGTCAGAATTGAACCACAGAGGCACGGAGGCACAGAGGGACCGCGTGACTACGGACTAGGGAAGTTGGTCACAGAGGAAGAGGAGTGACACAGAGGCCACGGAGTCCATTCGACGCGCCCCTTGGGCTCGCTCAGGACGCCGCTTCGCGGCGGGGAGATATGGAACCACCCGCCCGAAGTTCCAGACAACGGGACTACATGACCACGGACCGGATCGTGCAGGAGGTAACAGAGGCAACGGAGGTTCGGAATCAGAGCCCTTCGTTCACTTCGTTTCCTTTCGCATTGAGCCTGAGCTTGTCGAATGGCCTGTGAACATCCGTGTTCGAATTCTCGCCCGATCCAGTCCGTGCAATTCGTGTCTCGTATTTCTCCGAGCCCTAGACCCCAGACCCCAGACCCGATGATCGAGACCACAGACGACTGACCCGCCGTCGCTCTGCGAGCTTTGGCGCGGCAAGCCACGGGACCAAGGGACCTCCCTCCAAGACCACGAATCCATTTCGTGACAGTTCGTGTCTCGTATTTCTCCAGCCCCAGACCCCAGATCCAAGATCCTAGACCCTATTTTCCGCGGCCGCGGAAAATATTGTATTTCAAAATCGCCCAGATCGCGCGCACGCCGTCCTTCCAGCCGATCTTCTTCCCCTCGGCGTAGGTACGGCCGTAGTAGGAGATGCCGACCTCGTAGATCACGCAGTCGAGTTTCGACACCTTCGCGGTGATCTCCGGCTCGAAACCGAAGCGGTTCTCCTCGATCTTGATCTGGCTGAGGACCTCGCGGCGGAAGACCTTGTAGCACGTTTCCATGTCCGTGAGGTTCAGGTTGGTGAACATGTTCGAGAGGAGCGTGAGCGCCTTGTTGCCGACCATGTGCCAGAAGTAGACCACGCGGTGCGCCTGGCCGCCCATGAACCGTGAGCCGAAGACGACGTCGGCCTTCCCGTCGAGGATCGGCTGCAAGAGCTTGGGGTATTGCCGCGGGTCGTATTCGAGGTCTGCGTCCTGCACGATCACCACGTCGCCGGTCGCCGCTGCGAATCCCGTGCGAAGCGCGGCGCCCTTGCCCTGGTTTTTCGAGTGGTAGAGCACCTTCGTGACGCGCCCCTCGATTTCATCCTTCAAGATCACGCGCGTGCCGTCGGTCGAGCAGTCGTCGACGATGATGATCTCCTTGTCGGCCGGGGCCGCCGCGAGCACGGCGTCGACGATCTCGCGGATCGTGCTCTTCTCGTTGAAGCAGGGGATGACGACGGTCGTGCGCATGTTGGCTAAACAACTTCGATCAATCGGGATCCTGATTCCAGTTCGGCAACGATGGAGGCCCAGGTGCGCTCCATCGCCTCAAGCAACGCGGCAGTCCTGCAGTTACCAATTCGCAGCCACACGACTTGAACCGGCTCGGGCCGCAGGACGGTCAGCCGCGAGAAATCCTCGTCCTTTGTGACGATGATCAGCCTGTCACGGACCGCCGCTGCCCAAATCTCATCGTCCGTGGCGCGCGCAAGATCGAGATCGAGAACATGAGTTGCGGTGCAGCCCTTGGTAATGAGCCACCCGGCGAGCGCCGGCGGCAGCTGATTATCAATCAAGAATGACCTCACGACACGCGCAGCACTGCATGGTCGTTCTGCACGGCGGCAAATTCAAGGCACGCTTGAATATCGTCCCTCTCGAGGAACGGGTAGTCCGCGAGAATCTCGTCCCAGCTTGCGCCGTTTGCCAACAGCTCAAGCACGTCTTTCACGCGCAGCCGGTAGCCTCGGATGCAAGGTCGGCCACCACACTTCCCCGCCTCGATGGTGATGCGTGCGAGTAATGGATTCATTGGTCGTGGAAGGTAGCACAGTCCCGGCGCATTGAGAAGCCTTCCGTCCAGCGGACAGACTAGGGGACGATGATACCACTGACTCCTGACTGACTTCGGCGTCCCGCCCCCTGTCCACTGACTCCTGGCACCTGTCTCCTGACCACTATCCACTGAAGCGATTCATGCGGGCCAACAAAACGCAACCGATGGTGATCACGCCGGTCACCGCCTGCGAATACGCGGCGGGTATCCGCGATGAGCGCGAGGCGCGTAGGTTCCTCCGTCGTTTTCGCATGGTGGCACTCGGCCGGGATGTTTCCCTCGTCGCGTCGCGGCTCGACCGGGAGCAAAGCGCGAAGGGGCTCCGGCTCGGGGAGAACGACACCTGGCAAGCGGCCGTCGCTCTTCGTTTTGACCTGACGCTTGTCACAGCGGACACCGACTTTGACAAAGTTCCCGCGGTGAAGCGCAGAAGCTACGTCGACTAGACCGCGCCGCTGCGGCGCGGATAAGTTGAAGGCCGGAATGGATCACCACGAATAACCTTGCTTCGCCATGGCTTCGAAGAGCACGGCACGAAACACACGAAATGGAGTTCAAAGTCGGAGACAAAGTAGGGCCGTGCCCCTCGTCTGAATTCGCGCGCATCCGCGGGAAGTCCTCCCGCGCCATTCAACTTCAACTTTCGACTTCAATCCTGGTCGGTCGCCGCGCAGCCCATTGGGCGACGGTTCTTGTGCCTTCTAGTGGCCCTTCTTAGCCAAGGGAGTCCGCGGTGGCAACCGGCGAGCGATAGACTTCCAGCATCTTCTCAGCGCACGCCTTCCAAGTAAACTGCGCGGCGCGGACGCGGCCGGCGGCTGCGAGGCGCTCACGCAATCCGGCGTCGACCGAGAGGTGCACGAGTGCCGTCGCGATGTCAGCGGGGTCAGTCGGATCGAAGTAGAGCGCTGCGTCGCCGCCGACCCCGGGAAGGCTGCTTGTGCGGCTGCTGGCGACCGGACAGCCATTGGAGATCGCTTCGAGAACTGGAATGCCGAAATCGTCACTGATCCTGGGATGCACGAGAGCGAGGGCCGATGCGTAGTAGCCTGCGAGGGCATCGTCATCCCCGGAAACAGCAGTCACACGGGCCGCCAGTCCGAGCGTCGCGAATCGCTCCCGTTCGCTTCCCGTGAAAGAACCACCGCCGAACGCCACGATGCGGGTGTGCGAGAGCGTGGGCGTTGTCGCCACCGCTTGAAGTAGCGAATCAAAGTTCGCCGCGGCCGATCTCATGCCGACGAACAGGAAGAAGTTTCCGCGGGCGGAGCGGCTGATCCCTTGCGATTGGGGTGACCGCACGACTGGAGGTGTCACCGAGACTTGGTCGCGCGGTAGCCCGAGAACTTGGATCGCCTGGCTCCTCGCGCTCTCGCTCGGGCAGATCAAGTGGCCGTGCGAGGACTCGAAGGTCGATGCAGAGTGCGCAACGGTAGCGGGGTCGCTAAAGGTCGAGAAGATCCGGTGCGTGCCTCGATAACCGGCGGGCGTTGTGTGGCCGGCACGGTGAACGATGTCAGGCTTGAAGTCTGCGATCGCGCTTGCGACTTCGCGTGCGTGCTGACGCCGGCGAAGCCCCGAGATCCACGATGGGACGCTCGTGCGGCGACCGCCGACGATGCGAATCTCGGCAAGGCCGGCCTCGGAGAGTGACCAAGCGATTTCCATCGCATAGCGCTGCGCCGCACCGTCGTCCTTCGACGGATCAAAGGAGGCGAGGTCGCAGAGGATTCGGATCGGAGAGTGGCCCACGGAAGACACGGAAGGGATTTAGTGGAATGAGGGAGTAGAGGAGTAAAGGACGAAGGGAATAAGGTCGCGAGTCGTGAAACAGTGACCACGGGGGCCACAGGCGGCTACACTCGAAGCTCCAAGCGCCCAACCTCCAAGGAATCACAAAACCTCAATTTCCAAATTCGGAGTTTTATCATTGAAGGTTCTCTGGAGCTTGGAGGTTGGAT
>DATKCJ010000385.1:0-4351 GCA_035513275.1 Opitutaceae bacterium
GGCCATCTTCTTCATCGGACGCATCGCGCAGCGCGCCCGCCATGCCTGCCACGAGGCGGTTCATGCGTTCGACACTCGCTCGCAGCGATGACTCGTCACCGCCGGGCCAGTAGCCGCCTTCGTCGCAGACCTTCACACGGACGCCGAGGCTGCGAATCGCAACCAAGAGATCCACAGCCGCAGTGTGACAGCGGCGGAAGGGCTCCCAACCACGGAGGCTCGCATACTGCGTCTTGCAAGAACCCGAGATCCGCCAGCCGGTGCGCCGCACCCGACGGACCCGGCCCGTGGCGCGGTCGGGAACTTCCGTCGGGTAGCGGCAGAGTCCCAGGAGGAGAGGTTCACAGCCCGGTGCCAGTGAAACGTGAAAGACGCGTCCCTGTGCGGGCGGCACCTCGATCCCGCGGCTCGTGTGCGGATCGTCCGGCAGTTCCACGATCAAATACTCGGAGAGGCCGAACATGTCGGCCGACGCGGCGCGGACGGCGCCGACGCGATCGATCCGGCCTTCGCGTTGAAAACGACAGGCGGTCCTGTGCATCTTCGCCACGATGTCCGCGACGCCGGCCTCGCCGGTGTCGATCACTGCCCGCAAAGCGAAGTTGATCGTCAGGCCCATGAGCGTCTCAGCCGAAGAAGAATCTCCGATTCGGTGAATGGCATTCTGTCAGAGTTTCCACTGTTCGGGCAGGATCTTGTCGCTGCACACTTTAGTTGTCACTTCCTCCCTTGCTGACGCCGTTTGTCAGGCGAGCTCAGACGACGACCTTCGAATCGTCATCTTCCAATTCAGGAGCTCAGGATTCACCCGCCAGTTCAATAGCACGGTCAACCAGGGAATCGCTCACGTAGGCACCGGCTCCGCGGAGTCGCTCCAGCACCGGGCGCGCTTGCTGGATTAATCCGCGTTCCTTCGCGATAACAATTACGCGAAGTGATCCTATGACCGGAACGCCGTGAAGAACTGCGAGATTTCGTGCCGCGCGATCATCGAGGATCGCTACGAATCCCGGGTTTTGCATCGCCCAGGAAATGACTTCGATCTCGCCTGGACCGCCACCCCAGCCAATCAGCGCGGGAAGCACTGGCGAGACTTTGCGGAGATAATCCCGGCCCGCTCCATTCAACCAATCGCGCCCGGCATCGGCCGCGTTGCCTGAAGACACTTCCGCAAGCACACCCTCAGGCACGACCAGCTCGGTGCACAACTTCGGGAGCAAATGAATGATCCCAGCCTTGCCCAATAGGATGATCGGCGAGGCATTGACGACCCAGCGCTCAGCGACGCTGGAAGTCATGGTCCAAATCGCCAGTGCTCATCTGAATCGGTGACATCCGGTGCGCCGCCAATAGGTCGAAAAAATGACCTCGCGTCAGACCGAGTGCCATCGCCGCCTGGCCTTGTGAAAGCCGGCCTTCCTCGAACCAACGCAGCACGGCTGCTTCGCGAAGCTCGCGCGGCAATTCCTCCGGCCGCACGTTGATCGCTTTGGCCGCCTCCTCGGGCAATTCAACTGTTACCTGCCTGGTCACGGCCTCAACCTACCGCAATGCGCAGCCCTCGCAAGCACGCGATGTGACGGCCGGGTTTGCGGTTTGTCTTCGCCTTCGAGGCTTGCGCGGCGGCCTCGGTGGCCGGGCTATTGCAGGTTGCATCGGGCGGAGATAGATGTCCCAACGTGACTCTGTTCGACGCCGCCACTCTCGCACCTTGAACTTCACCGACGCGCACATGCATTTCTGGGACCGGGATGCGCTCGGCCAATACACCTGGCTGCACGAGGTCCCGGCGATCGCCCACCGGCATACGACGGAGAATCTCCTCGCCGAGGCGCCCGGGCATCTGCCGGAGAAGATCGTCTTCGTCGAGGCCGGTGGACCACCGCTCGAGGAAGTGCAGTGGGTGTCGGAACTCGCCGCGCGCGAGCCGCGTATCCGCGCGATCGTCGCGAAGGTTGTTATCAACGCCGGCGAGCGGACCACGGCCGACCTGGCTGCACTGCGCGAGTTTCCGCTCGTGAAAGGCGTGCGACACCACTTCGAGCACGACGCGGTCGATTTCTGCGCGCGCCCCGAATTCATCCGCGGTGTTCAGGAGGCCGCGAGACTCGGCTACAGCTTCGACATCTGCTGCAAGCACCCGCAGCTCCCGGCCGTGATCGAGTTGGTGAGCCGGTGTCCGCAAGCGAGCTTCATTCTCGACCACGGCGGCAAGCCCGGCATCCGCGACGGATTGATGGACCCGTGGCGCGCGCACATCCGCGCGCTCGCGGCGCTGCCCAACATCGTCTGCAAACTCTCTGGACTCGCCACGGAAGCCGGTCACGCCGACTGGACTGAGGCGCAACTCCGGCCTTACGCGGAGCACCTGCTCGAGTGCTTCGGTTCGTCGAGGCTGCTGTTCGGCGGCGACTGGCCGGTCGCCAAGCTCGCGGTCGGCTATGTCCGCTGGCTGGAAATCGCGCAGCGTTTCGTGGAGAGTCTGAACGCAGCGGAGCAAGCGGCCGTGTTCCGCAGTAACGCAGACCGCGTCTACCGCATATGACTTGGATTCTGAAGTTGCCGGAAATACGTAGCTCTGCGCGGAAGCGCAGGGACAAGTGCAACAAACGGTCCCGCTGCCCATCGACAAGCTCAGGGCCCCGAGCGGCGTCGAGGGGCTTCCGCAGCGGGCTACACCTCAGAACCGGAGTCAGAATATGAACCACCCCCTGTTTTCAGGCATCCGCGATCCCAAGGCGATCGGCCCGGTGCTTGGGTTCGGGGCGGGCTTTGTGAACTATGCGGGATTCGACACTTCGGTCGCCACGGCGCGTCGGGCGTGGGAACTCGGCGTGCGCTACTTCGATACCTCGGTGCTGTATCGCTCCGGGATTTCGCTCGCGGTCCTCGGCGAAGCGTTCGGCGGGGCAGGGGAGCGTCCGTTCCTCGCGACGAAGATCGGGTATTTTCGCGAGGCGCGGCATTTCCGGTCGCCCGAGGCGATGCTCGTGCAACTCGGCGAGTGCCTCCGTCTGCTCCGCCGGGACTCGGTCGATCTGCTCCAGGTTCACGAGGCCGACTGGTCCGTGTGGTGGGAGGATCGCTCCGAGATTCGTCCTCTCGAGTTGTTCGACCTGCAGCGCGACTACCACTTTGCGGATGCGCCGGTGGTCGAGTTTCTCCGCTCGGCCAAGGCCGCGGGGCTGTGCCGTCATATCGGTGTCGCCGGCAACAACGCGCGTCACCTGGCGCGCATCGTCTCGGAAATTCCCGGAATCGATTCAGTCCTTTGCGCCTACAACCTCCATCCGCTGAACGTCACCGCGCGCGACACGCTGATGCCGGCCGCCGCGGCAGTGAACACGGCGGTGATCATTGCCGGCGTGTTCACATTCGTGAACCGGATCCCGGAAGGGTGGAGGACGGAGGGCACCTACTTCGGGCGCCACGCGGACCGTCAGCTCGCTGCGCTGAAGAAACTGCAGCAGGAGTGCGGCGTTCCGATGAACGAACTGGCGCTCCGGTTTGTCGCGGCGGACTCGAAGATCGCCGCGCTCCTCGTCGGCGCGTGTCATCCGCACGAGATCGAGGAGAACGTCTCGCGCTTCGCGCTCGGTCCACTGCCCGCCGATCTTCACGCCGCGATCGATGCGATCGCACGGGACATGTGATCAACAACGTCTAGGTGACCGCCCCATTCGGCCCGCCGGGTTTGAGGTGATTCTCAATCCGCGAACCAAAGGAGAGGAACTTTGAGAACGCTAATTTGCGCTCATTGGCGCTGATTTGATGAGCGGAGATCAGCGAGGATCAGCGTTCCCTGAATTGCTTGGAGGGAGATGCACGCAGCACGACAACAAATTCACAGATGGTATCACAAAAATCCAAGCCGAGTCCTTAGAGAGATCTTCAGTCTCCGTGAACTCTGTGTCGACTCCGTGACCTCTGTGACGGATCACTTTCGCGATTCAAATCCGCGGCGTTCCCGATCAGAACAGTTTCCTGGCCTTGTCCATCAGGCCGCCGGCTTCGATGCCGTAGGCACCCATCACGCCGTTCAGCAATCCCTTTTGCTGATCCGTGACACCGCCCGACCCCAGCAACGTGGCTCCTTGCTTGGCCATCCCTGCGTAGTCGCCTGACTGCAGCGCGCCGAGCATCGGGGAGATCTTGGCCGTGTCGAACCCCTGCTTCAGTGCCCAGGCGCTCACCATCTTCTTGATGCCTTCAATCGCCGCTGGCGCACCCGGTATGGATTTCACGGACTCCGCGAGCGGACCGAGCCGGCTGAGGGCGTCGGTCGCCTTGTTTGCGCTGATCGACTCCTTCACAGCTTCCGCCTCCTTCGCGGCCTCGGGATGGGCCGCCG
>DATKCJ010000386.1:0-3365 GCA_035513275.1 Opitutaceae bacterium
CATTCCCTCGGCGCCCGGGGTGAGCACGATGTCCGCTCCAAGCATCTTCAACAGGACGCGGCGCTCGACCGACATTGTCTCCGGCATCGTGAGAATCAGCTTGTAGCCGCGCTGCGCGCATACGAACGCCAGCGCGATGCCTGTGTTGCCCGATGTGGGCTCGACGACCGTCGTCTCGGGTCCGATTCGTCCGTCGCGCTCCGCGGCCTCGATCATCGCGCGGCCGATGCGGTCCTTAACGCTGGCGAGCGGGTTGAAGAACTCGGCCTTCACGCAAACTGTGGCGCCGAGGCCTTCCGAAAGTCTGTTGAGGCGGATCAAAGGGGTGTCGCCAACAGTCGCGACAATGTTCGGATACATGAGAGAGGGCATAGGGTTTTTTGAGGGTCGGAAGCAGGGGTGGAGTGTCGATGAAATTGGCGGGGCGTGAGAGTGGCGCGGCTGAGTCTTCCGTGGTGGGGCAGGTCTTTGGCCTGCCGACGCGGGTCGGAGACCCGCGCTACTTCTCAGATGTAATACATGTCGGCCTCCACAGGGTTCGCGAGCGCGTCGAGCGTGAACGACGCGGCCTTGTCCTCAGCGGCGATTCCGATCTCCGTCCACGCGCGCTTGAGGCGACGGCCCGAGCGTCCGCCGTGGTTGCCGCTGAGTTCGACGATCCCGCCTTCGATCACTGCAATGATGTCGGCCAGCGAGATCGTGTCGGGCGTTCGCGCGAGGATGAAGCCGCCCTGCACGCCGCGGCGGCTGACGACGAGTTTGCCGTTTCGCAACTCGCCGAGGATCTGGGCCAGGAAATTTGCGGGCACAGACTCCGCCTTCGAAAGCTCATCAATCGAGACGGGCTGCCCCTCGGCGTATTGTCGCGCAAGCTCGCACATGATGCGGCAGGCATACTCGAGTTTGACGGTAATCTTCACGCGACGTGACGTTATCGAGTGGGGGAATGGGGCGGCAAACCTAATGAGCACGACGGGAGGTCCTTGCCCGAGACTCCGAAACGGAGTCGCGGGATAAACCCGCTCCTACAGTTTCCGGAGTCTGAATGTAGGCGCGGCTTTACGCCGCGACCACGCGCTCCAATATCAAACTGTGGATTCGTGCTCATTCGTGCAATTCGTGTCTCCCTCTCCTATTCCACTCAGATCGCGAAATCCGTGTGCTCGGGGGAAACCACCGTGGTTGGCGGATCGAGCATGCCGGCGGCGAGCGTGGCATTGCTGGCGGGATCGATGAGGATGAACGATCCGGTGAGCCGGTTCGTCGCATAGCCGTCGAAGAAGATTGGCGACGATGTGCGAATCGAGACTGTGCCGAGATCGTTCAATGTCAGTTCGGTCGCGCCGGGACGTTCGTGGAGGTTCGCGACGTCGAGCTTGCTCTCGATTGCGGTCACGACCGCCTGCACCGTCGAGGTGGTGTGCTTCAGCAGCAGCCGCGCGTTTGGGCGCAGCGCACGCACGTGCATCCAGCAGAGGCGTGCGCGAAGCTCCGTCGAACCGCCGGGCAGCCGCTCCGCGCCGATGATCATGCTGCCGCGGCTGGCGTCGACATCGTCCTCGAGCAGCAGCGTCACGGACTGCGGGCAACACGCCTCCTCAACCTCGCCGTCGAATATGCGAATCGCCCGCACCGACGTGTAGATGCCACCCGGCAGCACCATCACGCGCTCGCCCTTGCGGACGACGCCGCCCGCGATCTGACCGCTGTAGCCGCGGAAGTCGTGAAGCGATGGATCGACAGGATAGTGCGGCCGGTTCACCCACTGCACCGGAAAGCGGAACGTCTCGAGGTTGCGGTCATTCGCGATGTGAACCGTCTCGAGGTGGCCGAGCAGCGTCGGACCGTGATACCACGGAGTGTGCGGCGAAGCGTCGACGACATTGTCGCCATCGAGTGCGCTGATCGGGATGAAGACAACGTCCGTGATGTTTGCGCGCGGCAGGAACTCGAGAAATTGCGCGCGGATTTCCTCGAACCGCTCGCGACTCCAGTCGACGAGATCCATCTTGTTCACCGCGACGACGAGGTGCGGGATGCGCAGCAAGCCCGCGATCGCGGTGTGCCGTCGGCTCTGGTCGATCACACCGGCGCGCGCGTCGACGAGAATGATCGAGAGGTTCGCGGTGCTCGCGCCGGTCACCATGTTGCGTGTGTATTGGACGTGCCCAGGAGTGTCGGCGATGATGAAGCGGCGCGCGGGCGTGCTGAAGTAGCGGTAGGCGACGTCGATCGTGATGCCTTGCTCACGCTCAGCGCGGAGACCGTCTGTAAGGTTTGCGAGATTGAAGCGGCCGTCGCCGCTAAGGTCAGCGGAGTTGTTGAGCGCCTCGAGCTGGTCCTCCATCAGCGACTTCGAGTCGTGCAGAAGCCGGCCGATCAGCGTCGACTTGCCGTCATCGACACTCCCGCAAGTGTTAAGGCGGAGGATCTCAATCGCGGCGCTTGTTGTTGGATGCATGATCATTCGAACTTTGATCTCCGCGGGCTAGAAATAGCCCGCTTTCTTCCGGTCTTCCATGGCAGCCTCGGATGTCTTGTCGTCGGCGCGGGTGCCGCGCTCGGTGACGCGTGCTGCGGCGACTTCCGCAATGATGTCGTCGAGGCTCGATGCGGGAGACTCGATCATGCCGGTGCTGATGATGTCGCCGATCGTCCGCACGCGGACGACGAGTTCACGCACTTCCTCCCCGGGCTTTGGCGGGAGGAGTTCGGTCTCGGGCACCCACTGGCCGGAGCGGCGAACGCAGCGGCGTTTGTGGCTGAAGTAGATCGACGGCACCTCGAGCTTTTCGCGCCGGATGTATTCCCAGACGTCGAGCTCCGTCCAGTTGCTGAGCGGGAACACGCGCATGTTCTCGCCGGGATTGAGGCGCGTGTTGAAGAGATTCCACAGCTCTGGGCGCTGGTTCTTCGGATCCCACTGGCCGAAGCTGTCGCGGAAACTGAAGAAGCGCTCCTTCGCGCGCGCCTTTTCCTCGTCGCGACGCGCACCGCCTATGCAGCAGTCGAATCGGAACTCCTCGATCGCAGCGAGCAGCGTCGGGATCTGCAGGCGATTGCGGCTGAACTCGCCCGCCAACGGCACGGCGATGCCGGCTGCGATCGCGGACTCGACCTTGCGTATGATCAGGTTGGCCTGGAGCTGCGCAGCGCGCCGGTCGCGATACTCGTTCAACTCGGGAAAATGGTGTCCCGTGTCGACATTGAGCAGCGGCATCGGGATCCGCGACGGGTGGAACGCCTTCTCGGCGAGCCGCAGCAGGCAGATGGAATCCTTGCCGCCTGAGAAAAGCAGCGCCGGACGCTCGAAGCCGCCAGCAACCTCGCGCATCACATGGATGGCCTCGGTCTCAAGAATGTCG
>DATKCJ010000387.1:0-12685 GCA_035513275.1 Opitutaceae bacterium
GACGCCAACTGGCGGGCATTCTTCGACGGGTTTGCATTTGCGGCGAACGGGACATCGATCGCGCGCCCCGGCGGCCGCACGGCAGGTTCGCTCAAGACGTCGCAGGTCGACAGCTTCATCTTCCACTACCGCTCGATTGGGCACCTCCAGGCGCACCTCGATCCGCTCGGCGAGCCGCCCGGCCCACATCCGCGGCTCGCTCTCGGGGAGCACGGCCTGTCCGACGAGGATCTCGACACAGTCGTCGAGCCGGCGCTCTACCTCGGCGGAGCCTCGATCACGCTGCGCAAACTTATTGAGAACCTCGAGCAGACCTACTGCGGTCAGCTCGGCGTCGAATACACGCACATTCAAAACACCGAGACGCGCCGATGGCTGCAGGCTCGGATGGAGCCGACGTGCAACCAACCGAATTTCGAGCGTGCGCAAAAAATCCGGATCCTCCGCCGCCTCCTGAAGGCGGAGCTGTTCGAGAAATTCCTACACACGCGTTTCCTCGGCCAGAAACGATTCTCACTCGAGGGAGCAGAGACGATGATCCCGCTCATCGACACGATCGTCGAAAAATGCGGCGCGCTCGACCTGAGCGAGATCGTCATGGGCATGGCGCATCGAGGCCGGCTCACCGTGCTCGCGAGTGTCCTGCGCAAAGAGTTCGACTTCATCTTTGAGGAGTTTTCGGAAAACTATGTGCCCGACACCGTGGGCGGAGACGGCGACGTGAAGTATCACCTCGGCTACAATGCCATTCTCGACACGGCGTCCGGCCGCAAAATCGGCTTTCGCCTCGCGCCCAACCCCTCGCACCTCGAGGCCGTCGACCCGGTTGTCCAAGGTCAGGTGCGCGCGCGCCAGCGCCTCATCGGCGACACCGAACGCAAACGCGTCGTGCCGTTGCTCGTGCATGGCGACGCGGCGTTCGCGGGCCAGGGGGTCGTCGCAGAGACATTGAACTTCTCGCAACTGAAGGGCTATCGCACCGGCGGCACGGTGCACCTGGTCGTAAACAACCAGATCGGTTTCACGACGAATCCGAACGAGGCCCGCTCGAGCCGCTATTGCACCGACGTCGCCAAGATGATCGAGGCGCCGATCTTCCACGTGAACTCCGACAATCCCGAGCTCGCATGCATGGTCGCAGAGCTCGCACTCGACTATCGCCAGAAGTTCGCGGCGGACGTCGTCATCGACATGGTTTGCTACCGCCGCCACGGGCACAACGAGGCAGACGAGCCGGCGTTTACGCAGCCGCTCCTCTACCAGAAAATCTCGCGCAAGGAGGCGACGGGCGAGATCTACGGCCGCAAGCTCATCGCCGAGGGCACGATCACCGAGGAAGAGCGCGAGGCGATTCGGAAGGAATACACCGACGCGCTCGAGGCCTCGTTCGAAAAGGCGAAACAGAAGACATCGAAGAAGCCCGACCCGAAGGCGCGCTTCGAAGGTGCCAACGTCAAGTTCCAGCCGAAGTTTCACTTCAACCCCGTCGACACTCGCGCATCGCGGGAACACATCGAGACCGCGATCCGAGGGCTCACGACGGTGCCGGACGGTTTCAACATCAACAACAAGATCAAGCGCCTGCTCGAGAACCGCACGAAGACGCTCACTGAGAATCACCCGATCGATTGGGGCTTCGCCGAGGCGCTCGCCTTCGGCACGCTCATGCTCGAGGGAACGCCCGTGCGGCTCTCCGGACAGGATTCCGAGCGCGGCACGTTCAGCCACAGACACGCCGTCCTCTACGACTACAAGACCAACGAGCGCCACGTGCCGCTCCTCCACCTCGCTGAAAAACAGGCGCAGTTCTGCGTCTACAACTCCTCGCTCTCCGAGGCGGCAATCCTCGGCTTCGACTACGGCTACTCACTCGACTACGAGGACATGCTCTGCATCTGGGAGGCGCAGTTCGGCGATTTCGCAAACGGCGCGCAGGTCGTCATCGACCAGTTCATCTCAAGCGGTGAATCGAAGTGGCAGCGCTCGAGCGACATCGTGCTCCTGCTCCCGCACGGCCACGAGGGTCAGGGTCCCGAGCACTCATCGGCGCGTCTCGAGCGTTTCCTCCAGCTCAGCGCGGAGGACAACATCCAGGTCTGCAACCTTACCACGTCGGCGCAGTATTTCCACGCGCTCCGTCGTCAGATGAAACGGGATTTCAAGAAGCCGCTGGTGATCATGGCTCCGAAGAGCCTGCTTCGAAATCCCGCGGTCGCCTCTTCGCTCGACGACCTCACTGGAGGCTCGTTCCACGAGATCATCGACGACCCGGCTGCGCCAAAGAAGCCTGCCCGCCTCGTCCTTTGTTCGGGCAAGATCTATTACGACCTCTGCGATTATCGCGAAGCCCTGAAGATCACCGACGCCTCGATCGTGCGAGTCGAGCAGCTCTATCCGCTCCACACCGACCGGCTCGCCGAGATCGCCGCGGCGCACAAGAAATCTTCGCTCGTCTGGTGCCAGGAGGAGTCGCAAAACAACGGCGCGTGGTCGTTCATCGCGCCGCGTCTCGAGGAAATTTTCGGTCGCAAGCCCGCCTACGCCGGCCGCGACGCCAGTGCCAGCCCGGCCGTGGGCTCGCTCGCGGTGCACAAGATCGAACAAGCCGCATTGCTCCAGACGGCATTCACGCTCTAGTTTCCCGCTCCACCATGTCGATCGAAGTCAAGATCCCACCGATGGGTGAATCCATCTCCTCCGGCGTCCTCGCCAAGTGGCACGTCGCCAGCGGCGACGCCGTGAAGAAAGACCAGGTCCTCTTCGAGCTCGAGACCGACAAGATCACGTCCGAGGGAGTCGCCGAGTCCGATGGCACTATCCAACTCGCCGTCGAGGCCGGCGCCGAGGTGAAGATAGGGCAGGTCGTGGCGACGATCGATGAGTCGAAGTCGACAAAGCCCGTGGAAAAGCCCGATTCGAAATCGGAGGAAAAGAAGGAAAGCGCACCCGCGAAAGAAGGCGGCGAGGATAAGGAACCACCTGCCGCGAAATCGGATGAGCCGGACACACCGAAGGAACAGGAGGCCGCCTCCGAAGTGAAACCGAAGTCGCCCGCGGTGCGGAGAATCGCCGAGGAGACCGGCATCGATCCCGACAGCGTCACCGGCTCTGGCAAGGGCGGCCGCGTCACGAAGGGCGACATGCTCGAAACGGCACAGCGCACTCCTGAACTCGCACGACCCAACTCCGCTTCGTCGAAGGAGGAGCCCTCGCCCTCCGGCGAGCGCACTTCCCGCCGGAGAATGACTCCGCTTCGCGCGCGCATCGCCGAGAGGCTCGTCCAGGCGAAGAACCAGACCGCCATGCTCACCACGTTCAATGAGGTGGACATGACGGCGATCCGCGATCTGCGCGCTCGCTATCAGGAAGCGTTCACAAAGAAGCACGGCGTCAAGCTCGGCTTCATGTCGTTCTTCGTGAAGGCCGCAGTGCATGCGCTCAAGGAAGTGCCCGCCTTCAACGCTCGCATCGACGGCGACTCGATCATCGAGAACCATTTCTACGACATCGGCGTCGCGGTCTCCACCGACCGCGGCCTCATGGTGCCCGTGCTCCGCGACTGCGACACGAAGAGCATGGCCGAAATCGAGAAGGATCTCGGCACCTACGCGACGAAGGCTCGCGAGGGGAAGATCAAGCTTGAGGACCTCGACGGCGGCGTGTTCACCGTCACCAACGGCGGCATCTTCGGTTCGCTGCTCTCCACGCCGATCCTCAATCAGCCGCAGTGCGGCATCCTCGGCATGCACAGCATCCAGGACCGCCCCGTCGCGCGCGACGGCCAGGTCGTCATCCGTCCGATGATGTATCTCGCGATGTCCTACGACCACCGGATCGTCGACGGCAAGGAGGCCGTCACGTTCCTCATCGCAGTAAAGCAGGTGATCGAGGATCCGGCCCGGCTTGTCCTCAACATCTGACCCCTCGTTCTCGTTCTCGTAATCCTAATCGTTCTCTCAGCTCCCTCGAAATACTTCGGACGAGAGAACGAGAACGATTAAGAGAACGAGAACGAAGCAATCATGAATTCAGAATTCGACCTCATCGTCATCGGCGCCGGCCCCGGTGGCTACGTGTGCGCGTTTCGCGCGGCGCAGCTCGGCCTGAAGGTTGCGCTCGTCGACAAGCGCGCGGCGCTCGGCGGGACGTGCCTCAACGTCGGCTGCATTCCGAGCAAGGCGCTCCTCCACTCCACCGAGCAGCTCTCGTTTGCAAAGCACCACGCCGCGGAGAACGGCATCGTGCTCGGCGAGGTGAAGGCCGACATCGCCGCGATGATGAAGAAGAAGGATGCGGTCGTCGCCAAACTCACCGGCGGCGTCGGCATGCTCGCGAAAGGCCGCAAGATCACCGTCGTGCAGGGATCGGCGCGATTCGCCTCGCCCTCGGAAATCGAGGTCGTCCCGAGTGGTTCGGAACTCGAAGATCCAAAATCGAAAATCGAAAATGCTTCGCGCCTCAGCGCGAAGCACATCGTGATCGCCACCGGCTCCGCGCCTGTCGAGCTGCCGTTCATGAGGTTCGACGGCACCACCGTTGTGTCGAGCGACGACGCGATCGCGTTCACCGAGGCACCGAAGCGGCTCGTTGTGGTCGGCGGCGGCGCGATCGGACTCGAGCTTGGCTCCGTCTGGGCGCGGCTCGGCAGCGAAGTGACGGTCGTCGAGTTCCTCCCGAAAATCGTGGCGTTCTTGGACGACGACATTGTCCGCCACTTCGCACGCAGCCTCGGCAAACAGGGACTGATGATTGAGACCAACGCCAAAGTCATCGGTCTCCGCCAATCGAAAATCGAAAATCCAAAATCGAAAATACCAACCCTCACCCTTCTCGCAGAGCGTGAGGGCACGGAACTCACTTTCGAAGCCGACCGGGTCCTGGTGGCCGTAGGCCGCCGGCCGTTCACCGACGGCCTGGCACTCGAGAAGGCGGGCGTCGAACTCGATGAGAAGAGGCGCGTGAAGGTCGATTCCCACCTACGCACGACGGCGAAGAATGTCTGGGCGATCGGCGATGTCGTCGCGGGTCCGATGCTCGCGCACAAGGCCGAGGAGGACGGTGTCGCAGTTGCCGAATGGATCGCCGGCAAGGCGGGCCATTTAAACTGGGATCTCGTCCCTTCCGTGGTTTACGCCGATCCCGAAATCGCCTCGGTCGGCCTCGGTGAGGATGCCGCAAAGGCAAAGGGCATCGCGGTGAATGTCGGCAAATTCAACTTCGCTGCGAACGGCCGCGCAATTGCGGCCGACGCCACGGACGGTTTCGTGAAGATCATCGCCGACGCGAAGACGGACAAGATTCTGGGCGCACAAATTCTGGGCAAGGGTGCTGGCGAGCTGATCAGCGAAGTCGTCACGCACATGGAATACGGCGGCAGCGCCGAGGACCTCGGCCGCACGATCCACGCGCACCCGACGATGAGCGAAGCCGTGAAGGAAGCGGGGCTCGCGGTTTCGAAGAGCGCGATTCACGCGATGTAGGGCGTGCAGTTGCATGGCGGGAAGTAGCGCGGGGTCTCTCGCAGACCGTGAGCCTGTCGAACCGGTGACCCGCGGTCCGAGGCAGGTCAAAGACCTGCCCTACTCAATCAACCACCCTGCGCCAGCACTGCGTCGTCGTCGGTGTGCATCACCTTGTCCGGACCGGCGGACCGGATATCCATCGCATCTCCACTGAGCTGATGGAAGAAGAACGGCGTGCCCCAGCGGTCGACAAGTTCGCCACGATGGTTGATCGCCGGATGCCCGCGCGGGATGAGCTGCAACCCGAGGCTGTTGCGGCCCGTGAGCACCGCCGTGATCTCGTTGTTCTCGCCGACGGGATTGCCGCCGCCAGGGAAGTTGGTTCGAAACGCCTCGAATACCGAATCGACGATGAGAAGGTCGCGCTCGACTGTGCCATCGGGCGCATTAAGGCCGGCGGCTAGCGCGCTCGGCGCCTCGCGTGAAGGAGCAGGGCGGGAGGCAGGCGCCGGTGAGTTTGATGCGAGCGCCGCCTTCGTTGCCACAGCAGGCGTCTCAGGTGTGAGTGTGAGGTTGAACCCAATCGCCACTGCGAAGGCGATGAACAACGGAATCCAAAGCCAAAGGCGGCGCATGATCGGAGCTACAGCATGAAGCCGAGGTTGGGCTTCGCGAAGCGCCCGATGTTCGGAAGCGCGAGCGACAGGTTCGATTCGCTCACTCCGAACCACAAGGCAAGCGTCGAGGCGAACTCGTCCACGCTTGTCGTCGGAATCCAGCGGCCGCGACCCGTGTCGTCTGGCCCGTTGATCAGGAGGTCCGGCATCGCGCCGTAAAGATCGCCACCGTTGACAGCGCCGCCGAGCACGAAGTGATGGCTGCCCCACCCGTGGTCGGAACCGTCGCCGTTGGTATTGTAAGTGCGGCCGAAGTCCGACGCGGTGAAGGTTGTCACGCTATCTGCTACCCCGAGTTCCATCGTCGCATCGTAGAACGCCTTCATCGAGCTGCTGACGTCGGCAAGCAGGTTGGCATGCGCGGTGAGCTGGGCATCGTGCAAATCCCATCCTCCGAGCCGTGCAAAGAACACTTGCCGCTTCAACCCGAGCGAGGGCGCGGCCTTGATGAGACGCGCGATCATCGAGAGCTGGCTTCCGAGGTTCGATGTCGGAAACGGGGTCGCCACGGCCGGATTTGCGGCGAGCACAGCGGCAAGCAGAGCGCTGTTCTCGATCGCGCCGTCGGTGAGCCCAGCGAATGCCGACTCGAAGAGATTTGTGTGACTCCCAGCGAGCAACTCGCTCTGCGCTGCGGCACGCACGCCGCCTGCGAGACCGCTCGTGCCAAGCAACTGCACGGCGCCGCTGGTGCTCACTGCATATTGCGACACGTCCTTCCCGACCTGAAACGAATTTTTCCCTGCGAGGCTGATCGACATCGAGATCGCGTTGTTCTCATTGAACGCGTTTACGAGATCCGCGATGCGGCCGCCCCACCCCGTCGAGAATGGCTTGTCCGGCACGCTGCTCTGCCATTGCACCGTCTGGTCGTTGTGCGAAAAAAGTTGCGGCGGGAGCGGCACGGACTTCGCGTTGTATTGCGCCTTCGTCGTGGGCACCACGAGCGTGCCGACGTTTGAAACGATCGCGAGTTGGCCCGAGTCGAAGAGACCCTTCAGTCCGCCGGCGGACGCGCCGCTCATCTCCATGCCGAGGCTCGGATGAAATGCCCACGCGCGGCCGTCCGACGTCTTCGGCGATACGCCGAGCAGCCCGTCCGAAGGAAGAGCGAGTGCGCCGCGCGCGGCGGTGTAGGCTGCGAAGCCTGCCTCGTCGTGCGGGATGATGAGATTGTTCGCGTCGTTGCCACCCGCGAGGAAGAGGCAGACGAGCGCCTTGTAATCGCCCGCGGCACCGAGCGCACCCGGGATGCCTGAACGCGGATCGGCAATCGCGCCGATCAACCGGAGTTGCGAAAGCGCTGAGAGCATGCCCGTCGAACCGACAGCGGCGCAGCACGCACCGATGAACTTCCGCCGGCTGAGCTCACGATTGATGATGTCGTTCATGGCATGGAGGCCGCGTGTCGCGGGCGGACTATCTTTGGACGCTCCCTCCGGGCGAAGTGAGCATGAGATAGGCGGCGCTGCGCACGCGGTTTGTGTCCGTCGTGCTGCCGGGGAGCGAGTTCAACGCCTCGATGATCGTGTCGCGCGCGGCCTGGGTCGAGGAGCCCGCGGCGATGACAAGGTCAAGAGTTTCGACGAGTTGCTGCGGTTGAGTCGCTAGCGGGAGCCACGCTGTGTAGTCCATCGAGACACCGTTCACCGTGTTGAAGAGAAAACGGTAGATGTAGTTCGGCGTTCCGATCGCGGTCGTGTCCGTGAGAATCTGGAACTCCGGCGCCACGAGGCCCGCCGACGCGAGCGCACCAGGGACCACGTAGGTCGGCTCGAAGAAGTTGAAGACCGACGGCGCGCGGAGTGAGGCCTGCTCGATCGAGGATTGCGGGTTGCTGATCGCAAAGCGATTGTTGTCGCCGACGGCATCGAACGCGCGCATGAGCGCGGTCATCCGGAGGAGCGGCTCCTTGAGTTTCCCGTAGCCGGGGTTCGCTGTGACGTCGTTCGCGCGCGCCTCGTAGTCGAGCAAGATGGCACGCACGACCGCTGCGAGATCGCCACGCACTCCAAATCCGTTGTCTTCAAAAACACGCGCCACGCGGTAGACGAAACCCGGGCTCGGGTTGCTCGTGACGAGTCGCTGTATCAGCCCACGCGAAAAGAACGGTGCGGCGTTCGTGTGGTAGAAGAGCGCGTCGAGCGTGTCGTCGAGGTCTTGCGCCCCTCCTTGGTTCGCCGGGAGCACGATGCCGCCGATGATCGTCTTCGACGCGTCCTCGTGGCTTCCGGGATAGAGCATCATCGGATTGAAGAAATCCGCCGACGACGTCCGGAAGTTCGGATTCGGGAGCACCGAGTGGAATCCCCAACCTGTGAAAACCTTCGCTGTCTCAGTGATCGTCGTTTGCTCGTAGGTCGGCACAGGCAGGCCGAGTGAATCGAGCTTGAGAGAGCCGTCGGGCTGGAGCTGGTTGAGGCCAATCGTGAAGAGCTGCATCACCTCGCGGGCGTAGTTCTCGTCGGGAAACGTTCCGTTGACCGACTTTGAGTTTCGCAGGTGGCTCAAATAGGCGCCCATCATCGGGCTGAGCGAGACTTCCTCGAGGAGCTGCCGGAAGTTGCCGAATGCATTGTTCGCGAGGATGTCGTAGTAGTTCGCGGCGCCTTCCTGCCAGTTGTTCACCGTCGAATCGACGTCGGAGATGACGAAGATCTCGCTCAACGCGAACGCCACGCGCTGCCGCAACTGATCGTTGCCCTTGAGCACAATCTTCCACCACGCGGCCTGCCGGTGGACGCCGCCGGGACGCGTGTTGTTGCCCGCGCCTCCGGTCGGGTTTGCAGCGAAGTCAGCGGCCGTCTCGGAGCGATGTGATGAAGCGGGAGTCGCGATCTGCGCGTCGATCCACGCGGAGTAGCCGCCCTGCACCACCTGATCGATCGACGGGAGCGTGGCGCCGAAAGTGGCCTGTGAAAGGAATCGCGCCGCCTCCGCATGCGTGGGCACGCCACCAGGCAACGCCGGCGGATCCGGCGGTTCGATAAACGCCTGCGAGCCCGTCGCGAAGATGAAGTTTCCGCGAAGCTCACCGCTAGTGAAGTTCACCGTATCAATCGACACGTAGATCAGTCCATCCTTGAGCGCCTGGATCAGGTCCGCAGGCGTGTAGAGGCCCGATTGCTGAAACGTCCACTGCGCCGAGTCGACCTGGCCGTAAGGCAGACCCTTCACGAACGGACCATCCTCGCCGGGCGCGCCCACTGCGAGATGCGCGCTGACTTGCGGGGAACTCAAACCGGAGAACCCGACGTTCACGAGTGCCATCGTGCCGGCCGGTGTCACACGAATCGTCGCACTTCCAAAAGCGGTGGAACTGCTCCCGGACGGCGCGCGCAGAGTCGCCACGTAGAGCGTGCCCGGTCCGGTGAGCACGGACACCGTCGCCGAATTCGGACTGCCGAGCGAGTAGCCAGCGCCGGGTGTGAGCGTTACCGTGGAGTATACGTCACCCGAGGTGCCAGGTATCGCGTAGACCGGGAGCGTGACTGTCTGCGTGTTCGGTGGAAATGTCACCGAGGCGGGAAAAGATGTAATGTCGACTCCGGGCACTGCTGTGCCGGAAACCGCGAACGGCACCGTCAACACCGACGCGAGGCTGCCCGATCGCGTGAAGGTGAGAATCGCAGGGGGCGCACCGCTCGTGTCGGTGGCGGCCACGGTCGCCTTCACGTTCGCGAACACGAGCGTCGGGTCTGTCAGGTCGTAAACCTCGACGAGCGTGATCCCTGTGCCGGCGTCGGCGCCTCGCACCTCGATTGTGTAGTTGCCTGCGGGAAAGTCGGCGACGAGCGCCGCGTCGGTGCTGCCTGGCGCGAATGCAAACGCCCCGGCCTCCGTGAAGACTGCCGCCATGTCCTCAGTGTTGCCGGTTTCCCAATTGTCGTTCGACGCAACCTCGGCGTTGCTCGTGAGGCTGATGACTGAGATCTGAGGGTCGGAGATCGTGCCCTCCACATTATACCCGACAAGCGCCGGCCCGGCCGCGCGGATGAGAAGCCGCCGCGGCGGACCCACAGGGGAAACTGAAAGACCCGAGGTCACGATCCCTGCGTCCGTGCCCACACGAGCGCGCGTCGAAAGGTTGATCATGCGCGAAGGGCCCGAGAGGTCGTAGACCTCGACAAGGCCGATGCCGGTGCCCGAAGCGACTCCGCTTACGACCGCAGTGTAGAGGCCCGGAGCGAGAGTGACGACGAGTGCCGAATCCTTGCTGCCGCTTGCGAAGTCGAATGCCCCGACGGCAGCGAACTGTTCCGCCATCGCGAACTCATCGGTGGAGCCCCAGTTGTCGTTCGATGCGACGACATTCCCATCGCCATCCAGGATCGTGAGTGTCGGATCGCCGAGCACTCCGGGCACATTGTATCCGAGAAGCGCCGGGCCCGCGGCCCGCACTAGCACTTGCTTCGAGGCGCCCTCCCCGATCACGAAGCCGGCGATCATCACGTCATCGCCGGTGCCGACATCCGCGCGTGTCGAGAGGTTGACAAGCCTGTCTCCAAATTCCGCGCCGATCGCGCACTGGGCGGCGAGCGCCAGTAGCACACCGAAGAGCGTGTTCGCATTGCGCATCAGGAACTCCTTTTGTCCGGGCAAAGCGCGGCACGCAGGCTGGGGACGACCGCGTTGCTGACTGCGTCCGGCATAATTTCGCGAGACGATCTGGTCGCTCTCGCGGTTACGTGAATGAGGGCAAGTCACGCCAGTGTCGACGCATGGGTGGTAAACGCCGCGCTAATCACGCGCGTCAGATCCGCCGCGCGCCGGCATTCAAGACGCGTCAGCACCCGTGGTCCGAGGCATGTCAGACACACCTGCCCCAGCCGTCAGCTCGACACTTCCTCGATTGAATCGACCACGCCGTCCTTGAACACGATCTTCGTGCGCTCGTAGACCTCCCGGTCGTCGATTCCGAAGTCCATAAAGTAGGGATAGCGGCGCGGATACCACGAGTGGTAGTAACCCGTGTAGATGCGGCCGCCGCTGCCGAGGCGGTAGGAAGTGTAGGCCCACGACTCCGACTTCCCGGATGCGTCGACGCGCGAATACACGCGATCGGGCTCGCCGAGTGCGAGCTTCACCATCTCGGACGAAAAGCCCACGGCTACCCTGCCCTCCTGAATCAACGTCTGGCTCTCTGCCGGCAGCGAGTCGTAAAGGGCACGATTGTCAGCGATGCGGGTCTGCGGTGTCGAGCAGCCGGCAAGCAGCAAGACCGTGGCGGCGAAGGCGAGATTTCGAAGAATGGTCATGGGATTCTCTCCTGAAGATACTCCAAGTCGTTTGTTTTCCAACTTGTCCGAAACCTTATACGTGAATCAGTTCGTCCTGGTTTCAACGGCTGTCACTTTCCCATCGCGGAAAACGACTCGCATCCTGGCCCCGTCGCTCCAGTCGCGGCCGCCGACCATCACGCCCGCTCCGGTGTGCGTGCGGCCGCTGCCTCCACCTACTCCGATGCCGAACGAGAAGCGCGGCTTGTTCTCCTGGTAGCTCCAGACCTCGGAGTCGCCCGAGCTTGTTTGCCGCCGTGAGATCGAACTGGGCTGTCCGAGCGCGAGCCGCACCATCTCCTCGGTGAAGCCGACCTCGACCTTGCCATCGATGATCTTCTCCTGGACCGCCGAAGGATACGTGTCGAACTCCGCGCTGCCAGCGATGCGCTGCGCAGGAGTGCTCGCGCACCCCGCAGAGAAGAGAGCGAGTGCTGAAAATACGGCAACGCGCAGAATCAGGGTATGTTTCATCGTGTGGGGATTAGACAGCATCCACCCGCCAGGGTTCAACACCGCTTCCGCCAGGGGCGCGGCATCGAGACCCTGTTTACAGTTCGTTTGAACCTGCAAGGGCTTCCAAACCGCGATTGCCTCGCGTCCGCTGGCTCCCAGAATCGCACCCCATGTCCAAGCCAAGTGTCGCCATCGGTTCCGACCACGCGGGTTTCGCCTACAAGGAGAAGATCAAGGATTTCCTCCTCGCGCACGGCTACGTCGTGCGCGACTTCGGCACCGATTCGCCCGAGCCGTGCGACTATCCCGTCTTCATACGTCCGGTCGCAGAGTCGGTGGCGAAGGGCGAATACGATCGTGGCATCGTCCTCGGCGGCTCCGGCAACGGTGAGGCGATCGTCGCGAACCGCGTGAAGGGTGTCCGCTGCGGACTGTGTTGGAACCTCGAGACCGCTCGGGCGAACCGCGAGCACAACGACGGCAACGTCCTCTCGCTCGGCGAACGCATGATCGCGCCGGAACTCGCGCTCGATATCGTGAAGACCTGGCTCGAGACGCCGTTCTCCGGCGACGAGCGCCACGTGCGGCGGATCCGGATGATTGATGCGTAGAGCGGGATTTTCGAGTTTGGATTTTCGATTTTCGATTCGAAGCGCGGCGCTTCGATCCGAGGTAGCGCGCCTCTCTCAGATAGGAGCGTCGGTCAATGATCGCGCCACGGCACAGAACGCGCCTCTCGGAGAGAGTCGCGCTCCGGAGCTGCACCGGTAGCCCGGGCTCTCCGAGCACGGGTCCGAGATGAACCCGCGCC
>DATKCJ010000388.1:0-31146 GCA_035513275.1 Opitutaceae bacterium
CGCCAGTCCCCAACCCTGCACCCCTCATGCGCGACGCGGTGGCGACTAGGGGGTCTCCACGGCCTTCGCGATGAAGAAGCACTCCTCGCCCTTGTCGTTCACGTAAACGACCTCATGCCGCGGCGTCTTCGCAGCCGGCCGGCCGCGCATGACGATCTTGTGCTCGAGCTTGCAAGACGGGCACGTGACCATCGAGCCTTCCTTGCAGAGCATCATCGCCTGGTCGGCGCTCTCGATGGTCTGTTCGGTGACGGTCGTGCATTCGTTGCAGACGAAGAGCACGGTGTCGCCCGTCTTCAGGCTGGCGAACTGGTCCGCGTTGCGGAGCGAGGAATAGGTTTTCGAGCGGGGCGCGCCAAATGCGAGCGCTGTCGCACCGAGCACGAGAGCCGAGGTGATGAACAGTCTTGTCAGGGATTTCATGGTAGTTGGTTGGTTGGCACCGATGCCCCGGGAGTGGATCGGTATTCCGGCGGCGCTCGCGACCGGGGTGGTCGCGAGTCCGCTCTGCCTGCACTACACCGTCGCCGCTGAAATCCCTCGCGAAATCGCCCGCCGCGCCGGGACGCAGAGCCACGGTGCCCGCGCCTCGCCCCTGCCATCCAATCTGGAAATCCCCTTGAATTTTCCGAGGGATTTCCCGCCAACGGGTGTATAGCCTGCAACAGACACCATGAACGACTCCACGCATGATACACTCAAACCGGTCCTGGGAGCGTGGCGGGTGAGCCCCGCCCGATCGCGGGACTTTTCCACCGGGGTATGGCGCCGGATCGAGGCGCGCCGCAATCGCGACTCCTGGGCGGCGTTCGCCCGGGGCCATCCCGCGATGTTCGCAGCACTTATAGTGATCGCTACCGCCTCCGGCGGCTGGGTGGGCGCCGAGTCCGCACGGTCCCGGGTCGCCGAGCACAGCGCGGCGATGGCCGACTCGTATGTGCAGTCGATGGACGCCCGGCAGATGGAGATGCCATGAAAAGCCTTCTCCTCATGATCGCGGTCGTCGCGCTGGCGTGCGCAAGCTCGTTCCTTGTGTTCTACAAGATCGCGGACCGTCCGGACGTCCGGCGCGCCGCGACCGAGGGCAACTCGATGGAGTGGCTGCGTGCAGAGTTCCGCCTCGGCGACTCGCAGTTCGAGGCGATCAAGAAGGCGCATCGCGACTTCAGTGTCGTGTGCGCGGGGCACTGCCGCGACATCATGGAGGCACGCAGCACAGCCGGCGCCGAGGCGGAGGTCGCGCGGCTCGAGGCAGTGTGCGTCGAAGCGATGGTCGCGCACTTCCGCGCGGTCGCTGCAATGATGCCCCCAGGCGAAGGCGATCGCTATCTGGCGGTCGTGCTGCCGCGGATCGAGGGCTACGACCACACGAGGTCGCCAACCATCGGGGTGCGGCATTGAGCGAAGATTCGGAACTCATGCTTCGTGTCCAACAGGGCGATGAGGCCGCGCTCGGCGCGCTCATGCATCGCTGGGAGCTTCCGCTCAAGCGGCTGCTCGCGCGAATCGTGTTCAACGCGCGCGATGCGGAGGAGCTGGCGCAGGCGACGTTCGTCCGCGTGTGGGAACGCCGCGCGCGATTCATGCCCGGCGCGGAGTTTCGCCCATGGCTTTTCGCGGTCGGCGTAAACCTCGCGCGCAACCGGCTTCGCTGGTGGCGCCGGCGGCCAGAGATTTCGCTGGACACGTGGCTCGGCGCAGAGTCGCCCGCGACCGGTGACGACGCTCCGGGGGAACTCGAGCGGCGCGAACTCGCGGAGGCCGTGCAGCGTGCGGTCGCACAGCTTCCGCTCAACCTTCGCGAGGCGCTGGTGCTCCAGGAATACGAAGACATGTCACACACAGAGATCGCCACGGCGCTCGGCTGCACAGCGAAGGCGGTCGAGAACCGTATTCATCGGGCGCGGGAGAAACTGAGGACGCCACTCGCGAAGTGGCTGCGGTCCTGACAGCTCCACCAAATACCACTGCAACTCGAACATGATCCGCCGGCAGCACAACTTCCGAGCCATCGCACACGCCTCATCGGGCACAGGGTGCGGCGCGTCCACCTCCATGTTTGTAAGAACCACCGCGCGCGACCGTCACCAAGTCGCACCGCCCGCAATCCCCATCCCATTCGTTGGAACATGAACCACTCACGCTCAGCCCTGCACCCCCCCGCCGCCGGATCCATGCCCCGCACCAGCCAGCCGGCGCCTCGCGTAGTGGCGTTTGCTGTGCTCCTTTGCGCCGTCCGCATCGCCGCCGCATCGGTTGAACCGGCTCCCGTGCTCACACTCGACGATGCCCTCGCCGAGGTCCGCGCCCGCCACCCTGCGCTCGCGGCGGCACGCGCAGGAGTCGACGCGGCACGCGCACGGAGCGACGGTGCCTCCGCATGGGCGGATCCTCGCGTCTCGGTCGAGCTGATGCGCAACGACACCACCCGGTTGAGCACCTACTCCGAGGTTGAATTGATGGTCTCGCAGGAGATCCCGCTGGCCGGCCGGCCGCGGCTGAAAACCGGTGTTGCGAATGCCGAGGCGAGCGTCGCTGAGACGATGGTGCTCGTGCGCGAACGGATGCTTCTCAACCAGGCACGGGGCGCCTACGTGAAAGCAGCGGGTGCCGCCGGGCAGTTCGCCGCGCTCGCCGAGTTGCGGAAGAACCTCGAACTGCGTTTCAGCCTGGTCCGCCAAGCCTACGAATCCGGCGCCCGTTCCCAAGGCGACGTGACCGAACTCTCGGTCGCCCTCTCCCGGCTCGACGCCGAGCGCACAGAGCTTGAGACCGTGGAGCAAGAGGCCCGCGCACAGCTCGACGCATTGATGCTCCGATCTGGCGAGACAACCGCGCAACCGTTGGTCCTTCCCACACCCGCCCCGCCGGCCCACTCGTCCGAGGTGGCGAGGCAAATGGCACTCGCGAACCACCCCGACCTCCTTCTCCTTGCCCGCAAACTCGCCGCGACCGACGCGCGACTCGCACTCGCGAAGACGAACCGCACGCCCGATCTCGAGGTGATGGTTCGCGCCAAGCAGATGAACCGGAGCGGCGACCTCATTTCCGCCTACGACACGGGCGTCAGCTTCAGCGTGCCGTGGTTCAACGGCCGGCGCACCCGCTCCGAGGTCGCCGAGGCAACGAGCCTCGCACGCGAGGCACAGGCGGACTCCGAGTCCGCGTCTGCCGAACTCGCCGGGATGGTCACTTCCATGCACCGCCGCATGAGCGCGGATTACGATCAGTGGCTCCGGCAGCGCGACGAGTTGATCCCGCTGGCGCGTGTGCAAACGGAAATAACCCGCCGCAACTACGAAACCGGTCGTGCAATCCTCACCGACCTCCTCGCAGCCGATGGCGCCGTACTTGAGGCAGAACTCGCGCTCGCGCGTCTCGCATCGGCGCATGCCCGCACCGCCTCCGACTTTGACTTCCTCACCGCCGGCCGACTCTGAACATGAACACAAAGCATTTCCTGATCATCATCGCCGTCGCCGTCCTCGCAGCCGCCGGCGGATACTTCCTCGCACCGAAGGGGCACGATCACACCCCGGCCGGCGCGGCGGCGGGTGCAAGCGTCTACCAGTGCCCGATGCACCCGTGGATCAAATCCACCAACGCAGGCGACAAGTGCACGATATGCGGTATGGCTCTCGTCGTCGCCGCGGCTGCCTCGAACGACGGCCCGGTCGATCCAAACCTTGTCACGCTCATGCCGGCGAGCGCTGCAGTCACCGGGATCAAGACTACCGACGTGTCTCTCGGACCGCTCGTGCGCACGCTCCGGGTGACCGGCGTCATCGACGACGATGAGACACGTCATCGCTTCGTCTCCGCCTACGCCGCAGGCAGGATCGAAAAACTCTTCGTCAACTATGTCGGCTCCGACGTGGCGATGGGCGATCCGCTCGCGGTTCTCTATTCGCCCGACCTGCTCATCGCGCGGCAGGAGTTTCACTCCCTCGCGCGCTCCGGAATGGGTTCACCCGCTCTTCTCGCCGCTTCGCGCGAGAAGCTTCGTCAGCTCGGTCTTCTCGACGTGCAGATCGACGCACTCGCCGCCGCGGAGACCGTCACTCGCGACACCGAGATGCTCTCGCCGCTCTCGGGCACAGTCGTCGCGCGAAACGCGGAGGCAGCCTACGAAGGCGGCTATGTCGATGCGGGCACACGGCTGTTCGAGATCGGCGACTTCACAACGATGTGGTTCGTGTTCGACGCCTATGAGTCCGACATCGCGTGGATTCGTCCGGGCCAGCACGTGGATATCGCCGTGCCGTCGCTTCCGGGCCGCGTGATCACCGCGCCCGTCGCGTTCATCGATCCCAACTTGAATGAGATGACCCGCACCGCGCGCGTGCGCGTCGAGCTGCCGAATCCAAATCGCGAACTCTTCCACCGTCAGACGGCATCGGCCACCGTGCGTCTCGAGTCGCCCGAGACGTTGCTCGTCCCCCGCACAGCAGTCCTTCAGCACAGCGGCAAGCCGGTCGTCTACGTGGGTCAGGGTGCCAATGCCTACGCTGCGAGAGAGATCCGGCTCGGTCGCGTCGGCGACACGCATGCCGAGGTTGTCTCGGGCCTCGAGGCGGGCGACCGCGTCGTCACCGAGGGCGGCCTCATCCTCGACGGCCAGGCGCAGCTCGCGCACGCCGCGGTCGGTGCCACGCACGATCACGGCACGCCGGCGCCCAAGCCCAAGGCGACGAGCGATGATAAAATCTACGCGCTGATCCGCACGCTTGCTCTCGCCGCGGCCGATGCCTCGGCTCCGCTCGCGGCGGATGATCTTGCGGGCTATCAGCGCGCGCTGCCTGCGTTGCGCGCCGCGCTCGACGCCTGGTTTGCCGGAGATCCTGAATCGGCCGGTTCGATCCTCGCGCCGTTCAAGGGCACGCTCGTCGACGGGCCATCGATCACCGAGGCGCGCCGGGCATTCGAGCCGCTCAGCACCGCGCTTGCGGATGTCGCGCGCGTCAACCACCTGCATCACCGCGAGAAGCTTTGGATCTTCCAGTGCCCGATGACTCCGGTCCTCGGCACCGGCCGCTGGCTCCAGCGTAACGACGAGCTGCGCAATCCGTTTTTCGGATCCGCGATGCTCACGTGCGGCGAGCCCGTCAACTGACCCCCGGCCATGATCAATCGAATCATAACCTGGTCGCTGGAGAACCGGTTTCTCGTCATCGCGGGATTCATCGGCCTGTGCGCGTGGGGCGTGGTCGCGCTCAAGCGCGTGCCAATCGACGCGATCCCCGATCTCTCCGAGAACCAGGTGATCGTCTACGCCGACTGGCCGGGCCGCTCGCCGCAGGAGGTCGAGGACCAGATCACCTACCCGCTCTCGGTTTCGCTCCAGGGACTCGCCGGTGTGCAATCCGTGCGCGCGACGTCGATGTTCGGATTCTCGTTTCTCACCGTCATCTTCGAGGATCGAATCGACACCTACTTCGCACGGACGCGTGTGCTCGAGCGGCTGAACTCACTCGGCGACGTGCTGCCGGGGGGCGTTGTCGCCCGGCTCGGTCCCGACGCCACGGGGCTAGGTTGGATCTACCAATACTATCTGAACGACGTGTCGGGAGAACATGATCTCGGATCGTTGCGCACGTTGCAGGACACCTTTGTCCGCTACCAACTCGCCGCAGTGCCGGGCGTCGCGGAGGTCGCAAGCATCGGCGGCTTCGTGCGGCAATACCAGGTCGAGGTTTCGTCGCTCAAGCTGCGCCAGTTCGGCGTGACGCTCGGCGAGGTGATGGATGCCGTCGAAGCGAGCAACCTCAACGTCGGCGGACGCACGATCGAGGAGAACGGAGCGGAATACATCGTGCGCGGCGTCGGCCTAGTGCAATCGGCGGCGGACCTCGAGCAGGTGCCGCTCATGCCGCGCGACGGCACGCCGCTTTACCTGCGCGATGTGGCGACGGTGCAAATCGGCGGCGATTTTCGCCGCGGCACGCTCGACGTGGACGGCCGCGAGGTCGTGGGAGGAATCGTCGTCATGCGCTACGGCGAGAACGCGCACCGCGTGATCCAGGACGTGAAGGCCCGCATCGCCAGCATCGCGCCCGGACTGCCCGCGGGCGTGACGATCGAATCGTTCTACGATCGAAGCGACCTGATCGAGCGCGCAATCAGCACGCTCAAGAGCGCGCTCACCGAGGAAATCATCCTCGTGACGCTCGCGCACATCCTGTTCCTCTTTCACTTCCGCAGCATCCTGATCGTCACACTGCCGCTGCCAGCCTCGATCCTGATTTCGTTCATCCTGATGGACCGGTTTGGGATTCCGTCGCACATCATGTCGCTCACCGGCATCGCGATCTCGATCGGCGTGCTCGTCGACGCGGGAATCGTGATGACCGAGAATGTCATCCGGCATTGCGAGCGGGCCGAGGAGGAACTGGGGCGCCGGTTGAAACCTGCGGAAGTATTCACGCACACGCTCTCGGCAGCCACGCAAGTGGGCCGACCGATGTTCTTCGCGATGATGATCATCGTGCTGGCGTTCATCCCGGTGTTCCTCCTGGGCGGGCAGGCCGGGAAGCTTTTCCACCCGCTCGCCTACACGAAGACCTTCGCGCTGATCGGCGCGGTCATGCTCGCTATCACGGCGGTGCCTGTGTTCTGCACGCTGCTCGTGCGGGGACCGTTCAAGCCCGAGAACGAAAACTGGCTGATGCGGTTTCTGCTTTGGATCTACGACCCGCTGCTCGACTGGGCGCTCACGTTCCGCAAGACCGTCATGACGCTCGCGGGCGTATTGCTCGCGGTGTGTCTCGTGATCGCGTTCGGGTTGCCGCGATCGGTTCTGGTCCGTCTCCCGTCTCCTGTCGCCAGTCACCTGTCTGGATTCGGCAGCGAGTTCATGCCGACGCTCGAGGAAGGTTCGCTGCTGTTCATGCCGGTTCTGCTGCCCGCCACCTCGCTCACCGAGGTGAAGCGGATCATGGCGTGGCAGGACAAGGTGATGAGCGCGCATCCCGCGGTCGCATCGGCAGCCGGGAAACTCGGTCGCGCCGAAACCGCCACCGATCCGGCGCCGGTTGAGATGATTGAAACGACGATCATGCTCAAACCCGAGAGCGAGTGGCCCGAAGGCACCACGAAAGAATCGATAATCGCCGATCTCTCAGCCGACCTCATGAACGTGCCGGGCTACGTCCCGGGGTTTCTCCAGCCGATCGAGAACAGGATCCTGATGACGAGCACCGGCATCCGCGCCCAGGTGGGCGTGAAAATCTTCGGCGACGATCTCGACGCGCTCCAGCAGAAGGCCTTCGAGATCGAGCGCGTTATCAACCAGGTCCAGGGCGCCACCGGCGTCGCGCCCTCGCGCGTGCAGGGCAAGCCCTACCTCGAGGTCGCTGTGCGCCGCGACTCCATCGCGCGGCACGGACTGAGCGTCGCGGAGGTGTTCCGCTACGTCGAGGCCGGCATCGGCGGGGCGACGGTCGCTACCACGATCAAAGGGCGGGAGCGCTGGCCGATCCAGGTGCGCCTCGAGCACGCCGACCGCGGCGACATCGAGCGGCTCGGCGACCTCGTGATCCCGACGCCGTCGGGCGCGCACGTGCAACTGAGTCAACTCGCCGACATCAAGCGCGTCGTCGGCCCGAACGAAATCTCATCCGAGAACGGGCGCCTGCGCGTCTTCGTGCAGGCCAATGTGCGCGACCGCGACCTCGGCGGCTTCGTCAACGAGATCAAGGAGCGGATCGAGCGCGACGTGCAGCTCGAGAAGGGGATGACGGTCGAATACGCCGGTCAGTATGAGCAGCAACTGAGCACGACCCGGACACTGCTCTATGTGTTTCCGACCGTGATCGCGCTGATCTTCCTGCTGCTCGTGGTCACCTTCCGCTCGGTCTCCGAGGCCGCGCACGTGCTGCTCGCCGTGCCCTTCGCGCTGACGGGCGGCGTGCTGCTGCAGGCGTGGCTGGGCTACAACTTCAGCACAGCGGTGTGGGTCGGCTACATCGCGCTCTTCGGCACCGCGATCCAGACCGGCGTGATCATGGTCACCTACCTCAACGAGGCGGTCGACAAGGCGGTGAGCAACGCAGGTCTTCGACCTGCGGGTGGCGGGTCGGAGACCCGCCCTACTCTCACGCGTGAACAATTGATCGCCGCGATCAAGGAAGGCGCGCGACTCCGCCTGCGCCCGAAGGTCATGACCGTCGCCACGACGATCGCATCGCTCACACCGATCTTCTGGCTCGACCGCACCGGCGTCGAAGTCATGCGTCCGCTCGCGGCGCCCGTGATAGGCGGCATGCTCAGCAGCCTCGCCCACATCCTGATTGTGACACCCGTGATTTTCGCGATACTGCACGAGCGGAAACTCCGCCGCGCAAAAACCGCCTCCAACATCTGACAACCTTCCCAACAAGAAAATGAAAACATACACACGTTCCATGATCATCGCCGCTATCGCGGCGTTCCTGCCGCTGTCCACATCCTTCGCCGCCGACGCGTGCTGCGCGAAGGATGCCGACAAGGCCAAGACCGATTCTGCCGATTGCGCCGAACATCAGAAGGCGAAGAAAGACGCCTGCTGCGCCAGCGAGTCCGCAGCGCCGGTGATGACCGCATTCGCCGCGCCGCCCGCGGTGCCCGTTACCGCAGCCGCGAAAGAGCTCAGCGAAACGGACCGCGCATTCCTCGCCGGCTACGAGAACGTCCGCGCCGCGCTCGCGGGCGACGACTTCGCTGCCGCAACGAAGGCCGCCGCCGATCTCGAGGGCGCGGAGCCAATTGCGAAGGCGAAGTCGATCGCCGAAGCACGCGTCGCATTCAAGGCGCTCAGTGCAACCGCGATCGCGAAGGCGAAAGGCCACGCCGGATTCTGGGTCGCACACTGCCCGATGGTGAAGGGCGGCGGTGCCGACTGGCTCACGACGAAGAAGAAGATCGAGAATCCCTACTTCGGCAGCGAGATGTTCTCCTGCGGCTACATCAAGGAATGACGCCTCGCTGTATCCGGAATCGATGACCGCCACCCCCAAGCTCCGAAAGCTCCACCGTTACCTTGGCGTCCTCATCGGCATCCAGTTCCTCGCCTGGACGGTGAGCGGGCTCTACTTCAGTTGGATTCATATCGACGATATCCACGGCGACCCGCAGATGCGCCATCCGCCACACCTGCCGGCCAGCATGGATGTCGTCTCTCCCGGCGTCGCGCTCGAGGCGCTCGCGACACGGGAGACATTCGACTCGGTTCGCTCGGTGGAGCTGATCGGCGTGCTCGGCACGCCTGTCTACCGCCTCAACGTCTATCGCGAGCTTGAGCCGCTTGTCTTTCTCGCCGACGCGGCGACGGGCGAGCCGCGTCCGCCCCTCACGCGCGAGGACGCTGAGATGGTCGCGCGTTGGAGCTACGCGGGCGATGCGGAAATCACCAAGGTCGAGCGGATCGAATCGACCGGCAAGCACCACGAGTATCGCGCGGGGCCGCTGCCGGCCTACGCGGTGTATTTTGACGACCCGGTCGGCACGCGGGTCTACGTGGCGGCCAACCTCGGCACCACGCGCGCATTTCGCAACACGCCGTGGCGCGTCTTCGATTTTCTCTGGATGTTGCACACGATGGACTACGAAGGCCGCGACAACTTCAACAACCTGCTCCTGCGCGCGTTCTCGCTCTTCGGCCTGGCGACCGTCTGCTCGGGCTTCGTGCTTTTCTTCGCAACTTCGCCGGTGTTTCGAAGGCGTCGGGCGGAATGATCCAAGTGGGGCAAGGCTTTGATCTGCCGAAGCGAGACCGCCTGTTCTCGGGAGATCCAAGAGTGAAGGAGGAAGACGGCGCTACCGCGCTCTGAGGCAGGAGCCCGCTTGCGGGCGATGTTTGAAGTGGCACCGGAATTGCCCGCAAGCGGGCTCCTGCTACCACCAGAATCGCCGCCCCACTCAAGGCTCCTAAAAAAGTGTTGGCACCCCTGCCGGTTCTGTGGCTTACCTCTCCATCCTGTTTCGGGCGCTTAGCTCAGTTGGTTAGAGCACCAGTATCACACACTGGGGGTCACTGGTTCGAGCCCAGTAGCGCCCACCAGCCTTCGCTCCCATGGAGCTACGGCTCGGCGAGCCAGCCGACAAAGACAAGAAACCTTACCCCACGGACTCAACCGAGACGCGAAGGCTGCCGCGCCGTAGCCCGCAGGGCGTAGGCGGGCAAACCCGGCTCAATGAAACTTCTACTACAGGGACAGCCTTCGCTCCCATGGAGCTACGGCTCGGCGAGCCAGCCATCGAAGGACAACGAACCTCACCCCGCGCGATCATCCGTGACGCGAAGGCTGCCGCGCCGTAGCCCATTGGGCGTAGGCGGGCATTCTCCTGACTTTCCATGAAAGGGTACACCTACGTTTACATCCTCGCCTCCGAGGCCGACCCCGACCGCTTCTACGTCGGCCTCACCGGCGACCTCGCTGCGAGACTTCCGAAACACAATTCGGGCAGTGTCCCACATACGAAGAAATTTCGGCCTTGGCACATCAAGACTGCGGTTGCGTTTCGCGATAGTAAGAAGGCCGCGGAGTTCGAGGCTTACCTCAAGTCGCCGTCAGGTCGCGCGTTTTCCAAAAAACGCCTTTAGTCTAGCGACAGGATTGCGAGAGATGCACAATTTCGCCCTAGCCCAATCCCCATGCCCCTCGAACTTCGTCCCAACTGCGAGTGTTGCGACCGCGACCTGCCGCCGGATTCGCGCGAGGCCTGCATCTGCACGTTCGAGTGCACTTTCTGCGCGCCGTGCGCGGAGCGGATGAACTTTATCTGCCCGAACTGCGGAGGTGAACTCGTGCGGCGGCCGATCCGCCCGGCGGCAAAGCTCGCGAAGAACCCCGCTTCAGCCGTGCGCGTGCAACGCGACACGCGGTGCTTCTGAAGGAGATCTGCAACTATGCCTGACTTCGCCTTCACAATCCGCGCTATCCTCCCTGCCGACATGGACGCGATCTTCGCCGTCCGCGTCGCCACGTGGCACAACCCGAACGGCGTCGAGGAGATGACGCGGATGGGACTCACGCACGAGTCGGTCCTCGCGATGATGCGCGACCGCACTCGCGGCTGGATCGCCGTGGCGGAGGGCCGCGCGATCGGCTTTGCGATGGGCCACGCGAAAACCGGCGAGATGTGGGTGATCGCCGTGCTGAAGGAGTTCGAGGGCCGCGGCGTCGGCCGCGCGCTAATCACCCGCGTCGAGGAGTGGATCGCCGCCGAGGGCTGGAGCGAGATCTGGCTCACGACCGATGTCGATGAGAACTTCCGCGCCGTCGGATTCTACAAGCGGCTCGGCTGGATCGACTGGAAGTTCGAGCACGGCGACCGATACATGCGCAAGCGGCTCGGCCGGCTTGAACGTCGTGCTCGAATCGAAGAGAAGCTCCGCATGGGCATCGTGATTCGAGAGGCAAGTCCAGCGGACAAGGACGCATGGACCGGATTGCGGCACACGCTCTGGCCCGACTGCCCGCTGGAGCGGCATCTTATCGAGGTCGAGCAACTGGTTTCAGGAGATGGCATGGTCGCACTTGCATGGGAAGGTGAAGAGACCGTCGGATTCGCCGAAATTTCGATTCGTCGGGATCACGTCGACGGCACGAGTGAAGCACCAGTTCCCTACCTCGAGGGTTGGTTTGTTGCGGCGGCGCATCGCGGGCGCGGAGTCGGCCGGGCACTGCTTGAGTTCGCGTGGGACTGGGCCCGAAGGAAAGGCTTTCGCGAGATGGCGAGCGACGCGGAACTCGAAAATAGCGAGAGCATCCGCGCGCATGCCCGGTTGGGATTCGACGAGGTCGAGCGCACGGTTCACTTCGTGAAGCGACTCTGAATCGCGAGGAAACCTCCGGCCGAATCGTCCTTTCCGGACACCGGATCACTTCCTTGTCTTCACCGGCTTGCGGCGACTCGGAAACAGCGTCCGGCAGATCTCGCACACGGTGCCATCGCAGCCGCGCGCGGTGCAATGCTGGCGACCGTAGAAGATGATCCTCAGGTGGAGTTCATTCCAGTGCGACTCGGGAAAGAGCCGCTTCAAGTCGCGCTCGGTCTCGACGACATTGCGCCCCGAGCTCAGCTCCCACCGCTGCGCGAGCCGGTGGATGTGTGTGTCGACCGGAAACGCCGGCACGCCGAACGCCTGGGCCATCACGACCGACGCCGTCTTGTGGCCCACGCCTGGCAGCGCCTCGAGCGCATCCCAATCGTCCGGCACCACGCCGCCGTGTTTCGCCACAAGGATCTCCGACAGTCCGTGGATCGCCTTCGCCTTCTGCGGCGAGAGCCCGCACGGCCGGATGATCGCCTGGATCTCGGCGACGCTGAGACGCGTCATCGCCTCCGGCGTGCTCGCGAGCGCGAAGAGCGTGGGAGTCGTCAGGTTCACGCGAACATCGGTGCATTGCGCGGACAGCAGCACTGCAATCAGAAGCGTGTAGGGACTGCCGTGGTCGAGCGGCACCGGCGTCTCCGGGTAAAGCTCAGCCAGTCTGCGGTCGATCCACGCGGCGCGCTCCTTTTTGATCACGCCAAGACGCTTGCCGCGAGATCGTCGGGCGTAAAGCCCGACCCACCAAGGAGCCGTTTGTGGGTCGGGCTTTACGCCCGACATCGTGTGCCTGCACTTCATTCCCCCGTTCCAGCGCTTATCCAAGCCATAAATTCCCCTTCAAAACACCGTCACCCGCCGTGCGTCCAAGAAGAAATTGCATCGCCAAACCTGCGGCGTAGGTTCGGCGGATGAGAGACACGCCCGAGGTTTTGCCAGCATCAGGACCGGTCAGAACCGGCGACAAGATGCTCGCGCCACTCGACACTTTTGCACGCCGCCACAACGGCCCCGATGCCTCGGAGCAGGCCTCCATGCTCGCCACGCTCGGCCATACGAGCCTCGACGCGCTCATTGCCGCGACCGTGCCCGCAGGTATCCGCCGGCGCGCAATGCGGTTGCCTGCGGCGGCGGGCGAAACTGCGGCGCTCGCCGAACTCCGCACCATCGCGCGGAAGAACAAAGTCTGCCGCACCTTTATCGGCCTCGGCTACTACGACACCGATGTGCCTGGCGTCATCCAGCGCAACATCCTCGAAAATCCGGGCTGGTATACCGCCTACACGCCCTACCAGTCGGAGATTTCGCAAGGACGGCTCGAGGCGCTTCTCAATTTCCAAACGATGGTGACCGAGCTCACCGGCCTCGAGATCGCGAACGCCTCGATGCTCGACGAAGGCACGGCCGCCGCCGAGGCGATGATGATGTGTCACCGGCTCCACGACACCGCCGCCGCGAGCGCGCGCACGTTTTTCATCTCGGAGAATTGTCACCCGCAGACGATCGACATCGTGCGCACGCGCGCGCAGCCGCTCGGCATCGTGGTGACTGTCGGCGACCACGCTTCGTTCAAACCCACTGCCGAATGCTTCGGCGTGCTCGTGCAGTATCCCGATACGACCGGCTCGATCCACGACTTCGGCGCGTTCTTCGAGGCGGCGCATGCCGCGGGCGCCTACACGATCGTCGCGACTGACTTGCTCGCGCTCACTGTGCTGCGCCCGCCCGGTGAGTTCGGCGCGGACGTCGCGGTCGGCTCCGCGCAGCGCTTTGGTGTGCCGCTGGGATTCGGCGGCCCGCACGCGGGCTTCCTCGCCACGAAGGATGCCTTCAAGCGCCAGATGCCCGGCCGGTTGGTCGGCGTCTCGCGCGATTCAAACGGCGATCCGGCGATGCGCCTCGCTCTCGGCACGCGCGAGCAGCACATCCGCCGTGACAAGGCCACGTCGAACATCTGCACCGCGCAGGTGCTCCTCGCAGTAATGGCATCGATGTATGCCGTCTATCACGGCTCCGACGGGCTCACCGCGATCGCACGCCGCGTGAAGCGACTCACCGACTCGCTCGCCGCCGCTCTTCGCGCCGCGGGCATTGCTGTGAATGCAGAGCCAGTGTTCGATACGCTCACCGTGTCCGGAATCGACGCCGCTGCCGTCCACGCGGGCGCGCGTGCAGCACGCATGAACCTGCGAGAGATCGATGCAAGCTCGGTCGGCATCTCGCTCGACGAGACGACTTCCCAGGAAGAGGTCGAGATTCTCACCTCGCTCGTCACGGGCAGGGCGGGTTCCCGACGCAGCGGAAACTCGCTGTTGGACGAGGCGGCCGATCCGGTTGCGATCGGGTATCCTGCACCGTTCGAGCGGACGAGCCCCTTCCTCAAACACGATGTCTTCAACCGCTACCACACCGAGCATGAGATGCTGCGCTACATCAAGCGACTCGAGGCGAAAGACCTGTCGTTGTGCCACTCGATGATCTCGCTCGGCTCGTGCACGATGAAGCTGAATGCGACGAGCGAGATGTTCCCGGTGTCGTGGGACGAGTTTTCGCGCGTCCATCCGTTTGCGCCTGCCGATCAGACAAAGGGCTACACGACGCTTTTCGCCCAGATCGAGAAATGGCTCGGCGTGATCACCGGCTTTCCCGCGATTTCGCTCCAGCCAAACGCCGGTTCGCAGGGCGAGTATGCGGGACTGCTCGTCATTCGCGCTTACCACGAATCGCGCGGCGAGGGCCGGCGCAACATCTGCCTCATTCCCACGAGCGCGCACGGCACAAATCCCGCGAGCGCCACGATGTGCGGGATGAAGGTTGTCGCCGTCGCGTGCGACGCGCAGGGCAACATCGACGTCGCCGACCTCAAGGCGAAGGCCGCGGCACACGCCGCTGAGCTCGCGGCGCTCATGGTCACCTACCCTTCGACCCACGGCGTGTTTGAGGAGTCGATTCGCGAAATCTGCGCCACCGTGCATGCGCATGGCGGCCAGGTTTACATGGATGGGGCAAACATGAACGCGCAGGTCGGCCTCACCTCACCCGGTGCCATCGGCGCGGATGTCTGCCACCTCAACCTCCACAAGACATTTTGCATCCCGCACGGTGGCGGCGGCCCGGGCATGGGCCCCATCGGAGT
Organism: Opitutaceae bacterium; assembly: GCA_035513275.1. Taxonomy (GTDB): domain Bacteria; phylum Verrucomicrobiota; class Verrucomicrobiia; order Opitutales; family Opitutaceae; genus DATKCJ01. The sequence goes on from DATKCJ010000388.1 coordinate 14,949, forward strand.
CGCGGCGCACCTCGCGCCTTTCCTGCCCGGCCACGTGTTCGCAAAGCACGGCAAGCGCGCGCTCGGCGCCGTGAGCGCGGCACCGCACGGCTCGGCAAGCATCCTCGTGATTTCCTGGATGTATATCCGGATGATGGGGCCCGACGGTCTCACCGACGCCACGAAGATCGCGATCCTCAATGCGAACTACGTCGCCACGCGGCTCAACCCGTATTTCCCGGTCCTCTACCGCGGCAAGGGCGGCCTCGTCGCGCACGAGTGCATCGTCGACGTGCGCGCATGGAAGAAGCACGGCGTCGAGGTGGATGACGTCGCGAAGCGCCTCATCGACTACGGCTATCACGCGCCGACGATGTCGTTCCCCGTGCCCGGCACGCTCATGATCGAGCCGACCGAGAGCGAATCGCTCACCGAGCTCGATCGCTTCTGCGACGCGATGATCTCGATCCACGCAGAAATGCAGGCCGTGGCCGACGGGAAGATGGACCGCGCAAACAATCCGCTGAAAAACGCACCGCACACCGCGCGCGCCGTTTGCAGCGACGCGTGGAACCACCCCTATTCACGCGACGTCGCGGCGTTCCCCTCGCAATCCGTGCGCGAGTCGAAGTTCTGGCCCGCAGTCGGCCGCGTCGACAACGTCTACGGCGATCGCAACCTCATCTGCTCGTGCGTGGGGATGGAAGCGCACACCGAGGCAAGCGCGGGCAGTTTGTAACGTAATACGTTACAAACCGTCTCGGGACTTCCAATGGCGGCGACGCGTGTTTGTAACGTAATACGTTACAAACACCCCGTCGTCCTGCTTTGAGGTGCTCAATTGGTTCGCGCCGTCTCTCGTCCGCGGATTGCTGAGAGCTGCACGAGAAGGAGCAAGCCGGTGAGCACGACGCCGGGCCAGACGACGAGGAACGATTGCTGGAACAGATGCGCCTGGTTTTGGCGGAGCAGTGTGCCGAGTTCGGCGAGATCGGGATCGCCGGTGAGTCCGAGGAAAGTGAGTCCGCTCAGTTCGAGCACGCTCACGGCGAACAGGATCTTCGCGAGCGACCACACCTGACTGCGCACGTTTGGCCAGATCGTGAATCGCACGAGGTGATCGGTCGTCGCACCGAGCGCACGGCTTGCGAGCACGTGCAGTGCGTTTGCCTGCTCCGTCCAGATCACGCGCAGTTGACGGAACGCGAATGGCACGCCGCCGATCGCAACCGCGGCGACAAGCGCCGGCGCAGACGGCTTCAGGAAAACCAGCAGCAGCAGCCCCACGAACAACACAGGCATCGCAATGCCCACAGACACCATGTTGCGCACGATGCCGCCGAACCACCGCGGGCCGCCTCGCTCCGCCGAGAGAAGTCCCGCGCCGAGCAGGAGAGTTAGCACGCTCGCTGTCGAGCCGAGCAGAATCGTGTTCGCGGTGCCAAGCCACATCCGGCTGAAGAAGTCGCGCCCAAGTCCGTCGACGCCGAGCCAATGACCAGCGCTCGGACCCGCGAGCCGCTCTGCGATGAACGCCTGCGCCGCCGGATCGTGGGGCGTAAGTAACATGCCACACAGAGCGAGCAGGACGAGCGCCCCGGCGGCGACGCCCGGCCAGTGCACTTTGAGCCAGCTACGCATCGTCCTCCTCTCTCAAGCCCGACGGATTGAGCTTCACCGCAACGAGGTCCGCAATGAACACGACCACAAGCACGAGCACGATTACGAGCAGCAGTAGGTTTTGAACGACGTAGACATCGCGATCCAGCACCGCGGTCACGAGGTAGCGACCGATTCCCGGCCAGGAGAAGACGGTCTCGGTCAGCACAGCGCCGCCGAGCAGCGCGCCGAAGTTCGTGCCGATCACCGTGACGACTGGCGCACTCACGAGCCGCAACACGTGCCGCAGCCACACGCGCGCCGGGCCGAAGCCGCGCGCACGCAGCGAGAGCAGCATCGCGCCGACCTTCGGGTCCTGCAGCCGCGCCTGAAGGACCGAGCACACTTGCGCTGCCGGATAGAGCGAGAGACACAGCGCCGGAAGCACGAGATGATGCGCCGCGATCCAGAATCCATTTGCGTCGCCCGCGAGCAGTGTGTCGAGCAAGTGAAACCCGGTGCCGCGCGGCGTCGCGTGCGCGAGATCGAAACGGCCGCCGGCGGGGAACCAACCGAGCAGGAGCGTGCCGACGACGATCAGCAGCAAGCCGATCCAGAAGATCGGCACCGTGAGGCCGAGTGTGCCGAGGAAAAACGAGAACCGTCGCAGCCACGCGGAGTGCAACGCCTCCGAGAGAAGCGCTGTTGCGACGCCGACGCAGATGCCGAGTGCGAGCGCGACGATGCTCAGTTCGAGCGTCGCCGGGAGAAACTCCGCGATGTCCGTGCGCACCGGACGGCCGACCGTGAGGCTTCGGCCCCAGTCGCCCCGCACGAAGTCGCGAAGGTAAGTCGCGTATTGCACGTGCGCGGGCCGGTCGAGTCCAAGCCGCGCGCGCTCCTCGGCGACGCGCGCTGGGTCGGGATTCTTGAGTCGCAGCGCAACCGGATCGCCCGGAATCGCACGAATCGCCGAGAAGATCGCGAGGCTTGCGAGCAGGAAGATCGCGACGGCAAGCAGGAGTCGGCGTGCGGCGTGGAGGAGCATTTGGGCCAGAGAGGGTCAGCGATTGGCATGTAGCCCTGCGCATGAGCGCAGGGACGCCCGCACACTTCTGTCCCGCCGCTCACGCGGCGGGCTACACGGAGGTAGGAACCCTGGCTTGTCGAAATGCATCGCTACTCCGACGACCACCCGATCCCGCCGAGCTTGAGTTCGCCCGTGCCTTGCAGTTTGAAACCGGTGACTTCGCGTCGCATGACGGCGATGTTGTCACCGTGCAGGAACGGGAAGATCGGCAGGTCGCGCCGCCAGAGTTCGAGCGCCTGCCGGTAGAGTTCGGCGCGCACCGCGGAGTCGACCTCGGCGCGCGCGCCGAGCAGAAGCCTGTCCATCTCGTCATTCTTGTAGAACGAGATGTTTGTCGCAGCGCCCTTCACCGCGGCCCAACTGCCAAGGAAGATGCTCAGGAAGTTGTCCGTGTCGCCGTTGTCGCCCACCCACCCAAGGATCGCCATCTCGAACGCGCCTTCGCGCGTGATGTCGAGATGCGTCTTGAAATCCTTCGCCACGATCTCGACGCGCACGCCGACGCGCTCGAACGCAGCGCGGATGAGCGAGGCACCCTTCACCGGCTCGGGAAGATAGGCACGCGGCGCGGACATCACGTGGAGCGTGACGGGGTCCTTCCAGCGATCCGCATACTTCGCGAGGATGCGCCGCGCCTCGTCGGGATTGTATTCGACCGCGCGCGGCTGGCCGGTGTCGCCGAGAAAACCAGGTGGGATCGGCAGCCGCGCGATTGTGCCCGCGCCGTCGAGCGCGACCTGCTGGAGTTCTTCGAGGTTGATCGCCATCGCGAACGCCTTCCGCACCTCGGCCTCGGCGAACTTCGGGTTGTCGAGATTCCACGCAAGGTAACCGACATTCATCCCGGGCTCGGCGTGCACGCGCAGGTTCGGATCGCCGCGCAAGCCCGTGAGTTCAGCAGGCTGGAGCCCGTCGATCCCGTGCACGGTGCCGGCGCGAAGTTCTAACAGCCGCACGGTGTTTTCCGGCACGACCTTCATGACGATCCGCTCGAACTGCGGCGGTGCGGACTTATCCCAGTAGTCGGCGTTGCGCTCGAGCACGAGCGCCTGGTTCGGAGTCCAGCTCGCGAACTTGTAGGGCCCGGTGCCGACCGCGTGGCGCTGGAAATCGGCGGCGCCGTAGGTCGCGAGCGTGCTCGGACTCACGAGCCACGCGGGAAATATCGCGAGCGAGGCGAGTAGTGAGGCGTTGGGCCGCGAGAGTCGGAAGACAAGTGTGCGCGGGTCCGTGGCCTCGACTGCGGCGACCTCCTGGTAGAGGTAGTTCCAATATTGGTAGTTCGCCCCGGGCAGGTGCGCTGGGTGCGCGGGGTCCATCTGCCGCGCAAAACTGTAGCGCGCCGCCTCGGCATCGAGCGGCGTGCCGTCATGGAAACGCACGCCCTCGCGGATCGTGAACGTGTAGGTGAGCCCGTCGGGCGTGATCGTCCACCGCTCGGCGAGACACGGGTCGATTTCAAACGTGCCGTCGCGAAACCGCACGAGGCCCTCCATCACCTGCGCGAGCGTGTTGACTGATTCGCCGTCGTCGACGTCGGCCGGGTCGAGTTTTTGAACGTCGCTTCCGTGCGCGAAGATGAACGTGGTCGGTGCGCCGCCGGTCCGCTGCTTGCAGCCGGCGAGTGCGAACACCACCGCGGCTAAGATGACGAGCGTCCGTATTGGGAGCATGGTTCGCCGGGATTATCGGACCGTGCCCGCCGCGCGCAACGGCTGATTCGCGCCGTGTTTTTCTCTCGGCAGGCGTGCGCCGTCACATTGAATGGCCGGATGAAGATCGCCCGCTTCGAGGAGTCCTATGGTCACCAGGGATACGCAGCCGTCCAGCCCGACGGCTCGTTCATCGAGATCGAGGGCGACCTCTACAACGAGATCATGCTGACGGGCCGCGTTGTGAAGCCCGCGCGGCTGCTCGCGCCGATCGATCCGCCGAACATCCTCGCGGTCGGGCTCAACTACAAGCGGCACGCCGCAGAGACCGGCGCGCGCGTGCCGGATCATCCCGTGCTTTTCATCAAGACGACAAACTCGCTGCTCGGGCACGGCGCGGCGATCGAGATTCCGGTGACGCTCGCGAGCAACGAGGTGGACTATGAGGCCGAGCTCGCAGTCGTGATCGGCCGCACGTGCCACAACGTGAAGCGCGCTGACGCGCTCGACTACGTGCTCGGCTACACGTGCGCGAACGACGTGAGCGCGCGCGACTGGCAGAAGATGGGCGGCGGCGGCCAGTGGTGCCAGGGGAAGGGCTTCGACACCTTCTGCCCGCTCGGGCCATGGATCGTGACGCGCGACGAAATCCCCGATCCCGGCAAGCTGCGCATCCGGTCGATCCTCAACGGCACGACGATGCAGGACTCGAACACGGGCGACATGGGTTTCGACGTGCCGGCGCTGATCGAGTTTCTCTCTTCGTCGAAGACACTGCTGCCGGGCACCGTGATTCTCACAGGCACGCCCGAGGGAGTGGGCTTCGCGCGCAAGCCGCCGGTGTTCATGAGACCCGGCGACACGATCGTGATCGACATCGAGGGAATCGGTGCGCTGGAGAATCCGGTCGTGGCGGAAAGTTGGGCTGGTCTCTGACCTGCCGACGCGGGTCGATAGACCCGCGCTACCCCGGAGCTACCCTACTTCGATCGCGCCTGGCTTAGCGCTTCGCGATACTCGATGATTCCGCCGGCGATCGCCTTTGCGAGGCGCGTGCGCCACTCGGGCGAGGCGATGCGGCGGGCCTCGGCGTCGTTCGTGAGATAACCGCCCTCAACGAGAATCCCGGGGCAGTCGAGTTCGCGCAGCACGGCGAATCGCGCGCGCTTCAAGCCGCGGTCGAAGCTCTTCATTTCGTTGATCACGCGGCGGTGCACGCGGAAGCCGAGAATCGCGTTCCAAGGATCGTTTGTATGGCCGGGTAGAAGCTCGTTGTCCGACGGGCTGCGGTTCTCCGCGCCAGTCGAGCGCTGGCCGCGCGGCGTGAGCACGTAGGTCTCCGCGCCGGTGATCGACGGGTTGTCGATTGCATTGAAGTGGATGCTCACAAACAGATCAGCCCGATTTCGCGCGGCGATCGCGGGTCGCTCCGGGAGTGCGATGAAGGTGTCGTCGTTTCGCGTCATCACGACGACGAAGCCCGCGGCCTCGAGCATGCGCTTGAGCTCGCGCGCGACCTCAAGTGCGAAACCTTTTTCGTGAAGACCAAGGCGCTTGTTCGAGGTGCCGGTGTCCTTGCCGCCGTGGCCGGCGTCGATGACAACGGTGCGCGCGCCGGGCACGAGCCCCGGCACTCTGCGTGAGCTGAGAATCGGGCCGAGAAACGCGCGTTCATCCGTGCGGCTCAGCAGCAGCGCGCCGCGTTGCAGGACGGTCGCATCGCCGAGCAGGAGGCGGATGCCATTGAGTCGGATTTCTCGCGAGTCGGTGTTGAGTTCGAGGCGCGTCCAATCGCTTTGCAGAAGCAGTGTCTTCTGCGGCACCGTCCAGGTGGACTTGAGTCCGAGGCTGGTAGCGAAGGCCGCGACGCCTTCATAGTCGATGCCATCGATCCGCACGGGCGCCGCCCTGCATGCGGACGCCAACGCGAGCGCGCCGAGGATCGTGCGGACGACAGACCTTCGAATCCCCAGGGAGCGCACGGGCGCGCTCAAGCCTCCGGTTCGGGCGCTGCGGAGGAATTGTTGGGCGTCGGGCCTTCCTTCGCCTTTTGTTTCTCTGCGGCGAGCTTGGCTTTCTCCTGCTCGAGGAGGTCGGGATTGAACTTCAGCTTGCGCTTGTTCGTGGGAAGCGGGCTGAGCATGACGATGATGTTTCGACCGTTCAGCTTCGCCGGTGAGTCGGGGTGGCCGATCATGTCGAGGTCCGCGAGCGCCTTCTTGACGATCTCGAAACCGACATCGGTGTGCGCCATCTCGCGGCCGCGGAACTTGAGCTTCATCTTCACCTTGTTGCCGTGGAAGAGAAACTCCTCGGCGTGCCGGAGCTTGGTCTCGAGATCGTGCGGATCGATGCGCGGGGTGAGCTCGATTTCCTTGAGCTTGGCGGCGCTCGTCTTGCTCGATTTCGACTTCTTGCTCTCCTCATACATGTATTTGCCGAAATCGAGTATCCGGCAAACGGGAGGCGTGGCGCTCGGTGCGACCTCGACGAGATCGAGCCCATATTGTGCAGCGAGCTTGATGCCTTGATCGGATGTCATCACCCCGACCTGACTCCCATCGGGTCCGATGACCCGGATCTGCGGGGCGCGAATGCGATGATTGCGCCGGATATTGGCGAACGGGTCGACGGTGCGACGATAGTAAGGGCGTGAGCCGGAGGGTTTTTTTAGCATCAATGATTCAACCGATTCGATCGATAGGCAGGTGGAGGAAATACGCAGCGCAAAGGGCTCGTATCAACCCAAAACGGGAAATGTCCGCCGGCGGTCACACGCTGAAGCTCTCACCGCACGAGCAACTGGCCTTGGCGTTGGGGTTTGAGAACTTGAACCCGCCGGCGACCATCCGGTCCGAGAAGTCGACCACGGTGCCCTTCAGGTAGAGGGCGGTCTTCGGGTCGACGACCACTTCGATGCCCGCCGAATGGACGAGAATGTCGCCCTTGCGGGGGGTCTCGACGAACCGGAGCTTGTAGGCCAAGCCGTTGCACCCTCCCCCGGAGATGGCGACGCGCAGGTAGGCACCCTGCCCCTCGCGCTCGATGAGCGCAGCAGCCTTGGCGCCTGCCGGCGGCGTGAGCCGGACGAGATCCTCGTTACCCTTGCGGACGCCTTCCGGCGCCTGACTGCCTGTTCCTGCGACCATGAACGCCCAAGATGCATCGCCCACAGCGTGTGGCAAGCGCGAGGGCGGGAAGAACGAGTGAGAGTGAGGGTGAAAGTGACGGTTATGAAGGTAGGAGCCCGCTTGCGGGCGATTCGTAGCGCAGGCGTCCCGCCTCCAACAACAGGAGGCAGGCGGGACTCCTTCGCTACTCCAAGGCATCGCCCGCAAGCGGGCTCCTACCCCGTAACCGGACTCTCCTACGCACCCTTGCGGGCTTTCAGGAGTTCGAGGCTCTTGCGCGGGTTGATCAGGTTTCGCCGGCCGTCGGCCGTGCGTTCGGCGCCGCCGATGATGAGCTCGGAAACGTCGGTCGGCGTGAGTGTCGGATCGATCGCGAGGAGTTTGGCGGCGAGATTCGTGACGTTTGGCGAAGCCATTGATGTGCCTGAATATTTCTCGCGATCGCCGCCGGGGAGGAAGCTGTCGACTTCGTAACCGTTGGCATGCACGTCGACGCTCGCACCGTGGCTCGTGAAGTTCGTCTCGTCGCCCGCCATGTCGACGGCGCCGACGGTGAGAATGTTCGGCAGGTCGATTCCGGACGGGATCACCTCGTCGAAGCCCACGTCATTGTCGCTGTTGCCCGCGGCGACGACGAACAGGACCTCGGGCGCGGCGGCCATCACCGCTGTCAGCGCGTCACGGGTGAGGACGAACATCTGCCTCGCGAGCGCCTTGCGCTCCTCGGGCGTGCCGCCGGCACCGTTCATTTCGAGCGCGATCTCGTAACCGCGCGCGTCGCCGCCCCAACTCATGTTGACGACGCGCGTCTTCGACGCGCGCAGGTATTCGACAGTGGCTCGCATCGAGGCAGCCTCCTTCGCCACAGACTCCAGTGTCGGCACGTCGGGAATCATCTTGTGGTCGAAAGTAATCCTCGCGGCGATGAGTCGCGCTGCGGGGTTGCCGGCGGTGGAGATGCCTGCGACGTGCGTGCCGTGGGTGTAGTTGGCGAAGAGGCTGAGTTCCTCAAAGAAATCCTTCACCTCCTCCTGCTTGAGTTCGGACATGCGCTTGCGCAGCGCAGCGGCCTGCGGGCTGTCGACGCTCGCGCGCAAATCCTGGAGGCCCTTCGTGAAGGCCTTGGACTCCGGATAGCGCTCAAGCTGCTCCGGCGTGAGCGGAAAAAGCAACTCAGTCACCGGTTCAGACTTCAGATCAAATGCGATCCCGGGAGCCGCTTCGTTCACTCCGCCTGTTGCCGCAAAGATTGGAAGGTCGACGCCGCTGTCCCAAACACCGACGATCACCGGTGTGAGGCTTTCGTCGGGACCGAGGTCGAAGTTGCGAGCCGCCCAGATGTCAGCCTTCTCGACGCGGTTGGCCTCGATGAAAGCAGTGAGCACGGCGATGCGCTCGGCTTTCAGCGGAACGAAGTTGCGGACTGTTGAGCGCGAGCCGACGAGTGCTGCGGCTATGTCGCCGCTGATCGTGCCGTTCTTGTCGACGCCGGGCTGGAAGCTCGCCTGCACGTTGCCGAGGACGAGTGCCTCGGTGACGATCTCAGCGCTGCCCTTGGCCTGTTTGAGATCCTCGCCGACCACGTCCCACGGCAGAGCGTTGATCTTCGATTCGTAGGCCTTCTTGAAAGCGGTGCGAAACGCGGCGTCGTCCGGATATTCCGTGGCGCGGCGCGCCTCGATCAACGCCGAGGCAAGCAGGCCGGTGAGAAGCTTCGAGGATGGCTTCTCTTCGAGCTCGCGCATGACGGCGATGTGCTCGAGCGCGGAGTCGTATTTTCCATCGATCAGGTCGAGGCTGAGCAGCGAGCCGTGGATCCCCTGCACTGTAGTGCGGTCCTGAATGTCATAGTCACTGAGCAGGCGCTCGAGGTCCGCGCGAACCTTGGGCGCGAGCTGCGCATACTCGTCATCTGAGGTGAGGACTGCCGTGACGTCGCCCTTGAATTCGTAAGTGAACCGCGGGAGTTCGTCCTGCGAGGTGACTTTGGGCTTTTCGCCAAATGCGAGGCCGGTGAAAGCGAGCGCGACGGCGCCCACCAAGATTAGGAGTGTGCGTTTCATGAGTGGTTGAATGTGGCGGGCACGGCGGAGCCGGCAAGTGTTCGGGACAGACGGTTTCCAGTCGCGTCAGACGGTCGCTGATGCGAGGCGCGCGGCGGGCTGAGTAGCGTCGGCGAAGGTGGATGCATCGGCGGGCGCGCGAACGGCGGGCGCGGGTCTAGGCTTCGTCGGCATCGGTTGCGACTCCCTGCCGTCGCGTGCGCGCGAACCCGCGCTTGCCGGTCGTGAAGAACTCAAGGAACCGCCTCGCCTCGGCAGATTTGAAGCTGCCGGTATCGAGAGCCTGCGCGGCAACCTTCCGGATGTTTCCCGGCGTGAAGTAGACGGCGCGAAACGCGTCCTTTAACTCGCGGATCGTCTCGCGCGGCACGCCAGCGCGCTTCAGTCCGACGAAGTTCAGGCCGACCACGTCGTTGCGCTCCGCGACCATGACGAATGGCGGGATGTTCAGCGTCACACGCGCGCCGCCGGCTACGATGACGCCCGGTCCAATCCGGCTGAACTGGTGGGTGCCCATGCCTCCGCCCAGGAAACAGTTGTCACCAATCTCGGTGAAGCCGCCGAGCATGGTGCCATTCGCGAGGATCACATTGTCGCCGAGCCGCGAATCGTGGCCGACGTGCGACGTTGCCATGAGGAAACATTTCTCACCGACAACAGTGGCGCCGCCGGGCGTGGTGGCGCGGTTCACTGTGCTTTGCTCGCGTATCACGGTGCCGGCGCCGATGTGCACTCCCGAGGCGACAGAGGGATTGAAGTGAACATCCTGCGGCTCACCGCCGATCACGCTGAATGAGTGGACCACGACGCAGTCGGCCAGCACGGTGCCCGCGCGCAACACGGCGTAGGGATGGATGACGCAGCCCGTGCCGAGAGTGACGCCGTCCTCGACGACGGCAGTCGGATGAATGACGTTTTCGCCGCTCATGGCCAGGATCAGCCGCGCTTGAAGAGATCCATCTGCGTGTCTCTCAAGAGATCGTAATTCTTCAGAATGCGCAGGACCTGCAGCGTGTCGGACTTCTTGTAGCTCTTGTTGCTTTCAACCTTCGCGATCAAATCCACGAGGATCGAGCGGAACGAGATGATCGCATCGACTCCCTTTTCCTTAAGCATGCGGACGCTCTCCGACTTGAACGGCTCGGCCGCGGGCAGCCCCGGCAGCACGAGGATTTTCAACAGTTCACCACCGCCGTGCTCCGACGGATCAACAGGCAGCGAACGCTCGACCTCCTTGATCACATCCTCCTTCAGGAAGCGGAAGATCTCGGGGTTGTTCTTCAGCGTCGCCGGTGTGAAACGGCCGGTATGCCACGCCTTCACGGCGATGACGGCGCGGTTGATCTTCGGCAGCTCGTTGGCGAAGAGGAAGAAGTCGGGCTTCGAGCGCGTCTTCTGCCAACTCGGGTTGAAGACGAGCAGGTCGATCTCCTCGTCGTCGGTCTTGCGGCGCGCCTGCACCTGGTATTTGCGGACCTGGCGCACGAAGAAGCCGTTTTGTTCGAAGTATTCGCGGACTATGCCCTCGTCGATCGCAGACATGTTGTTTTCCGAGTGTGGGATCCCCGGCAAACCGCACGGGGCAGAGGGTTATCAATCTCTCGAAACCGCGTTGGTCGCAACCTGAAATCCTGAAGGGGAGGTGGAGAGAGAAAGTGAGAGTGAGAGTGCCAGCCGGAATGCCAAGGCCTTGCACCTAGTCCGCCTCGTTACCTCGGCGGTTACGACATTCCCATTGATCCGACTGCATGGAGACGGGTGAACGCAGGCTGAAGCACTGCGCTACTCACCACTTCAGCTCTCCCTTTCACTTTCACTCTCACTCCTGAGCCCGAACTCCATCTCCGAACTGCGATCTTCCGCCGGCGAAGCCGGCTGCCTCCGTCACGAGGCTCCCGCTTCGCGCCACACCGAAAGAATCAGGCCCTCGTCCGCTGTATCGAGCAGCGCTGCCTCGCCGAGCTTGTGCATGATGACCAACCGAATCGCGCCGGCGCGGGCCTTCTTATCCTGACGCATCGCCTCGAGAAGTTGGGCGGCTGAAACGGAAACGTCGATCGCCGCCGGCAGCCCAGCCGCGCGGAACGCCGCCTCGACGCGCGCTGCTTCACCGCTCGCGAGAAGTCCCGCCGCCTCGGAGTAGCGCGCCGCGCACACTGTGCCGATTGCGACCGCTTCGCCGTGCAGAAATTCCGTGTAGCCCGTCGCCTGCTCCAGCGCGTGGCCAAAAGTGTGGCCGAGGTTGAGCAGTGCGCGGCCGCCTCCACCCCGCGTCTCGCGCTCGTCACCCTGCACGATCGCCGCCTTCTGCGCGCAACAGCGGCGGATGATCGCCGACACGCGCGAGTCCGCCGGCGACACCAGTGGCTGCGCGGCAAGATCCTCGAACAACGCGGCGTCGCCGAGCAGACCGTATTTGATGACCTCCGCGACGCCTGCGGCGAACTCGCGTTGCGGGAGCGTCGCGAGAAAGCCCGTGTTGACGAACACCGCGCGCGGCTGGTGAAACGTGCCGACGAGATTCTTGCCCGCGGCGAGGTTGATGCCGGTCTTGCCGCCAACCGCGCTGTCGACCATCGCGAGCAGCGTCGTAGGGATTTGCACGACGTCGACACCGCGCAGGTAGATCGAACCCGCGAACCCGGCGAGGTCGCCGATGACTCCGCCGCCGAGCGCCACGACCACCGCACGCCGGTCGAGGTGTTGCTCCGAAAAAAAGTCCAGCACACCGCCGAGCACACCGAGTGACTTCGAGCGTTCGCCGCCCGAGACTTCCAAGCACGGAACGTCCTCAAACACCTCGCCCAGCCACGCCGGGTGCGCCAGAGCCACCGCGCGGTCGGCCACGAGCACGATCTGGCGTCCGTCTTCGCGCCACTTTGAGAGCGAATGGGCAACGTTCAGCCCGAGATCTGCGCCAAAAAAGATTGGGTAACTCCGGTCACCTAGATCGACGTTCAGTTGTTCCAACACGTTGACACCAAATGGGCAACGTGGGCGCACGTCAACCGGGATGGCGGAGGGCGCAGCTTGTTGCGACTGATTCTCATAAAGAGCGTTGACATGTTGAGACAGAATCTCATCTAAGGGTGGCTCAATCATGAACTGCGCCTGTGCACTGCGACGCTCCCTCAAACGTTTCCGAACCCCGATCGCGGTCCTGCTGGTTTTCGGGGCCCTAAATCCGCTCGATGCGCAGGAGGTCGACCGCAGCGACGTCATCGAGCTGCCGCTTTTCCTCGTAGAAGCCGAGGCCGAGAAGGACCACTACATCCAAGGCCCATTCCTTCCCGATACCCAAGGCGCGAGAATCAATGTCGGCAAGAAGACGACCGTTCTCGACTTCGACGGACTGCCGCGCATCACCGGCAACAATTACCGTCAGGCTCTTTCCCAAGCTCCGGGCCTCATCCTTAGCGAGGAGACCTCGCCACTCATCAGCATCGGCTACCGCGGGCTCACGCCACATCGCGCGCAGTTCACGCAGGTGTTGAAAGACGGCATTCCGATCCACGCCGATCAGTTCGGCTATCCGGAGGCCTATTACACACCGCCGCTCGACACAGTCGACCGCATTGAATTCACCCGCGGCGGCGCGGCGCTCATGTATGGCCCGCAACCCGGCGGCGCACTGAACTACGTGACCCACCGTCCGCGCACTGACACGCAGCTCGGGGGCAGCACGCTCCACACATTCGGCAGCGACGGCTACTATTCGAGCTTCAGCTACCTCGACGGCACCTCGGGGCCACTCGGCTATTACGGCTACTACAACCACCGCGAATCCGACGGCATCCGCTCCGCCAACAGCGATTACAGACTCGACGCCTTCACCGGCCGCCTTGCCGTCGGCTCCGACACGAGCTCGCGCTGGATCTTCACCGCGGAAACCTACGAGGAAGAGCACGGCGAACCCGGCGGACTCACCTTCGCCAGCGGCGGACTCGCCGTAAACTACGACACACAACGCGAGACGCCTTCGCGCCTCTTCGACCGCTTCAACCTCGACCGCACTGCCTTCTCGCTCGTCTGGGAACGCGATTTTTCCCGCGGCACGTTCGTCGGACGCCTCTGGACCATCGACTACACCCGTGCCAGCCGCCGTCAGGGTGGCGGCGGCTTCGGGACTCTGCCCACCGGCGCCAGCGCAAACACAAACACGATCGAGAACCAACAGTTCGAGCAGTTCGGTGCCGAGGCGCGCGTGCGTGTCGACTGGGGCGCGGCCAATGCGCACGTCTTCACCGCCGGCGCGCAGCTCTATCGCAGCAAATCCCCGCGCACCGATTCGCGCGGGAACAGCGCCGACGCGACCACCGGAACCGTTCGCATCCAGTCCGAGCGAGAAATCTTCTACACGCCGGTCTTCGCCGAGAACCTCTTCCGATTCGGCGCGCTAAGCATCACGCCCGGAGCGCGCCTCGAGTTTGTCGATCAGGAAGTGCGCGAACTCGTCAACGTCACCCGCACCGACACGCCGCTTCAAAATCGCGACGAACGCGTCTCGGTGCCCCTCTTCGGCATCGGCGTGGCCTACGACCTTCCGGCACAGAAAGCGCAGCTCTACGCCAACGCCTCCGAGAGCTATCGCCCGATGATCTTCACCGAGGCGGTGCCCAACGGCGCAACCACAGTCGTCGACGGCGACCTCGAGGAGGGTCGCGCAATCCAGTACGAACTCGGCTACCGCGCAGAGCCCGCGAGTGGACTCGTGCTCGACGCGAGCGTCTTCTACCTCGAGTTCGACAACCAGATCGGCAGCACGACGCTTTCGAACGGCTCCACGTTCGTCGCCAACATCGGCCGCGCCGTCCACAAGGGCATCGAGATCGGCGCCAGTTACGATCTCCTTGCGCGCCGCGCCAGCCAGACCGCAGGCACTCCCGCCGCCTCGCTCAGTGTTTACGCCAACGCGCTCTTGCTCGACGCCGAGTTCAAGGAAGGCGCCGCGATCGGCAAGACGCCGCAATATGCGCCCGATCACGTCGTCCGCACCGGAGTCATCTACACGCGAGGCGAAGGGTTGAAGCTCGCCCTCACCGGCACGCTTTCCGCCGACAGTTATGCCAACGACGACAACACCGCCCAGCGCTACGTGCCCGCCTACGCCGTGTGGGACCTCACCGCGGAATGGCGCGTGCCGAACACGATGGTGCGCCTCATCGGCGGCGTGAACAACGTCTTCGATCAGGATTACTACAGCCGCGTGCGCCCCGACGGCATCGACCCAGCCCCGCTTCGCAACTTCTACGTCGGCGCTGCACTGGAGTTCTAGGCCCCCCGAAGCGAAATCAGCCAACCCGCTCTCCTACATCGCCGGCCTTGAACGCGGCCACACGCCTGGCCAGACGGGCCGCGCTGGTCTGGGAACAGGACGCTTCCTTACCGTGAGCGCCTCGCACCCCTCACGACGGAGGTTCTTGGCGCGGAGGTCGCGGCTCAAAACCGGGGGTTGCATGGCGACCGACTCGCTCTAGGGTGCGCCTTTCATGCACGAAAGAGTCGATACCGAGACCGAGGAGCGCACACGTCTTCAGGTCGTAAGAGCCAAGATCAAGACGGAGCTGGACGAAGCGAGCGCCCGTGTCCACGCCCAGTCCAAGGATCTGCGCGAGTTGAAGAAGTTCCTCTCAGAGAACAAGTCCGACATGGACCACGTCGAGAAAGTCGGCGTGCGGCAGACTGCCGACGAGATGGGCCGTGTCGGCGACCACAGCGCGCTGGGGGCGCTCCGGCTGACCAGGCTCCTGAAGTCCCCCTACTTCGGCCGGCTCGATTTCAAGCCCGAGGGCGGTTCGCACGGGAGCCTCGTTTACGTGGGCATCCACTCCTTCCACGACAGCGAGGCGCGCACGCACCTCGTGCACGACTGGCGCGCGCCGGTTTCGAGCATGTTCTACGACTACGAGCACGGCGAAGCCTCCTACGAGGCACCGTCGGGGGTCGTGTCCGGCGAGATCCTCCGCAAGCGCCAATACCGGATCGAGGACGGCGAGCTGGTGTTCATGCTCGAGAGTTCGCTCAACATCATGGACAGCGTCCTGCAGGAGGAACTCAGCCGCGCCTCCAGCGACAAGATGAAGAACATCGTCGCCACGATCCAGCGGGACCAAAACGCCATCATCCGCGACGACGTCTCGCCCGCGCTCATCATCCAGGGCGCCGCCGGCTCGGGAAAGACCTCGATCGCGCTGCACCGCATCGCGTTTTTGCTCTACCGGTTCAAGGACAGCATCACCTCCGACGACATCCTGATCGTTTCGCCCAACAAGGTCTTCGCCAGCTACATCTCGAGCGTCCTGCCCGAACTCGGCGAGGAGAACATCCGCGAGACGACCATGGAGGCGCTCGCCGCGCGACTGCTCGGCCCCAAGATTGGGTTTCAGTCGTTCTACGATCAGGTGGCGGGGCTGTTCGAGCGCGCGAACGATCCCTACCGCGAGCGCATCCGGTTCAAGTCGTCGCGCGAGTTCCTCGCGAAGCTCGACGACTACATCCGCCACGTGAAGTTCACCAACTTCCTCGCCGGCGAGGTCCACGTGGCCGGCCACGCCATCCCGGCGTCGACCGTCGCGGAGTTGTTCCACCGCATGGGCGCCATGCCCCTCGCCTCGCGGATCAACTCGGTCATGGAGTCGCTCGTCCAGACACTCGCGCGCGAGCACTCCCTCGAGCTCAAAGCGA
>DATKCJ010000389.1:0-2521 GCA_035513275.1 Opitutaceae bacterium
CCACAGGCGCGCCAATCGGCGCCGAAACGCCCGTGCCACCGGCGAGCGAGCTCGCGATCCCGCAGTTCGACGACGGCCTGCCCGGCCGCGGTTCATTCCGCCGGCCGCTATGGTATCACAACCACTGGATGGATCGGCGCACGTACTTCGCCAAGAATGTCGATGCCGACCAGGGGGCGCTCGTCTTCGTCGGCGATTCGATCACGCACGGCTGGGGCACCGATTTCAGCAAGCGCTTCCCAGGCGTGCGGATCGCCAATCGCGGCATCGGCGGCGACACCACTCGCAGTCTCCTCTACCGGTTGAAGGAAGATGTGATCGCGCTCAACCCCTCGGGCGTCGTGCTTCTCATCGGCACCAACGACATCGGCGACGGCGTGCGCGCCGACATCATCACCGAAAATGTGAAGTGGATTCTGGAGACGATCAAGGGCCACAACCCCGCGATCCCGATCGTGCTGTGCGAGGTGTTCCCGAGCTCGCCGAAGATGCAGCGCGATCCCGTGTGGATCAAGGAGCTCAACGCCAGCCTGCGCGCGCTCGTAAAGGGCGACCCGCAGATCCGCGTGCTCGATACGTGGACGCTCTTCGCCGGCCCCGACGAAAACGCGAAGCTCGAGGAGATGCCCGACCTTCTCCACCTCAACGACGCCGGCTACGCGAAGTGGACCGCCGCGCTCTGGACCGCGCTCGCAACGCTTGGCTACGTCGACACGGCTCCGGACGATTTCAAGATCGAGCCCGGTTTCACGAGTCTGTTCAACGGCAAGGATCTCACCGGTTGGGGCTACCGGCCGACGAGCGCAGCGGACCGGGAGAGCGCAAAGAACTGGCAGGCGCGCGATCCAAACGCCGCCGCGTGGCCATTCGTCGAAAAAGCCGCAAATTTCGACGGCATGACCGCATCGCCCGACGGCCGGTTTTCCGCGATCAATGGTCGTCTCGTCGTCAACTTCCCGCCCGAGGGCCGCAATATCCAGCAGCTCTGGACGACACAGGAGTTTGGCACCGACTTCGAGCTGCGGCTCGAGTTTCGCGCGAGCCCGAACGCCGACAGCGGCGTTTACATCCGCGGCCCGCAGCTCCAGTGCCGCGATTACTCGCTCGCCGGCCCGTGGAAGGATCTCCCGAACTACCGTCAGCAGGATTGGAACGAGATGGTCGTCGTCGTGCGCGGCAGCGAGATGACCGCCACATGCAATGGCGACCCGCTCCCCGCCGATCTCAAGCTGCCCGCCTCAGGACCGATCGGCCTCGAAGGCGATCGCGGCCAGATGGAATACCGCCGCATCCGGATCAAGCCGTTGTGAGCGCCTGATCGCCGATAGGTAGCGCGCCCATCTCCGAGAGGAGCGCTACCTCGCAAGCGCTCCTCAATTTCACCCCCGCCTGACACGCAACTTCCCACGCTCCCATGAAATCCCTGGTCATCCTCGCCTGCCTCTCTATCGCCGCCACGCTCGGCGTGGTCGCCGCCCCGGAACTCGTTTGGAAAACCGACGGCTTCGTCGGCCCCGAGTCCGTCGTGCTCGATCGCGCGCGCGGCGAGTTCTACGTCTCGAACATGGGCACGTTCGGCGAAGGCTCATCGGGGAGCGATGGCTTCATCAGCCGCGTGTCGCTCGATGGAAAAATCCTCGAGCTCAAATGGGTCACCGGCTTCACCGATCCCAAGGGACTCGCGCTCGCAAACGGCCGGCTCTACGTCGGCGACGATCCCGGCCTCGCGGAGGTCGATATCGCGGCGGGTAAAATTCACGCATGGCACGCGCCGAAGGACGGCAAGGGCGACTTCAACGACTGCACAGCAGACAGCGAAGGCAACGTCTACGTGAGCAGCGGCCGGCTCGGCACGATCTTCCGGTTGAGCGGCCGCAAATTTGAGGCGTGGCACAAACTCGATCGCACCAAGACCGGATGGATAAACGGCCTGAAGGCCGAACGCGATCGTCTCTTGCTCGGCGGATGGTCGCTGCGCACCGCCGATGGAAGCGAGCAACTCGGCCACATCTCGACGCTCGCCTTTTCAGACCAATCGCTCGGCCGGCTCGGCACGGAGCCCGTGTGTCACATCGACGGACTCGAGCCCGACGGCCGCGGCGGCTACACGGTCACCGACTGGCTCACAGGCGACGTGTTGCACGTGACCGCCGACGGCAAGACCTCGCCACTCATGAACCTCGGCCAGGGCACCGCGGACCACGCGTATCTCATCGACGAGAAACTGCTCCTCATCCCGCAGATGATGGAGAACCCGCTGAGTGCCTGGCGCTGGTCGCCGGGGGAGTGAAGCACTCCGACAGGTAGGGCGGGACCGCTGGGCCCGCCGAAACGCTGTGGCGCGCCCTGTCCGTGCTCCGAATCGTAGGAGCCCGCTTGCGGGCGATGGTTTGCCGTGGCACCGGCTTCTCCTTCGACAAGCTCAGGACCCCGAGCCTGTCGAGGGGCAGCCCGTGAATCGGCGGCTGGAAGCCGCAGCCACCCGGAATCGCCCGCGAGCGGGCTCCTACATCGGCAAACA
>DATKCJ010000390.1:0-14537 GCA_035513275.1 Opitutaceae bacterium
TGCGGAGCGGAATCACATCGTTCAAAATCTTCCTCGCATACAAGGGCGCGTTCGGCATCGACGATACCGAGCTCTACCGCACATTAAAGCTCGCGAAGGAACTCGGCGTGGTCGTCACCGCACATTGCGAAAACGAAACACTCGTCGCCGAACGCAGCGCCGAGCTGCTCGCCGCGGGCAGGACCGACCCTGGCCAACACCACGAAAGCCGCCCCCCTGCGGTCGAGGCCGAGGGCGTGCACCATTTGATGACCTTCGCCGAGCTCACGGGCGCGTCGGTCTACATCGTGCACCTGAGCTGCAAGGAGGCGCTCGACGAGGCTATCGCGGCGCGCCAGCGCGGCGTGCGGGTCGGCGTCGAGACGCTCATCCAATACCTCACCCTCGACAAGACCTACGCCGAGCGGCCGGGCTTTGAGGGCGCAAAGTTCGTCATGTCGCCTCCCCTTCGCGACGCACGCAACCAGTCCGTGCTCTGGAACGGCCTGCGCGACGGACTCATCCAGACGGTCGCGACCGACCACGCACCGTTCGACTTCGAGAAGCAAAAGCCGATGGGCCGGGACGACTTCACAAAGATCCCGAACGGCATCCCCTCGCTCGAGGAGCGCGTGAACCTGCTCTACATGCACGGCGTGAAGAAGGGGCGAATCGACCTGCACACGTTCGTCAATGTCGCCAGCACCGCGGTGGCGAAGCAGTTCGATCTTTTCCCGAAGAAGGGTGCGATTCAGCCCGGTGCCGACGCCGATCTCGTTGTATTTGATCCCGACTACCGCGGCAGCATCACCGCGGCGAAACAGCACATGAACGTCGACTACAGCGCGTTCGAGGGCTGGAAACTCGAAGGCCGCGCAAGTGTGGTGACGGTCCGCGGCGAAGTCGCCGCGCGCGACGGCAAGTTCACAGGCACCGTTGGGCGCGGCCGGTTCCTTGCACGGAAACCGAGTCATTTCTGACCCAGGCAATGAACCACAAAGGCACAGAGACACAGAGGCAGACCATTCATGGCCTTTCTCTGTGCCTCTGTGTCTCTGTGGTTCAATTCTGCTTTCGCTGACCGATCATCATGCCCTCAAATCCCACCGCTTCGGATCCGCGCCTTTCCAACGCCGACCTTGCGCCGGTCCCGCACGCGCAGCGCACGTGGACGAAGTGGGACATCGCTGCGCTGTGGGTCGGCATGAGTGTGTGCATTCCCACCTACATGCTTGCCTCGAGCCTCATCAGCGGCGGCATGAACTGGTGGCAGGCTGTGCTTACCGTTTTTCTCGGCAACCTGATCGTGCTGATTCCGATGGTGCTCAACGCGCACGCCGGCACGAAGTATGGCATCCCGTTTCCGGTTTTCGCGCGCGCGTCGTTCGGCGTGTTCGGCGCCAACATCCCGGCGATCCTCCGTGCGATCGTCGCCTGCGGATGGTTCGGCATCCAGACGTGGATAGGCGGCTGGGCGATCTACAAACTCCTGCTCGTCGCGATGCCGGGACTCGCGGACAGCACGATGATTGGATTCGTCGGCATCAACATCGCACAGCTCGCGTGTTTCCTTTTCTTTTGGGCGCTCAACGTCTGGATCTTTTGGCGTGGCATGGAAACGATCCGCCATATCGAGAGCTGGGGGGCGCCGTTGCTGCTCGTGATCGGTGTCGCGCTTCTCGCCTGGGCGTGGACCAAGGCCGGCGGTTTCGGACCGATGCTCAGCCAACCATCGAAATTTGAAACGAACGCCGACTTCTGGAAGTTCTTCGTGCCGGGTCTCACAGGGATGGTCGGATTCTGGGCAACGCTCTCGCTGAACATTCCCGACTTCACGCGCATGGCACGGAGCCAGAAGGACCAGATCGTCGGCCAGGCGCTCGGGCTCAACACGACGATGCCGCTCTACGCATTCATCGGTGTCGCCGTCACGAGTGCGACTGTCGTGATCTTCGGCGAGACGATCTGGGATCCGATCGAGCTGATGTCCCGCTTTGACAGCGTCGCGCTGATGCTCGTGTCGATGTTCGCACTCACGCTTGCGACGCTCACGACCAATCTCGCAGCCAACGTCGTCTCGCCGGCGATCTCGTTTTCCAATCTCGCACCGCGCCGGATCAGCCGCCGCGCGGGGGGCATCATCACGGGCCTGATCGGCATCGCCATGATGCCCTGGAAACTCGTCGCCGACCCGACCGGCTACATCTTCACCTGGCTCATCGGCTACTCTGCGCTGCTCGGGCCGATCGGGGGCATCCTGATCGCCGACTATTACTGCGTGCGGCGCACCGAGCTTGTGGTCGACGATCTCTACCGCGCCGAAGGCGCCTACACATACCGAGGCGGTTTCAATCCCGTTGCGTTAGTCGCGCTCGTGGCCGGCGTGCTACCGAACATCCCCGGCTTTCTCGGAACGATTGGCGCGGTTGAGAGCGTGCCCGCGTTCTGGCTGAGCCTCTACGGCTACGCGTGGTTCACCGGATTCCTGATCGCCGGTGGCGTCTACCTGGTCCTCGGAAGATTCACATCAAGCAGGTGAACCAGAGTGGCACAAAGACACAGAGTTCGACTCGTGTCATTTGTGGCTCACTGTCTCGGTGGTTCCACTCACTCTTTCTATGAAATCGATCCCACTGCCATCTTTTGATCACAAGCCCACGCCTTACACGGGCCCGTCGGTCGAGAACGTGCTCGCCCGCCGGAAGCAGTTCATGAACCCCGGCATCTTCCTCTACTACAAGAAGCCGATCATGCTCGTCGAAGGTCGCATGCAGTATGTGTGGGACGAGACCGGCAAGCGCTACCTCGACGGCCTCGGCGGCATCGTCACGGTGAGCGTGGGGCACTGTCACCCGCACGTCGTCTCCGCGGCGACGAAGCAGCACAACACGCTGCAGCACTCCACCACGATTTACCTACAGCCGCGCGTCGTGGAATTTGCCGAGAAGCTCGCGTCGAAGATGCCGGGCAACCTCAAGTGCGTTTACTTCGTGAACTCCGGCTCCGAGGCCAACGACCTCGCGCTCACCATGGCGCGCC
Organism: Opitutaceae bacterium; assembly: GCA_035513275.1. GTDB lineage: Bacteria > Verrucomicrobiota > Verrucomicrobiia > Opitutales > Opitutaceae > DATKCJ01. The sequence goes on from DATKCJ010000390.1 coordinate 3,019, forward strand.
TCTACACGGGCAACTTCGACGTCATCTCGCTGCGCAACGCATACCACGGTGGCAGCGCCGCGACGATGGGACTCACCGCGCACAGCAATTGGAAATTCAACATGCCGCACAGCTTCGGCGTGCACCACGCAGTCGCGCCCTATCCTTACCGCGGGACTTTCGGTTACGACGATCCCGACGCCGGCCGCAAATACGCCGACGACGTGAAGGACCTTATCGCCTACGCTACGCCGGGAAAAGTCGCGGGCTTCATCGCCGAGTCGATACAGGGCGTTGGCGGATTCGTCGTGTTTCCAGATGGCTACCTCAAGCATGCCTACGCGCACGTGCGCGCGGCCGGCGGGGTGACCATCGCCGACGAAGTGCAGACCGGCTTTGGCCGCACGGGCACGCACTTCTGGGGCTTTGAGACGCAGGGCGTCATCCCCGACATCGTCACGATGGCGAAAGGCATCGGGAATGGCGCACCGCTCGCGGCCGTCGTTACCACGCCCGAGATCGCGGCGGTGATGGCGCAACGCGTCCACTTCAACACATTCGGTGGCAACCCGATCGTCAGCGCGATAGGGACGGCCGTGCTCGAAGTCATCGAGAAGGAGAACATGCAGGCTAACTCGCTGAAGCTCGGCGATCGCATCCTCGCAGGACTGGAGTCACTCAAGGCAAAGTATCCCGTCATTGGGGACGTCCGCGGCAAAGGCCTCATGCTCGGCATCGAGTTTGTGAAGGACCGCGCGACGAAAGAGCCCGCCAAGGAAGCCTGCGCGCAGGTCGTCGAGAACGCGCGCGAACTCGGACTCCTCCTCGGCAAGGGCGGCCTCTGGGGACAGACGATCCGCTTCGCGCCACCGATGTGCATCAACGAGGCCGATGCGGACTTTCTGCTGGCGGTGCTCGATGAATCAATCGCCGCGCTCTGAGTGCGCTTGCACCACAGATATGTCCGTCGTTTCCTTTCCTACCGTGAACACCCCCGATGAGGCCGCAATTCTCGCTATCGAGCGGCCGCACAAGAGCCTCTGGACCTACTACCTTCTCGCCTGCATCGCGATTCCGCCGCTGTTCCCGTTCGTGATCATCCCGGCGTATTTCAGGTTCCACACGATGCGCTACCGGTTCACGAGCGAGGGCATCTCGATGCGCTGGGGAGTTCTTTTCCGCCGCGAGATCATCGTGAACTACGCGCGAATCCAGGACATCCACCTGCGTTCGAACATCGTTGAGCGCTGGCTAGGCCTCGCGCGGATTCTCATCCAGACGGCCAGCGGGAGTTCGAGCGCGGAAATGACGCTTGAAGGAATTCCCCAATTCGAAGCTGTGCGCGATTATCTCTACGACCGGATGCGAGGCGTGAAGGACCACGGTCATAAGCCGGCGGCCAGCAACGCGCCTCAAGCTGGCGGCGACGACAACACCGAACTCGCTCTGCTCCTGCGTGAAGTCGCATCGGAACTGCGCGCGGTGCGCCAGCAACTCGAAGCACGCAAGTAGCCTTGCGACGATGCTCAATCCATTCCGCACCTGGTTTCTCTCGGTTCTGAAGGTTCCGCCAGAACCGCATCCGCCCGCAGGGAGCCCGGGATCACTCCGCGTATTCCGCGCGGGTCGCAATTACTTCAGGCTGCGGCTGGCCGGCTGGGGCTTCACCCAGCTCTTCGCACTCGCGGGCATCATTTTCTGGGTCGTCGTGCTTATCGATGTCGAGGCCGAGGCACGGCACCGTAAGGAGAACGGAGAGGCGCCCGCGCCATTCAATGCCGATTCGTTCGCAAAGACCATTGAGTCCTTCGCGAAAGAAGCTGAGGCATCCGGGAGTCCGGACAATGCGGTCCAGCCCGTTGCGTCCGAAGGAACAAGCGAGGGAGAACAATCACGCAAACGAGGCATACGCTACATGGGATACAATGCCTGGAAGCAGATGCTCGTGACGGTCGCGATACGACTTCCAGATTGGGTCCTCCCTTTGCTTTGGGTGCTGAAGGTAGTCGGTATCGTGATCTACCTCGTGCAGATCCCGTTCACGTATTTTCTCCGGCGCCTCGATTACGAGTTGCGCTGGTATATCGTCACAGATCGCAGCCTGCGCCTACGGTGGGGAGTGGCGAAGGTGACTGAGACGACGATGAGCTTCGCGAACCTGCAGCAGGTGGAGATGACGCAGAATCCTATCCAACGTCTGCTGGGGCTTGCCGATGTCCGCGTGCAGTCCGCGGGCGGTGGCTCAGGCAAGGAGGGCAACCCTCAAGACGAAGACTCGATGCACCGGGCACGATTTCATGCAGTCGACAACGCACCCGAGATTCGCGACCTCATCCTAGAGCGTCTCCGCCGTTTCCGGCAGGCCGGCCTCGGTGATCCCGATGATCCGAATCACGCCGAGGAGCATGCTCCGCCACCTCCGCCTCCGCCAGGCGACGCACTGGAGGCGGCCCGAGAGGTGCTCGCCGAGGCGCGAGCGCTGCGCAGCGCCTTGTAGGGATCCCGTTTGCACGAGATTCCTGTAGGTTGCGCGCTTGTCGCGTTCTGCTGGCCAGCAGAGTGGCGCGACAAGCGCGCCACCTACATTTGCCGGGCGATCGCCTCATCGATCTCCCCGCGCTCGATTCCAACTCTCTCCCGCGCGAACTCCGCGAGATCGTCCGTGAGAGGCGCGCGAAACGTTCTTCCACCCTCGCCCGGGTCGAACGTCATCTCTAGCGCATGGAGCGCGTGTCGCGAGAGGATCAACTGACTCGCCATCGAATCGCTGAACCCGTGCTCGATGAACTCGAGGAAGAGCATTGGGTTTGGCCCATACATCTTGTCGCCGACGATCGCGTGGCCGATGTGTGAAGCGTGCACCCGGATCTGGTGCTGTCTGCCTGTCCTCGGTTGCACCAGGGCGAGTGTGAATCCGCCGCCTGCACGCAGCGGCGTGAACTCCGTCATAGCGGGCCGTCCCTCAGGCCCGCGCACTACGGTCTGGCGCGCCAAGATCGGACTCGAGAGATCGCGACCCAGCGGCTCATCGACGACGACCGCCTCCGTGAGCTCACCATCCAAGATGGCAACGTAGCTCTTCTTCACACGCCGGCCCTCGACAGCGCGCTGCAATCGCGACGCGGCGACGCCGTTCTTCGCGAACACCATCACGCCGCTCGTCTCGCGATCCAGACGGTAGATCATGTGGACTCGCGGGAGTCCGAGGTGCTCGCGGCACGCGCCGACGAGGCTCGACCACGGGCCGTTTTTCGACGGATGACAGACGATATCGCCGGGCTTGTTGACCACGATCACGTTGTCGTCCTCCTCGACGATCCAACCTGGAAACTCCTCCGGGCGGATCATCCGCGCCCCGCCTGATGCAGGCACGCTCATTTCGCGGCGGGTCCGCCTGTTTGGCGCATCCGTCCGAGAACCGCACCGCTTATGCGCGCCGCGATCGCGCGCGGCACGAGCGCTGAGGCAACACGGATGAGCTTGTTGCGCACTCCCGGAACGACGATGCCACTGTTCCGCGCGAGCCCTGCAAGTGCCGCGCGGACGACTTCACCTGCGTCACTTCCAAACGCGTCGTCGGCCTGCGTGCCATCTAGACCTGCGTTCGCGAAAAATGGAGTTCGCGTCGGCCCAGGGCACACGGCGACGACCGCGATGCCCCGCGGCCGCAACTCCTCGCGCAGCGCGAGACTCCAGTTGAGGAGAAACGCCTTCGTCGCTCCGTAGGTCGCGGCATACGGAGTGGCCTGAAATGCCGCGGTCGATGCGACATTGATGATGCCGCCACCGCGCGCGACAATCAGCGGCATCATTCGCTCCGTGAGGTCGACGACGGCCGCGACGTTCACGGCGATCATCGCCGCTTCGCGCCCGGGCCCGGACGACGGAAAGTTTCCATACGAGCCAATGCCCGCGTTGTTGATTAGTAGAATCGGTGATTCGACGCCTGCCTCGCAGATCAGTTGCAATGCCGCCGCTGCTCCTGCAGCCCGCTGCGCCGGGTCCGCAAGGTCGCACGAGATGTGTCGCGGCGTAAAAGCTTCAGAAAACTTCCCCGGATTGGACCTCGAAAGGTTGCAAAGCAGGACATCAGGTTTAGCCTTTCCAACATCAGCAATGAACCTCCTTCCGATCCCGGACGATCCACCGGTGACGATGACGGCCCCAAAGGGCGCAAGGAAGTGTTTCACCCGATTCACCGAGCTAGGATCACTGCGATTCTGGCCTACCAACAAGAAGAAAGGAGCCATGAACAAGTCCCATAACAGCCATGAACTGATACTATCAGGCATCCACGTCGAGTTGACGGAGTCGATGAAGAGCTACGCCCGCGAGAAGGTGGAGAAGCTTTTCAGGCATGAGGAACACATCGTGCGGATCCGCATCGAGATCGAGTGCGACCAGACGACGTCCAAGAGCGATAGATTCACAGCCAAGGGCCACGTCCAGATCCAAGGCCCCGACATTAACATCTCCGTTTCCTCGGATGATGCCTACAAGTCCATCGACCTTCTCGCCGACAAGCTCGACCGCGGCCTGCGCCGCCGATCCCGACTTCGCAAAGTAAAGCGGAACCACCCGCACAGTGTCGAAATCACCGACATGCTTCCGAAAGCGGTCTAGCAGACCTACCCCTTTTTGAGAAACTGGCCGTGCCCGCAAGGCGCGGCCTTTTTCGTGTGTCGACCTGTGGGTTGTAGGAGCGGCCCTTGAGACGTCAGAACCGCGAATCCGGCTTGAGGTAGCGCCCCATCTCCAAGGAGCGCTACCTAGGAGCTTCTACCACACAGACCTCACCCTCCCCCGTCGCGCAACCATTTGCCGAGCTTCACCCATGCGCGTCCACGGTGGCTGATCGGATTCTTCACCGCAGCGCCCAACTCGGCAAACGACTTGGTGCAGCCATCCGGCTTGAACACGGGATCGTAGCCGAATCCGCCCGCACCGCTCGGCGCATCGAGGATAACGCCATCCACCTGCCCGCGAAAACCGAACTCCCGCCCATCGGGCAGCACCACATATAGCACGCAAACGAAATACGCCCTGCGCCGTTCTGCCGGCACGCCCTTGAGCGCACGCAGGAGCTTCGCGATGTTTTTGGCGCCAGGTGCTGCTGGGCCGGCGTAGTTCGCGGATTCGACCCCGGGTTCGCCGTTGAGCGCGTCGACGCAAAGTCCGCTGTCGTCGGCCAGCACCCAAGCCTCCGGGTGGACCAGGTGCAGCACCCTCGCCTTCTTTGCTGCATTCCCGGCGAACGTGCCGGCGTTCTCGACAACAGGCGGCATGCCTCCCGCCTCCCTCGCGCCGCGGATCCGCACGCGAGGCCCGAGCGCATCGGCCAACTCCTGCATCTCGACAACCTTGTGAGCGTTGCCCGTTGCAAAAAGAAATTCCTGTGGCGCGCTCATCGGTGTCCGTGCCGCCTCTCGTGCTCGATCGCCGCGTCGTCCGGCGGCAATACCTCGGGATAGTGCAGAAACCCGCGGATCATCTGGTCGTCGCCAAAGGTCGCGTGCCGCACACGCTCAAGGCGGATAGCGTCGCCGGGCGAATCGATCGCCAGACCTGTCGCCATCGGCACGGCCATCGCGTCGGCAAACAGTATGGGGGCGCGATACGAGAGCAGGTAGTCGATCCGGCGCTGGCGCAGAAGGCCGCTGATCGTCCGCGAACCACCCTCGACAAGCACACCCGTGAGATTCTCCTCTGCGCAACGTGCGAGGAATGCATCGAAGTCGACTTCGCCGTCCACGCCTGGCAAGCGCCATACGCGCACGCCGTTCTCCTCGAGAGAAGCGACCGCAATCGGATCAGCGGAATCGAGCGTGACGAACGTCGTGCGCGCCGCGTGCGCATCCGAGATCACGCGAGGCGCGGGATTGAGCGCCGCCGTGCCGAGGCTGCCGTCAAAGATGAAACGCGCCGGGCACGTCTCCGTGCCGGCCGCGCGCACGGTGAGCTGAGGATCGTCGGTCGCAACCGTTCCAGAGCCGACCGCGATCGCGGGAAACAATCGCCGCCAGCGCATCACGTCGGCCCTCGCGGCCTCGCCCGTGATCCACTTTGATTCGCCGCTGCGCGCCGCGATCCGGCCGTCGAGGCTCGTGGCGACCTTTGCCGCGACAAGCGGCCGGCCTTTGGTGATCCAATGGTTGAAGATGAGATTCAGATCCTCGCACTCGTCGGCGAGCACGCCAGTCATGACGTCGATTCCAAATTCGCGCAGGATGTTGAAGCCGCGCCCCGCGTGACTCGGATTCGGATCTGTCGCTCCCGCGACGACGCGACGGATGCCCGATGCGATGATCGCCTCGGTGCATGGCGGCGTGCGGCCCTGGGTGCTGCATGGCTCGAGTGTGACGTAGAGGGTAGCTCCTTCCCACGGCTTGCGACCGAGGGCGTTGAGCGCCGCGATCTCAGCGTGAGGCCCGCCTGCACGCGCGTGGTGCCCCACGGCGACCGCTCGCCCGTCTTCGACGATCAACGCACCTACCATCGGATTCGGATGCGTGTCGCCCCAGCCTCGCCTGGCTTCCGCAAGCGCCTCGCGCATCCAAGATTCATGTTCGGCCCGGCTCATGTGTGGTCAGCCGGAGACAAACGGATTCGTCGACCGCTCGCGAGCCACGGTTGTAGCGGGACCATGGCCGGACAGCAGACGCGTTTCCGGCGGCAGTGTGTAGATTTGCGTGTGGATCGACCGCTCGAGATCGACCATGCTGCAACCGGGAAAATCCGTGCGGCCAACACTGCCGGCGAAGATCGCGTCGCCGACGAACGCCGTGCCGAGCGCCGGAAAATAGAAGAGCACATTTCCCCGGCAATGTCCTGGCACATGCCGCACCTCGATGTGCTGCCCGGCGATTTCGAGCTGATCGCCTTGTGCGACCACGTGGTCCATCCGCACGACCGGAATTGGGATGCCCGGGACGGAGAACGGCTCCTGGATCGACGGGTTCTCGTAGAGCGGCCGGTCGGCCTCGTGTGCGTAGACTGGCACGCCTGTCGCCTGAATGATCGCCGCGTCGCCCGTGTGATCCCAGTGTGCGTGGGTCAGCAGAAGCGCTTCGAGCCGGGCGCCGGACTCTTTGAGTGCTTGTGAGATTTCGTCCCAAACGCAGTGCGGTGCGTCGATCAACACCGCGCGCCCGGCCTCGCGGTCGAGGACGAGGTAGGCGTTGGTCTGAATCGGGCCGGCAGGCAGCGTGTGGATTTCCATTCGCGCCATTCCAGCGTCGGACGGGCGCGCGGCAACCGGTTTCTGGACGCCGCGGAATCAGGCCGTGGCAACAGGTGCCGAATCCAGGATCTTCCGGACTGTTTGCCGGAAGTTGGAAATCTCGAACGGCTTCTCCAGGAAGTTCACATCCACCCCGATCCGAAAGCGCTTGCGGGCGTATTCGGGAGCGTAGCCGCTGATGTAGAGCACCGGCAACTCCGGGCGTTCGGCGACGAGGCGATTAGCGACATCGATTCCGGTGAGGCCGCCCGGCATGACAATATCGGTGAGCAGCATTTGAATCTCGGCCTTGCGCGCCTCCCAAAGCTCGAGCGCAACGCGCCCATTCTCCGCGGCGAAGACACGATAGCCCTCCAGTTCGAGCACAGCCTGCACGAGGGCCCGCACCGGCGCCTCGTCCTCGACCAGGAGGATCGTCTCGTGAGAGCCAGCTTTCCGGTGTGCAGGCGGGGTCTCGTGCGAACCAGCTTCCTTCTCCGCACTCGCTGGGAGGTAGATGTTGAACGTCGTGCCGCGGCCGACCTTGCTGTCGACTTCGATCCAGCCCTTGTGCTGCTTCACGATGCCGAACACAGACGCGAGGCCGAGTCCGGTTCCCTTTCCAACCGGCTTGGTCGTGAAAAACGGCTCGAAGATCTTCGGGAGCACCTCCGGAGGGATGCCAGTGCCCGAGTCGCTCACGCTCACACATGCATAGCCGAACGGCGCGCCGCCATTCTGGCCCGAGGGCACGCGGATGTCTCGCGGAGCTCGCACGGCCGAAATCGAGAGCCGTCCGCCTTCGCGCATGGCATCGCGCGCGTTGAACGCGAGGTTTGTCAGCACTTGGTCAACCATGCCGGGGTCCGCATCGATCAACACCGGGCCCGTCGCCGAGGGTTCCAGAATGTCGATGTGCTGGCCGACCGTCGGTCGGAGCATCGGGATGAGATCACGGATGATCCTCGTGAGATCGATCGTGTGTGGCCGCGGCACCTGTTTGCGGCTGAACAGCAGAAGCTGGTTTGTGAGGCTTGCCGCGCGATCCGAGGCCGCGCCGATCTGGCGGAGTGAGTCGGCAACAAAAGGCGGCAGACCCTGATTGCTTTCGAGGATGCCGAGGTGGCCCTTGATGACGGTGATCAGATTGTTGAAGTCGTGCGCGATCCCGCCTGCAAGTTGCCCGACCGCCTCCATCCGCTGCGACTCGAGCAACTGTTGCAGCAGTCGTTTCCGCTCCGTGCAGTCGACGGCGACACCGACCGCGCGCTCCGTGACGCCTGCGGAATTGATGACCGGATAACAGTGATCCTCGATGTGGCGCACGGTCCCATCGGGATGGACGACGCGATACTCGATTTCGAACTCTTGCCCCCTCGCGAGTTGCTTCAACGTCTCGGCCACACGCGCACGATCCTCCGGATGAACGGCATCGAGCCAGCCCTCGGCATTGCCCTCGAACGCGGCAACGGGCCTTCCAAAAACCTTCTCGCAAGCCGGGTTGATGTAGGTGACCTGTCGCCCATCGGACGTCGTCACACGGAAAACCTCCCGGATCGTGTCCGCCATCTCACGGAAGCGGGACTCGGCGGCGAGCCGTGCTTCTTCCGCCACGCGGCGCCGACGCTGTTCCTCCGCATCGCGCAACGCCCTCGACACAGCCGGCTCGAGGCGAGCGAGATTATCCTTGAGCACGTAGTCCGTCGCGCCGCTTCTCAAGCTCTCAACGGCACGCTCGTCGCCGATCGTTCCCGACACGAAAAGAAATGGCACAGAAGAGTCGATCCGCCGGGTGGCGGCGAGCGCCTCAGCACCGTCATACCCAGGTAGCGAGTAGTCCGAGATTATTACGTCGAACCTTTCAGCGGCGAGCGCGGCCTCGAACTCGACTCGACTTGCGACGCACTTGAACTCACAGGCGAGCCCATTCCCTCGCAACGTCTCCTGTATGAGAGCGCGATCCGGCACACTATCCTCCAGGTGAAGGATGTGCAGCGGCCGATCGTTGGTCGTGAGTGTTTCCATGTTTTTGCCTTCAGCTCGCGAGTGGCCCGCGTTTGAAGACGTGTAAATTCAGGGAGACGAGGTGACCGGAGACCCTAGGTCCCACGTTCGAACATGTGGGTTGCATCTTGGTTCTCATCACGATCCTCCCATCCGTCCCGGCGGATTGAAAGATGCCTCAAGTTGTTACTCATTCAAGGGCAACCAACGCTGTTGCATGCAGCACTCATTACAGAATGACTACCCTTTCAGACCCGCATTTTCCGAAGATGTTCTGAATCGGATCGCGGATACGTCGGGCCAAAATGAACTTCCGAGATTTCATATCGAAGCTGCGCTGCGCACACGCTCGCACGGCGCAGTTGAATCCTGAACAATCATTTACGGCCCATTTACGGCAGCGACGCGCAAGCGAAGGTCGATGCCTCAGGCTTTCCAATCTCCGGCTGGTGCCGGATCGCTCGATGCCCTCTGCAATCCTTCGGCCACAGCGTCCTGCAGTGCGTGCACTGAATACGGTTTAGCGAGCAGCGTGGACACTCCTAACAAGGCGAGTTCGGTGACCTTGTCCTCGTGGTCGAGTCCGCTCGCGGCAACAATGGCGATCCTCGCATCAAGGAGCCGCAGCGCGCGGATCAACGCGAGCCCGTCCATCACTGGCATCAGCATGTCGGTGACCACGAGTTGGAGTTGATCGCGGTGCCGGAGAAAGAGGCTGATCGCCTCCTCGCCATCACGGGCCGTCACCACGCGGTAGTTCACCGCCTCAAGCGCGTGCCGCGTAGCATCGCGGATGTCCGCCTCGTCATCGACGAAGAGGATCATTTCACCGTGACCGAGGTGAGCTGGATCGACGTTGTCCACGATGGTTTGCACTTCCGCGTCGGGAGCCGCGGGCAGGCACACCTTGATCACGGTTCCTTTGCCCAGCTCGCTGCTGACCGTGACGAAGCCATTATGGCTCTTCACGATGCCGAGCACCGTGGACAATCCGAGTCCCGTGCCTTTGCCCGGCGCCTTTGTGCTGAAAAATGGGTCGAAGATTCGATCGAGATTCTCTGTCGGAATGCCCTCCCCAGTATCCGAAACGATGATCACGGTGTAGGGGCCCGACCTCGCGTCTGGGTTGGCACGCGCCTGATCGAGACTGAGCCGCATGTTCTCAGCCTTCAATGAGAGTTGCCCTCCGCCGGGCATCGCATCACGCGCGTTGACGCAGAGGTTCATGAAAATCTGGTGCAGCAGTGTCGGGTCGGTGTGCACGGGCCACAAGTCGGCGGCCGCTCCAGTCTCCAGTGTGATGTCCCGAGGGAAAGTCTCTCGGATGATGCTGGCGGTCTCCTTGATGAGGTGCCGCACCTGCACGAGCGACCGCTGTCCCTCGACACCGCGGCTGAACGTGAGGAGTTGCCGGATGATGCCAGCCCCGCGTTGCGCAGCCGTCTCCATCATGCCGATCAACTTGATATCATCAGGGGAACTGCGGCTCTCCTTCAGCAGGCTCGAGACCATCAGAATCGGCGCCAGTATGTTGTTGAGATCGTGGGCGACGCCGCCTGCGAGTGTCCCTATCGACTCGAGGCGTTGCGCGCGGAGAAACTGCTGCTCGAGGCGCTTCCGAGCGGTGATGTCCTCCGCAACGCCGACTGTGCAATTGCGCTGCCCACCGGCGGACTTCACCGAAAATGACTTCGAGTGGATCCAGCGAACCTCACCGTCCGGTCGCTTGATCCGGAACTCCTCCTCGCGATCGCCGTGCGGCACGCGCGATTCGTCGCCGGCCAGGACGCGCACACGATCATCGGGCAAGATCGCCTCCTGCCAGATCGTCGGCGATGCGTAGAGTTCATTGGAGTGCCGTCCCCAGATGCGCTCAAACCCCGGACTCACGTAGAGCACCTCGTTCCGCTCCGGGTCGGCAATCCAGAAAACTTCGTCGATCGTCTCCACCACCTGCCTGAAGCGCGCCTCGCTCTCCCGCAGCGCTGCCTCGGCATCGGTGCGCCGCTGCGCCTCCGAATCGGCACGGCGCAGCTCGCGCCGAAGGATCAGGTAGAGCAGGCCCGCAGTGACGACGACAAAGAACCAGCCCTTCACGATCGACCAGGTCTCGAGCTCCACGGGATCCGATGTGAGCCGCATCAACACCCTGTCCGAAAAAACAATCCACAGTCCGGCGATCACCGCGTAACCGGCGGCCACCTGCAAAGCGAGGCGGGTGAGTTTTCGGCTCATGTTGGGCGCGGATCGGATCCGCGGTTCGAATCAAAGGGGCACCAGCGCGCTCTCATGGATCGGAAACCCTCGGGGAGTCGCC
>DATKCJ010000391.1:0-2363 GCA_035513275.1 Opitutaceae bacterium
CTCGCGCGAGCGCCTCGACGAGATGCTCCGCCACGAATACCAGCTCCTCCTCCAGCGGCTCGGCGAGAGCCGCGGCGCGACGACCGGCTTCTTCGTGTTTGCCGACACCGTCTCGGCCCGGAACTTCAAGGGAACAAACGAGTGCCACGGCTGGATGGGAGTGCGTTTCCAACTCAAGCCGCAGGAGGAGCCGAGCGACATCATCATCCACGTGCGGATGCAGGACAAAGAAAACGTGCTGCAGCAACAGGCGCTCGGAATCGTCGGCGTGAACCTCTGCTACGGCGCTTTCTACCTGCACGAAAATCCGGACCGGCTCGTCGAGTCGCTCTCCGACAACATCGAACTCGAGCGAATCGAGGTCGACATGGTGATGGTGCGAGGGCCGGCGTTCAAGGCGGCAGACAACCGCCTGCTCTCGCTGCACCTCGTGCAGTGCGGGTTGACGAACGCCGTAATGTTTAGCCCGGACGGCGCGGTGCTCCAGCCCTCCGAGGTGCTCTACAAGAAGGCGATCCTCGTCGAGCGCGGCAGCTTCCGGCCGGTCACGAAGGTGAACGTCGACATGCTTCAGTGCGCGTGCGCGCAGTTCGTGCAGGAGCCGCAGGTCGAGGGCAAGGAGGTCGTCGTGCTCGCGGAGATCACGATGCACAACCTCCTTTCCGGCGGCGAATTTGACATCACCGACTTCCTCGCGCGCGTCGACCTGCTCGCCGACATGGGTTTCAACGTTCTCATCTCAAACTACCCGGAATATTACCGGCTCGTTGCCTACCTGCGCCGGTTCACGCGCGAGATGATCGGACTCACGATGGGCATCGACAACCTGATCCGCGTGTTCGACGAGCACTACTATGAGAACTTGCCCGGCGGCATCCTTGAGGCGTTTGGCCGGATGTTCCGAGACCAGGTGCGGCTCTACATCTACCCGATGCGACAAGATGCGCTCGCCGAGCTGTTGCCCAACCGGTCCACACCCGCCGGTGTGCGATCGCTCGCGATGCCGAATGCGGGCGACCTGCTCATCACCGCGCAGAACGTGCAAGTGGCCCCTCACCTGCGCAGCCTGTATGCCTACCTCGTCGAGAACCACTTCATCGCGTGCCTCACGGGCTTCAACCCCGAGATCCTCACGATCTTCTCGCGCGAAGCATTGAGCAGAATCAAGGAAGGCGACCCATCGTGGGAAGCGCTCGTGCCCGCCAACGTCGTCGAGATCATCAAGCGCCGCGGATTGTTCGGGCATCCGAGGTAGGGCAGGTCACTGACCTGCCGACGCGGGTCAAAAACCCGCGCTACACCACCACCCTCCCGCATCCTCGCCTTGCCGACGGCGAGCGTTTCTCATCTGATCCAACCCCGCTTATGCGTTTCTCGAAATATCACGCGCTCGGCAACGACTACATTGTCATGGATCCCGCCTCGGCGGGACCCGTGCCGACGCCCGCGCAAATCCGCCGGATTTGCCATCGGCATTTCGGCATCGGCTCCGATGGCATCCTCTGGGGGCCGCTGCCAGCCGACGGCGTCGCCGCGGGTCTGCGCATCTACAATCCGGACGGCAGCGAGGCTGAGAAAAGCGGCAATGGCCTTCGCATCTTCTCGCGCTACCTCTTCGATCGCGGACTCGTCGGCGCAGCGCCGTTCAAGATCCACACGCCCGGCGGCATCGTCGAGGCAACGGTGATCGAGGACGGCGCGCTCGTGCGCGTGGACATGGGCAAGGTCAGTTTCATGAGCGACAAGATCCCGGTCACTGGCGCCGTGCGCGAAGTCGTCGGCGAACCGATCACGGTCGGCGGACGGATTTTCACGTTCACCGCAGCGACCATCGGCAATCCCCATTGTGTGATTCCGATGCCCGACGTTTCCGAGGGCATGGCTCGGGAGTTCGGTCCGGCGCTCGAGGTGCACCCATCGTTTCCGCGGCGCACGAACGTGCAGTTCATGAAGGTCATCGACCGCGCGAATATCCGCATCGAGATCTGGGAGCGCGGCGCGGGCTACACACTCGCGTCGGGCAGCAGCAGCTCGGCGTCGGCCGCGGTCGCGCACCGACTCGGACTCGTCGACCGCGCGGTGACCGTGCGAATGCCCGGCGGCAACATCGAGATCGAGATCGGCGACGACTACGCGATCCGGATGACGGGACCCGTCACGCGCATCGGCGACGGGGAACTGCAGCCCGAGATGCTTGCGGGCGCGGTGTAGGCTCTGACCGAAGAATCGTCCTGTCCTCTCGACTTGGAACGCATCGGGTGCCACCGTGTCCGTTCGTTCAAAGTTACCATGAAACGCACGTGCCTCCTCGCCCTGATTACTGTCAGCGCTTCGGCGCTCTTCGGCTCGAATCCCGCATTCGA
>DATKCJ010000392.1:0-30529 GCA_035513275.1 Opitutaceae bacterium
ACGAGCATCGAGGCGCTCTACAAGAAGTTCTACGCGTGGCTCGGAGAGCCTGCGTTGTTCAAATGGGCGCAGCCCGGTGTCTACGAATACTCCGACGTGTATCCCCTGATCTACTTCAAGATGCAGATCGAGGGCGCGGAGCCGTTCGACGAGGTGAAGCACCTCGTGATCGACGAGATGCAGGACTACACGCCCGTGCAATACACCGTCCTGTCGCAGCTCTTCCACTGCAAGAAGACCATCCTCGGCGACGCATGGCAGTCGGTGAACCCGATCAGCTCGTCGAACGCGGAAGCCATCAACGAGATCCTGCCCGCCGCGCAGCGCGTCTACTTGAACAAGAGCTACCGATCCACGATCCAGATATCCAATCTCGCGCAGCGCATCAACCGCAACGAGAACCTCGTCCCCATCGAGCGCCACGGCGAGGAGCCCGGGTTCCACGAGTGCGAGGACCATAGCGACGAGATGCAGCGCATCCGCGAGCTCCTCGGCCGCCACATCGAATCCGACTACAAGTCGCTCGGCATCGTGTGCAAGACCCAGGAGGCCGCGGCGCGCGTTTACGAGGCGGTGAAAGACCTCTCCCTGTCGATCAACCTCATCGATCCCACGAGCACCAGCTTCAGCAACGGCATCACCATCGCCACCGCCCACCTGGCCAAGGGACTCGAGTTCGACGAGGTGATCCTGCCCTTCTGCGACGACGAGACCTACAACACCGCCATCGACCGGCACATGCTGTATGTAGGCTGCACGCGCGCCATGCACCGCCTCTCGCTAACGTTCTCGGGGAAGTTGTCGTTGTTTCTCGCGAACTGAGCCGCACGAACTTCGGCCACCGGCGAGAAGGCAGTGGGAAAATCAGGGTGCGGCGGTCCGTTCAATGGAGTTTCTCCTGCGAGCGTAATTCAGTTCGCCGGTCCGTTCATCGGTGCTCCGATGCGCACGGTGAATGCGATCGATCTAGAGCTAATTGAGTAGCGAGCAGTTCCTCGCGATCGAGCAGCGCCCCCGCGACCCGATCCGCCTGCCCGTCCCGTGCTCTCCGCATCGCGTTGCGGCGAGCGGGTTGCGTTGGCGCGGGGAAACTGTTTGGTTCCGCGGGCCGATGCGTTTTCTCCCCGCACTCGCCGTCGCTCTCCTACCCCTGGTCTCGGTCGCGCAGACCGATGAGTGGGTGCGCGACGACATGACGGACGAGTCGCTCTGGCTGGTGCGCACCGGCAACCTCGCGCGTGAGCCTTCGACTGCGGGCGTATTTCCCGGCGCTCCCGAACGCGGCAGCCAGTGGGTGGTGAGCAAAGGCGACGGGCCTGCCTATGTCGTCTACTTCCTCCCAGGCGCCATCCACGAGGTGGAGATCGACACGCACCGCCTCGCCGGCGCCGCGGGCGATTTCACACTCGCCGTTTCCACCGACGGGAAACTCTACCAGCCGATCAACGCCGGCTCCGTGCTCCTCGACAGCAGTTTCGGCTGGGACTACCGGCTCATGGCTTCAGACCAGATTCCTGAAAACGCGACGCACTTGCTCGTCCAATTTCCAAATGGATCGAGCGCGCACCGACTCTCTGAAGTCTGGATTCGCTACACTTGGGACGACGCGCGCGTAAACCAGTTCCTGCCGACTCCTGCCGCGGCCCTTCCGGTTCAGAGCGAGTTCTCACTTCAGTCCGACGCCGATTTGCAGCTGCTGCTCGATCAGTTGATGGCGCAGCCGCGCAAGGATCCCGCACCTTCGGTCGATCCGCTCGACACGTTCGCACCAGTGCAATTGCCAAGCGCTCCCGAACCTCAGGCAACTTTCGTGGCGCCGCCGCCGTTCGAATACGCTCCTGCCCTCGCTCAATCGGAAACGGTGCCGGTCGTCGATGAGGACGAGGAAGAGGAAATCGTCGAGACCACCGAGCCTGCAATTGTTGTCGCCGAAACGACGCAGCCCGACGCCGGGGAGACTAAAGAACCCGGGAAAGAGAACGCTGCGACGGACTCAAACACTGTCGCGAAAGCAACCACTCCCACAATCGTCGCGGATGTCCCGGCCGCGGGGAACGAGGCGTCTCGGGTGAATCCAGAAACAGTCACTGAAGTTGCGCTCGACGATCCGGCAGTCGCAGGTGCTGCCGTGGTGCACGAGGAGTCCGAACTAACGACAGGTTCTCCAGTCGTCGCTGAGATCGCTGCCGCGCCGGGGCAGTCAATCGAACCCGCCGCCGGTTTGCTCGATGCATCCGTTGCCGAAGAAACGTCGAGCGAATCTGGCGTGACGGAGATCGATGTCGCAGAGTTTTCCCCAGATGTCGGTCCCCTCTCTACGCTGGACTCGGTTGTAGCGACAAACTCTGGGAGCGAATCGATCGAGCCGCTCGCAATCACTGCGGCCGAACCGCAGAGCCTCGAGACTGACGAGTCCCAAGTTTCGACCGAAGCCTCACCCGTCGTAGAGGAAGTAGAACCCGTTGCCATTGAACTCGTGGCAACTACGGAGCCGGTCCCAGCACCGACTTCCGTGTCTCTCTCCGAAGAAACAACGCCCGCCGCGACCGAGGTCACCGAGATCGCCGTGTCGGAGTTCGAAGCCTCGGCCGCAGCCACAAAACCGCCCGCGCCTGAAATCGCGACGCCAGCGGAGGAATCGACGCTCACGTTTGATCATGCGCGCCTGGCGCTCGCCGATGCCGACGGAGCGACCGTGCCCGATGTCGAAGTCGCGATTCCCGAGTTAACCCCGCCGGAACTTGCGCCTGCCCCCGCGGCCGTTGCCGGGACTGAACCACTCGTCGTCGCTGATACACCTGTGAT
Organism: Opitutaceae bacterium; assembly: GCA_035513275.1. GTDB lineage: Bacteria > Verrucomicrobiota > Verrucomicrobiia > Opitutales > Opitutaceae > DATKCJ01. Next base: position 2,806 of record DATKCJ010000392.1, read on the forward strand.
CGCGCAAGTCGAAGAGCCTCCGCCGATCGCGGTTTCCCATCCGGCTGTCGCGATTGTCGAACTTCCAGCGGTGACGCCTCCGCAAGCCGACGTCGTCGATCCGTCGGCGTTCGCCGATCCGGAATTCGTGGTCGAGGTTGCTGCAATCGCGCCAGAGGCCATCGCGGATCCGTCAACCGCGGATCCCGCGCCCGAGGAGCCGGAACAAGTATGGAGACTGCCGCCTTTCGATTTGCCGATCATGTCGGCGTCGCAAGCTCGCGAAAGCGCTGCCTCAAATGAGGAATCTGTTCCGCCGAAGTCCGAGGCGCAGACTGTCGCGCAGGAACTACCGCCAGCCGAACCCGTCCATGCTTCGACGCAGGAAATCGCCGCTGCGCCGCTTGCAGTCGATCCGGTTGCGACGGTCCAAACCGAAGTTGCGGCTGCGGAACCTGAAGCCGCCGCGCCGGAATCAACGCCAGCGGCGCCATTGGACTCCGGGCCAATGTTGATCGCTGCGGCAGAAATGCACGCAATCGATTCACCGGAATCGGAAATCTCTGAAAAAGCTGAACCGGATCGAAAACCGACCATGAAGGTCCGGCGGATCGGCCCTCGCTCCAAGTCGCGCGACTCCTACTCGGCGCGCAGTTGAGCCCGGGAACGAAAAAACGCGGGAATCGGAACGGCATTCGCCGCAAGTCCGACTCCCGCGTCTTTAAAAGCCTCGAACCGAAAAGTGACATGCGGGGCCCACTGCCCCGCATGTTTTCACAACCTGAATTCAACTCCGATGCTGCCCCCCACAGTGACAGTAACTTCGTCGAAAGCCCGGCGAACCGGAGGTCATGAGTTTATCTGAAGGTCAGGCCTTCAGTGCAGGGCAGCCGGGATGGCGCCTGCAGAAATTGGGTGGGGGTGGGTTTCGACAACTGAAACGGATCGCGACTCACCAACCCGCCGGGGAAAGAACGCGCAGAGTATAACCTGCTTTCTCCCGGAAACATCGGGCATGTTCACCGATTTATGAGTAGGTGCTTTACCTAAACCCACCTACCCGCTTGTCCGCTTGTCGCGGGAAACTCAGGGCTGCGCTCCGTCCAAAAACGGACTACCTGTTGCGCGAAGAAGTGCCGCTTGGAAAGTAGCGCGGGCCGATTCAGCGCTACACTCGGAGCACTTCCGTCACGACCTTGGTGGGCATTAATAGTCCACTGCAACACGTATGAAACGAAGACCCACGGCCCCGCACCAAAGCCGCGCATGCACCGGGAAGCGACGCTTCCCGAGCCAGGGTCACGCGCTCGAGGCAGCGATGATTGCCGGAGTGGAGCGAACCCGGGTCGCTTACCTTTGCCCGCATTGCGGGCACTGGCATCTCGCCACCAAGTGAGTGCGCCTTAGCGCTCGGTGCGCGCCGCCCGCTTCCCCTGGATCCAGTAACGGGAAACCACCACACCGTTGTGACGGAGGTCGTAACCATGCTCGGTGTCGATGATTCCCAAATTCGCATCGGCCCGGACGCCCTGCTGCGCGAGCAGAGTCCTCATCGCCTCGTGATCGCGCGTGACAAGCGCCTTGGCCGCGTTGAACGCCTCGTCGACCGTGAAACTCTCACCCCAGCAAAGCGATTTTTGCACAGCTCCGTCGTCGACCCCGGATGACAGGGTGAACTGAAAGAGCGAAAACGATTCCTGCAGAGTATCTCGACTGTCTTGCATTGCCGCGTGGGGGGCGACGGGGGATTTGAAGGGCGCGACTATCCTGCCGATCGACCGCTCTGTCGAGAGGCTTTTGTGCCCGATCCCAGCGGCCGCTGAGTCACGTTCCCTTCCAGGAGCACCGTTAGGATCAAGTCGCGCTCGGCGAAATGCCTACCGAGGACTCGCCCCCTGCGACCGGCCCGCGAACTTTTTGGCCAAGGTTTTCCTGCCTCAAACGAGCGGCACGAATCGCACAGGGGACACGCGCTCCTCCTCCAATCGTGCTCCGCGCCGCACGAACCGCATCAACTGCTGTGCCCCACCCTCGACCCCGACCGGGATGACCAGGCGACCGCCGTCCTTGAGCTGCCGCTCAAGAGCAGGCGGAACGGTCGCAGGCGCCGCGCTCACGATGATCGCATCGAAGGGCGCCCATTCCTCCCAACCCTCGTGGCCGTCGCCGAGACGCGACCGGACCGTCTCGCACCCGAGCGCGGCGAGCGTCGCCCTCGCCCGCTCGAAAAGCTCCGGGATGATCTCAACTGTGAAGATCTCCGGAGTGAGATCCGCGAGGATCGCAGTCTGGAATCCGCAGCCTGTGCCGATCTCGAGCACGCGGTCGCCGCTGCGTATCGCAGCCAACTCGACCATCAACGCAACGATGTAGGGCTGCGACACCGTCTGCTTGTGCCCGATCGGAACCGGAAAATCTCCGTAGGCTTCCTTCGGCCCAGCGTCGGGTATGAACCTGTGCCGCGGCACCGCATCAAACGCCGCGAGCACTCGCGCATCGACGATTCCCCGGCCCCGAAGGTCGCGCTCGATCATCCGCGCCCTCGCTGCATCGAAGGCAGTTGGGTTGCGATCCGTGTTCATCGCGTCGAACCATGCCACCGGGCGGCGTGTTCGTCGAGGATGGCCGCCAGGTTCAGTCTTTGATTTTGCCTTTGCCGATCCGACAAACAACCGTCTCCGCGCACTCATGGCACTCCCGCAACGCGTCAAAATCGCCGAGCAGATCATCCACCGCCTGCAATGGGACGAACTCGATCGCGGCCCGGTCCGGCGGTTGATCGAGCTTGCGCATGAAGAGTCGCGGCGTGCCGCCGGCAATTCGCAGAGCGAGTCCGGCACGCAGCATCGTTCAGTCGAGTTCGAGGCCGCGGGCGATCTGATCTTCTGTGGCGCCGAACTCCTGCCCCTTGTCGCCGGCGCATTTGGCATCAAGGGCGACTTGCGCGTCCGGGTGACCGACGGTGCAGCGGTCAGCGCGGGCAGCGTGATTGCGGTATTCACGGGACCAACGGCCGAGTTGCGCACCGCGTCTCAGGTGGTGCACGCATTTGTTTCGCGGCTCTCCGGAATCGCCACGTTCGCGAGGCGTCATGTGGACGCGCTCGGCCGCGGACGCACCCGGCTCCTCGACAACAGCGCCACCACTCCCGGCTGGAGCACGCTCGAGCGATTCGCACTCGCCTGTGGCGGCGCATGGAGCGGAGGCAATGACGCAACACGCATCCGGATCGAGGTCGACTCGCGCAATGCCACGCGCCTCGAGTCCGCGATTCGTCGCGCCCGCGATTCTTCGCCCGATGTGCCCGTGGAATTGATCGTCCGCCAACCAGCCGACGTCGAGACGGCGGTCGCAGCCGCGCCGGATCTGATCCGTCTCGAGCGGTTCGGCATCGCGGCGCTTCGCGATGCAGTCGCGCGAGCCGGCGGCCGGGTGTTTGTTGAGGCGCACGGCGGCATCACGCTGGCGAATCTCGCCGAGCACGGCGGGCTCGGGCTCGATTTCGTTTCAGTGGATGGCCTGGTGAGCGATGCGGTGCATGCGCCGATCGACAGGACGTGGCGCGATTGAGCGGATGACGACGAACCACGGACCCGAATTGATCATCCTGCGTGAATTGCTCGCCGCACGCGGCGGCTGGGTCTCGGGCACGCATCTCGCGAGCCAGGTGGGGATGTCGCGCGTCGCTGTCTGGTCGCACATGAATCGTCTGCGCCGCGAAGGCTTCAAGTTCGAAGCCGTGCGCAGCCGCGGCTACCGGCTCATCTCGCGACCGGAGCGTTTATCGCAGGGTTTGCTCCATGCGCTTCTGCGCATCCGGCTGCCGGACGGCGCGATCGTCGTGATGGACGAGGTCGACAGCACGAACAGCGAGGCCGAGCGCAGACTCGCCGCCGGCCAGTCCACGCCGTTCGCGATCTTCGCCGCGGCGCAGGTGCGCGGTCGCGGCCGGTTCGGCCGCGTGTGGCACAGCCCCGACGAGGGAAATCTCTACGCGAGCTTCGCATTCCGGCCGCGGGTCGATCCTTCGCGCATGCAGCTCTTCACGCTTTGGATGGGAGTGAACCTCTGCGAAGTGCTCGAGAGCTTTTTCAAGATCGCGCCGGCCATCAAGTGGCCCAACGACCTGCTCGTCTCGGGCCGCAAGGTCGGCGGTATGCTCACCGAGGCGCGAATCGATGCCGACAACATCCGCGATCTGATCTTCGGCCTCGGCCTCAATGTGAACGCCGATTCCGCCCACTGGCCGCGCGATGTCGCGCGCACGGCCTCCACGCTCGCCACGATCACCGGCGCGCGGGTCGACATCAACCAGCTTGCCGCTGCGGTCGCGGGCCGCGTGTTCGGTGCATTCAACGCCTTCATCGGTGGCGGATTCGAGCCGCGCCTCAACGATCTCTGGACGCGCTACGACTCGCTTCGCGGACTGCCGGTCGGCGTGAATCACGCGGGCGTGGTCACGCATGGGATCGCATCGGGCATCGATGCCGACGGTTCACTTCTCGTTGCCGCCGCATCAGGGCGCAAGGCGCGTTTCCGCGCAGGCGAAGTCACCCTCGAGAAAGCTGCGAGAACCGGCGCATGAGAAGCCGGACTCGCCGCCGCCAAAGCTGCGTCCTTCGGCAATTGTCCCTTTGGATGGAATTCGCGGCACGCGCTTGCACCTCGGCTGTCCAACCGTCCCACGCCGCCTTTCGTTCGATTCAGTCGCCCGCGCACATGGAAACCCTTGGCGAACCGCCGGCAGCCGGATAGAACTCAACACTTGGAAATGCAGTCCTCCGCAGCACCGCAGCACGAACCGGCCGAAGAAATCACGATCGACGTCCGAGAACTCGTTAAAACCTACTCGGGCGTCAACGCCGTCAACGGCCTTTCGTTCACCGTCCGCCGCGGCGAGATCGTGGGATTTCTCGGCCCCAACGGTGCGGGTAAGAGCACCACCATGCGCATCCTCACGGGTTTCCTGCCCGCGACCTCCGGCTACGTCTCCGTCTGCGGCATCCCCGTGGCGAGCCGGCCCGACGAGGTGAAGCGCCACATCGGCTACATGCCCGAGAACAATCCGCTGCCCGAGGACATGCGCGTGGGCGAATACATCCACTACCGCGGCCGCCTCAAGGAGATCAGCGGACGCCGGCTGCGCGAGCGCATCGAGGCCGTGATCGAACGTTGCGACCTCAAGCGCGTCCGTCACCGCATGATTGGAAAACTCTCAAAGGGTTTCCGCCAGCGCGTCGGCATTGCCGAGGCGATTCTGGGCGATCCCGATGTGTTGATCATGGATGAGCCCACGATCGGTCTCGACCCGCACCAGATCATCCTCATTCGCGATCTCATTTCGAGCCTGCGAGGCCGCATGAGCGTGCTCATCTCCAGCCACATCCTGCCCGAGATCGAGATGACCTGCGACCGCGTGATCATCATCAACTCCGGCCGCATCGTCGCCAGCGGCACGCCGCGCGAGCTGCGCCGTGAGTATGTCGGCCGCATGGTTTACCGCCTTGAGTCAAACGCATCCGCGGAGCGAGTCGCGGCGATTCTCGACGGCGTCGCGCCGCAATTGAATATCAACGCCGCCGAAGGGCCCGACGCCGAGGGCTTCACGGCGTTCATCATCGGCACTCCCGGCGCGGAGGATCTCGGCGAGGAGATGTTGCGCCGGCTCAACGCTGCCGCCGACGTGCGCGTGCGCATGCTCGGGCGCGAGCGCTCCACGCTCGAGGAAGTATTTCTCGCAGCGACCCGCCGGAGCTGGGACCTCTCGATGGAGAAATCCGGGAAAGGCGGAGTGGCGCGGTGAGCGACACAAGTCTTCGACCGCACGCCCGCGCACAAGAAATCACATGAGGCATCTTCCAACCATCTTCTTTCACGAACTGCGCGTGCTGCTTCTCGCGCCAAGCACCTACATCGCCGCGGTGCTCTTCCTCGCCGTGATGGGCTTCGTGTTCGCGGGTATTCTCGATTCCTACAACCAGGAGGCGCAGGACCTTTCGCCCTCGTTCGTCTTCTTCAGTCTGTTCTGGCTGCCCGTGCTCTTCATGGTGCCGCTGCTCACGATGAAGTGCCTCCCCGAGGAGCGTCGTGCCGGCACGCTCGAGACGCTGCTCACCACGCCCGTCTCGACCGCCGAGGTCGTGATCGGGAAGTTCGCCGCGTCCTACACGCTCTACGTAATGCTGTGGCTCCTCACGCTCGGCTTCATGTTCATCCTCGACAACTACGCGCAGGACGCGCGTTTCCTCGATCCCGGCCCGTTGATCGGCGGCTACGTCTTCATCGCCGTGAGCGGACTGCTCTTCGTGAGCGTCGGCGTGCTTGCCAGCTCGCTCTCGCGTTCACAGGCCGTCGCGGGCGTGATGGCATTCGCACTGCTCTTCGCGATCATCATCGGCGCGCGGCTTGTTTCCGACCTCACGCTACTTCAACAGGAGGGCTTCACGCCGTTTCGCGACGCGCTCGAGAACGTGCAGGTGATGTCGCACCTGCAGGACTTCACGCGCGGCATCATCGATACCCGGCAGATAATCTTCTACCTGAGCGGCACCGCGCTCGCGCTCATCTTCAGCATCCTCGGAGTCGAGGGCAAAGTCCTCCGGAGCTGACATGAACTGGCCCGAATCATTCCAGGCAAACCGGTGGATCCGCACGATCAACCTCGTGCTGCAGGCGGTACTCTTCCTGTGCCTCTTCGCCGGCATCAACTATCTCGCCCAGATCTACTCCTGGCGTTTCGACCTCACACGTGGCCGGCTCTTTTCGCTCTCCGCAGAAACGCGTTCCTACATCACGAATCTCCAGGCACCGATCCGGATCGTCGTCACGCTCGAGCGCGAATCCGAGAACGAGGCGATCGCCCAGGCGCGGCGCGACGTGATGGGTTTGCTCCGCGAGTATGCGGATGCGGCGCAGCGAAACTCCAATGCGAAGATCGAGGTCGAGGAACTCGACATCTATCAGCAGCGCAGGCGCGCCGAGGCGCTCGGCATCGCCAACACCAACGTGCTCCTATTCATGAGCGGCGAGAAGCGGCGCTTCGTCTTCCTCGACGACCTCTACCGCATGGAGGGTCGCGAGCGAAAGGACTTCCTCGGCGAGCGCACGTTCACCGCGGCCATCCTCGATGTCACCGCCGCCGCCAAGCGCAAAATCTACTTCCTCGTCGGCCACGGCGAGATGGGCATCGAGAGCGTCGAGCCCGACCGCGGCCTCTCGCAACTGCGCGACGCACTTCACCAGCGAAACTTCGACATCGACCGTCTCGACCTCGCGCAGACGCGCGCGATCCCCGACGACGCCGACGTGATCCTTGCTGTGTCGCCACAAGGGCCGCTGCTCAAGCAGGAGCAGGAGCTGCTCCGCCAGTGGCTCACCTCACGCGCGGGGCGACTCATCGTCGCGATCGATCCGGGCCGCACCCACGGCATGGACGACCTGTTCTACGATTGGGGCGTGTTCGCCGACGACGTGCTGATCTACGACGACAGCCCCGACTTTTTCGTCGAAGGCGGCGACTTGTTGCTGCGACGTTTCCTGGAGCACCCGATCACGCAGGTCCTCATCGACAACCAAATCCCGATCGTCGCCGGGCTCGCGCGCTCCGTGCGCCCCGATCCCGGCCGGCCGCTCGACACCACGTTGAAAGTCGCCCCGCTCGTGGCCGCTGCACCTTCAGCCTGGGGCGAGCGAAGCTACATGCTAAGTCAGCCCGCGAAGTTCGACGAGGGTGTCGACTTGAAAGGAAGCCCCGCGCTGCCCGTCGCCGTGGTTTCGGAGCGCGTCTCTGCCGCGAACCTTCCGTCGTTCAGCGTGCGTGGTGGCCGGCTAGCCGTTTTCGGCACCACAGATTTCCTGAGCAACAACCGCATTGGCATGGGCGGAAACCTCTCGCTCATCCTCAACACGATCAACTGGGCCGTCGACCGCGACGCGCAACTCAACATACCGCCGCGGCCGCTCGAGCGCTTTCAACTCACACTCAGCCAGACCGACCTTGGCAAACTCCGGCTCGCGCTCCTCTTCGGCGTGCCCGGCGCCGTCGGACTGTTCGGACTCCTTGTCTATTGGATGCGCCGCAACTGACGCGGCGGAAACACACACTTCGCCATGCGCACGAAAGTCACCCTCATCCTGTTGCTCCTGTGCATCGCCCTATACGGGTTCATCTTCTACCTGGACGACCTCATCATCGTCCGCCCTTCACCAGAAGCCGCGCGCCGGATTCTCGGCCCTGAGGTCGACGCGATCGAGCGCCTCGAGATCGTCAACGACATCCTGCCCGCACCCGTGAGCCTCGAGAAGCGCGGCTCCGACTGGTTCTTTGCGGGCACCGCCGGGTGGCCCGCCAACTCGAACGCCGTGCAGCGTATCCTCAGCGAGCTCCAGTTCCTGGAGCATGAGACAAGTTTCGAAGTCGCCGCACTCGCCGACGCCGGGCAGACGCTCGCCGACTACGGGCTCGAGGCTCCCGCGCTCGTGCTGCGATTCGGCCGGGATGCAACGACCACCGAGCTGCGAGTCGGCGCGGTCACACAAGTCGCCAACCGCCTCTACGTCCTCTCGCCCGACGGCAAGCGCATCCACGTCGTCGCACGCAGCCTCGCCGACAGCTTCCGCATCTCGCTCGATGATCTTCGCGCCGACATGCTCTTCTCGATCCCGGTGTTCGAGGCCCGCTCGATCAGCTTGCAACTGCCGAGCCCGGGCAACCTGCGCGTGCGACTCTCGAAGACCGGCGGTCGCTGGATTTTCGAGACACCCATCCAAACCCGGGCCGACAAGGCGTCGGTCGACATCGTCGTCAACCGCCTCAACGCACTCAAGGTGCGCGCGTTCGTCGACAATCCCGCGATCGACGATGCCGCCACAGGCCTCGCTAACCCAGAGCTCAGGATCGCCCTCGAAGGAAACTCTCGCCGCGAGACACTTCTTCTCGGTCGGGCCGCACCCGGCACGCTTCCCGTCCGCTACGCGAAACTCGAGGACCGTGCGCAGGTCTTCACCGTCGAGGTCGAGCCCTCGCTCGTCGAGCGTCTCCTCAACGCACAGACCGATCTGCGCGAGCGCCGCGTGCTCGAGTTCGATCCGGCGCGGCTCACCTCGATCGACATCCGCTCGCCCGGCCGGCCCGACATCAGCCTGCAGCGCCTCGAGACGGGCGCCTGGCAGGTGGTGCCGCGCGGCAGCGCCGAGCCGGGCGGACAGCCGCCCGCGCCGCAGCCCGCGGACGCACAGCTTGTCGCGCGTCTCACAGAATCGCTCGAGGCTTTGCGCGCCGATGTTTTCCTGAGCGACGCGCCTTCCGCTGCCGAACTTGAGAACTGGGGCTTCAACCGGCCCGAGCGCGAGATCACGCTCAACTTCGCCTCTCCCGGTGGCGGCGTGCCCGCAGCCACTTCTATCTCGCTCGTGCTCGCGGTGGCGAGCGAGCGCGAGGGCCGCGTCTACGCGCGAGCCGGCGGCTCGTCATCCGTGCTGCTTGTGCCTAGGGAGACGCTCGGCCGTGTGCCCGTGGTGCCGCGCGCCTACCGCGACCGAAATCTCCGCACGCTTCCGCCGGGCGCGCGCATTGTGGGCGTCGAGTTCCTGAAGCTGCCCGAGAATGAGATCGTGTTCTCGAGGAAGCTTGGACCCGAGGAGTCGTCCACATGGGATGCTGCGCTCGCGAGCGAGCCGCCCGCCACCCGCGACGCCGCGCTCGCGCTGATCAGCGAGCTGCGCCAGTTGCGCGCGCAAACTTTCGTGCAGGACGAGTTCACGCCAACCGTCCCCGCCGCCGGCACGAGCCGGCCGTGGACCTACCAGCTCGAGACGACCATCGCCCTCAGCGGCGGCGACACCACGCAGACGACCACTTCCGCGCTTTTCGTCTCCGACCGGATCGGCGGCACCACGATGCTCGCGGGTTCGCCCGAGTTCGGATGCGTCTTCGAGGTCACCCAGCCGTTTCTCGACGCGTGCTTCGCGCTCATTTTCGCAGGCAAGGATCCCGGACCTTCCGAGCCTCAACCGCCGCAACCCGCGCCACAGCCAGCCGAAGTCACGCCGACGGAATCCGCACCGTCGCCGTAAGCATGCGCCCGCCATCGAACGGCCCCGCGCATTGAACGCCATGGCTCGCAAGCCCACACCGGTTGCAGTGGCGGCGAGTCGCACGATCTTGTCGGCGTGCTGGACGTCCGCCTGCTGGATCCTGTGGGCGCTCCTGCTCGTCGTCGCAGGCTTTCTCGTGACGATTCACTTCAAGAGCGAGATTCCGGTGCCCGCGTTCATCATCAAGCGTCTCGAGGCGCGATTCGCCGAGGCGCAGCTCCAGCCGCGAATCGGCACCACGCGCTTCGACCCCACTGGAACCCTCGTGCTGGAGGACGTGCGGATCCACAGCCCGCTCTTCGTCGAGCCGCTCGCATCCGCGCGCGCCATAGTGCTCAACCTCGATCTCTGGGCCGTCTTCATCGGCGACTTCGACGTCGACGAGATCGACGTCATCGGCCTCGACTTGAACTGCCCGGCCATGTTCTCGCCAAGCGGCGTGAACCTGCCCGTCGTGCGCGATCTGCATGCGACGTTCGAACGCGAGAGCTCCACCTGGCGCGCATCGCGCGCCGACTTCCGGATCGGCCGGCTCACGGCCACGCTCCGCGGCGTGCTCGATCCTCGGGCCGCCCGACGTGCGGAAGCTCCGCTCGACGCGAAGGGATGGGTGCGCCGCTACTACGAGATCGCGCGCACGATCGCCAACAACCTCCACCAGCTAGACACGCTCGGCGAGACGCGGCTTGACGCCACTTTCGCGCTGCTGCGCAACGAGCCACTTCGCATCCAGCTCGAAGGCGACGCCGAGCGGCTCACCGCGCGCGGCATCACCATCACCGACGTGCGGATCCGTGCCGACTACGACGACGGACGGACGCCAGGCGCGCTCGTGCTTGATGTGTCGGCACCGGGGATCCTGATCGAGGACCGGGTGCAGCTCGATCATCCGCGCGTGCGCGTGTCGGGCGATCTCGCGATCGATCCGTTCAAGTTCACGCCCGGGCCGCTCGAGTTCGTCGTGGACCGCGCCGAGTGGGAGGACAAATGGGTCGACACGCTTCTTTTCCGCACGAGCCTCGCGGCGCTTCCCGTGCTCGAGGGCGAGATCGCCTTGTCGCACGCCGGCACAATGCTGCGCGCTCTCGGATCGGCCGACCCGCGCGACGGCAGTGCCTCCGCGACGGTCGAGGCGCGGTTCGATGCAGCGACGCTCGAGGAAGGCCTGGCGATGGCCGTGAAACGGGTGCGAGGCCGCATGATCCGCGCACTGCACTTCGGCGGTCCCGTGGACGTGCAGGCCGACGTGCAATTCGCGAACAAGTGGAAGTTTCTCGGAGCACAGGGTCGCGTGCGCGGCCTCCAGACCGACATCCTCGGCGTGCAGTCCACCGCGGCCTCGGCCACGTTCGACGTCAACAGCAGGCGGCTCCTCGCGACCGATCTCGTGCTCGAGGCTCCGGACCTCCACGGCACCGGCTCGTATGAAATGGACATCGCGACGCGCGACTACCGTTTTCTTGTGAAGGGGCGCACGCTTCCCGAAACGATCGCACCGTGGTTTACGGGCTGGTGGCCGGAGTTCTGGTCGCGTTTTTCGTTCCCTGCGGACGCGCCTCCCGAGGTCGACCTCGAGATCGCCGGCCGCTGGCGACACCGCGATCGCACGCTCGTGGCCGGCAGCGTGCGCACGGGCGCGATGACGGTCTACGAACTTCCGTTCGACGAGGTCTCAACGCGGCTCTTCATACGCGATCGGTATTTCGACGTCCTCGAGGTCGCTGCCTCCGTGGGCGACCGCCGGATCTCGGGATCGCTCACGCTCAACGAGCGCGATCTCGGCGACTCGACACGACGGATTCATTTCAATGCGCTCTCCACGCTCGAGCTGCCGCGCTATTCACGGCTCGCCGGCCCGGAAATCCTCGCAGGGTTGAAACCATTCGTGTTCGAGGATCGCGCCGGGGTCATCGTGTCGGGCAATGTCGACTTTCGAAGCACGGGAATCTCGGAGGACATAACCGCACTCGTCGAGTCGACGGGGACGTTCCGGTTTTTCGAGTTCCCCGTGCAAGACGCGACGTTCAGCGTCCGCTCGCGCGACGGTGTGTTCGACATCCGCGACGCTGCCGCCGGCCTCGCGAGCGGTCGCCTCACAGGCACTGCGCAATCGAGTCCGGGCGCAGCCGCCGCGGGCAGGACGATCCGCTTCAACGCAAAACTCGCGGATGCTCGGGTGGACGAGTTGTCGACGGTGCTCGCGGATTTCAAAAAGCGCGCGGCACTTCCTCGTGCGGAAGAATCCGACACGTCGGAGAGCGCGCTCGCCGGCCGGGGAATTCTGACGATGGATCTCGCCGCCGAGGGACTCGCGGCAAACCCGTGGGGCCTCATAGGCAAAGGCACCGCGCAGGTCACACAGGCCGAGCTCGGTCGCATCCGCGTCTTCGGACCGCTCTCGAAACTTTTCGAGGGGACGATCTTCAACTTCACCTCGTTCCGCTTCACCGACGCGAACGCGCAATTCTCGCTCAACGGCGACACGCTCGTCTTCGCCCCGCTCGAGATCACGGGGCCGAGCGCGCAACTGCGCTCGTTCGGCAACTACAAGATGCGCACGTCGGAGCTTGAGTTCAACACGACCATCTTCCCATTCCGCGAGTCGACGATGCCGGTCATGGGCTTGATCGGGCTGATGCTCGAGCCATTCTCCCGCGCGCTCGAGGTGCGTCTCACCGGCACATTCAGCAAGCCGCAATGGTCGTTTGCCGCAGGCCAGGAATTGCCGCTCTACGAGCCGGTGCAACCGCCGAAGATGGATGGGCCGGGGGAGACTCCAGAGCCGCAGACACCGACGCCGGCTACACCATGAGCACCGCGCCTTTCTCCTCTAGCGGTTCTCTGTAGGTTGCGCGCTTGCCGCGCAACTTCCGCAATCCGTGGCGCGGTTCTGCTGGACAGCAGAACTCCACCTACAGTTTGAGATCATTCACCACACATCGTCATTGCGGCGCGAAACTCTATACGTAGGATTCCACGCAACGTGCGCCCGGCCCTGTGCATTCAAGTCGCCTTCCTCTCCATCGCGTTGATTGCGATGTCGTCGGGTTGTCGCAGCACGCCGAAGGCACCGGAGGCGCCTCGGCTCCCCAGCATCAACGGCAACATCACGCTCGACGGCGCGAACTCTGTGCCGGACACCGCGATCCTCGCGGTGAGGCTTGTCGACTTGGGACGCAGCGAAACATCCCGCGTCGTCGTCGAACAGCTCGTCTCGAAGCCCGGCGCGTTCCCCCAGAAATTCCGGCTCTACTACAACCAGCCTTCGATCGATTTGGATCGCGACTACGGGATCGAGGCGCTCGTGACTGAAAACGGACGTCCGATCTGGAGGCAGGCGCAGCCGGCGCCTGTGCTCACGAAGGGCCGCGCGCAAGTCGTCGAGCTCCTGTTGCAGCGAGCTCAATGAGCGCCCGGCAGCACGCGCGCGCGCCGGTCGTGTGGATCACGGGCGCTTCCTCGGGCATCGGCGAGGCGATCGCAAAAGCATTTGCGGCGCGAGGAGCGAGCCTCGTGCTTTCAAGCCGCCGGCGCGAGGCGCTCGAGCTTGTGGCCGACGCATGCGTGGGCGCCGCGGAGCGACCGATGGTGTTGCCACTCGACCTGACGCGACCTGACACATTTGCCGCCGCCTTGCGCGAAGTCGCCGGGCGGCATGGCCGGATCGACATCCTCGTGAACAACGGCGGCGTGAGCCAGCGCTCGCGCGCAACCGAGACGACAGAGGCCGTCGAGCGCGCGATCATGGAGGTCGACTACTTCGGGCCGATCCTGCTGACGAAGGCCGTGCTCCCGCAGATGACCGCGCTGGGTTCAGGGTACGTCGTCGTGATCAGCAGCGTGATGGGTTACGTCGGCACGCCGACGCGCGCGGCCTACGCGGCGGCGAAGCATGCGCTGCACGGTTGGTTCGACTCGCTGCGCGAGGAAGTGCGCGCATCCGGCATCGAAGTGCTCATCGTCTGCCCGGGATATGTGCGCACGAACGTGTCGCTCAACGCGCTTTCCGCCGACGGCACCCCGCTCGGCAAGATGGAGAGCGTCATCGAGCGCGGCATCCCCGCGGAGCGCTGCGCGCACGCGGTGCTCGACGCGATCGACCGCGGGCGCGAGGAGATCCTCATCGGCGGAAAGGAAGTCTGGGCCGCCCGCGCGAAACGGTGGTTTCCGCGGACGTTTTCGCGAATGATGCGAAGGCTCGTCGCGCGCGGCGCGAAATTCTGAGCGCCGCGAACGAGCGAATCATTTTATGGCTCTTGAACAAAACGACCAACCCGCCGGCGGCCGTCCGCCACAGGCGGGACTTGTGATCGGCGTGATCGCGATCGGCGCCATCGCGATGGCCGTGCTGATCCTGACGTTGCTGCGGAACGTGCCAATCGTGGTGCGAACCTTCCTGATCGCGGCGGATCTGCTGATCTCAGCGCTCGCCTGCTGGGCGATCGCACGCTCGGCGAAGCGCGGGTAAGTAGGGCAGGTCTATCTGACCTGCCGATTCGCCGACCGCGATTCGCGGGTCAAAGACCCGCGCTACGGCAGAGCGTCTTTCGGCGGACTGCCCTCCGAGGTGGGGCGCGTTGTCCCTAACGCGCCCGATCGCGTGCGAGCGCTTGGGCGTCTTGGGGGGACAAGCCGCCCTATCTTCAGAAGCGCAACTACCGTCACCACTACGTGCGGACAACGCCCCACTCAGCGTAACCCGCGCTACCTTAGGAAAACACCGTCAGATGGTTTCCTCAGGACTCCTCGAGCTCGACGTTCCAATAGGCGACGTCGAGGAAGTGCCGCCACTCCGGGTGGTGCACTTGCCGGCCGAGCGCCATGCTGATGATCGGGCGCCACTTCGGCTTCACGGCCTTGCGGACGAGCCTCATGTTCGCCTCGTGCGGGAGGCGGTTTGCCTTGCGCGTGTTGCAGCGGATGCACGAGCACACGACGTTTTCCCACGTGGTGCGGCCGCCGTAGTGGCGCGGGATCACGTGGTCGAGATTGAGCTCCTCGCGCCGGAAGACACCACCGCAATACTGGCAGCGGTTCTTGTCGCGCTCGAAGACGTTGTTGCGGGTGAGCTTCAGCTCCTTGCACGGCATCCGGTCGAACAACGTGAGCAGGATAACGCGTGGCAGCCGGATCGTGCGGTTGACGGTGTGGATCGCGTCGAGCTCCGAGACGGGAGGGTTCGCCCGCGAGAAGTCGATCCAGTCCATCATCGTGAACACGCGGAAGTCGTCCGGCTCGGCCTCGTGGTGGACGACTGCGGCGTGTCCCCGCGCCAGGAGGATGAAGGCGCGCTGCGTGCCAATGACGTTCACCGCCTGCCACAGGCGGTTCAAGACCAGCACTGGTTGTCCGAGCACGGCGTCCATAATCGGGCTCATGTGCTAAGTCGGGGCCCACGAGGTGTCAACACGCCGGGTCTGGGACTGAACGTGGGTCGGGCATTTTGCCCGACTCCGAATCTGCACGCGCGCCCGCAGAACCGTCGGGCATAAAGCCGGGCCCACAACCGGAGGTGAAAAGGAGCCGTGCGTAAGGCTCGACTCACAAAAAAGTCAAAACCAAGCGCAGCGGAGAGGACTATTTGCATCGCGCGTGATCCGTTGTTCACTTTCCTGATTGCGAGTGTTCGCCCCGACATATTCTGGAACATTCGGCCCCGGCACCGGTGTCTAAGCCCGCAAACCTCCATGATTCCCAAGCCAATCGCACGAACCTTCCTGCCAATCCTCCTTCCGCTCCTACTGGTCGCGACGTCGGCCACCGCCAGGCCCGCGCCTGAGCTTAAGATCGACGGCTCGCCGCCGGTGCGCGATCGAGGGCCGTTCCAGAGCTTCTCACCGGTAGTGAAGAAGGCCTCGCCGAGCGTCGCCTACGTTTTCTCCACGAAGACGGTGCGCTCGCCGCGGCCGGACTTGATGCCGTTTTTCATGGATCCGAATTTCCGCCGCTTCTTCGGCATACCCGATGACGACGGCAGCGGCGAGGGCGGCCCGCGCGGCCGGCCGGCGCCTCCGCGCGAAAGTCGCGAGCAGAGCCTCGGCTCCGGCGTGATCGTTTCCAAGGACGGCTACATCATCACCAACAACCACGTTATTGAGGGCGCCGACGAAGTCCGCGTGACGCTCGACAACGGCAAGCGCGAATTCATCGCCGAGGTCGTCGGCCGCGACCCGAAGACCGACCTCGCGGTGCTCAAGATCGAGGCGACGGATCTGCACCCCGCCACGCTCGGCGACAGCGACCAGCTTGAGGTCGGCGACATCGTGCTCGCGATCGGGAATCCGTTCGGCATCGGGCTGACCGTCACCTCCGGCATCATCAGCGCCACGGGCCGCGGCGGCCTAGGCATCGAGGACTACGAGGACTTCATCCAGACTGATGCCGCGATCAACCCCGGCAATTCCGGCGGCGCGCTCGTCGACGCACAGGGCCGGGTCGTCGGCATCAACACTGCGATCCTCAGCCGCAGCGGTGGATTTCAGGGCGTCGGGTTCGCGATCCCGATCGAGCTCGCCCACGCCGTGATGAACTCGCTCATCGAGCACGGCAAAGTCACGCGCGGCTTCCTCGGCGTGAACATCCAGGATCTCTCGTCCGATCTCACCGACGCCTTCAAGGTCGAGCACGGCGCGCTCGTCACCGGAGTCACCAAGGGCAGCGCCGCCGAGACCGCCGGCCTGAAGACGGGGGACGTCATCACCACCCTCAACGGCGTGCAGGTCGAGGACGGCCGCAGGCTGCGCCTCGCGATCGGTCGATTCACGCCTGGCACCGAGATCAAGCTCGGCGTCGTGCGCGACGGCGAGACGCTCGAAATCTCCGCGAAGCTCGGCGAGCAGGCCGGCGAAACACTCACTGCATCGGACTCTTCCAAGCCCGACGACGAAGGCGCGCTCAACGGGGTCGGCGTCACCGACATTCCCGAGCAGGCGCGGTCGCAGCTCAACATCCCGCCCGAACTGAAGGGCGCGCTCATCACGGACGTCGAGCAGACGAGCGCTTCCTACCGCGCCGGTCTGCGCGAAGGCGACATCGTGCTCGAGATAAATCGTCAGCGCATCGAGAACGCAGCCGAGGCCGTGCAACTCAGCCGCGATGTCACCGACAAGCGCGTGCTCGTCCTCCTCTGGCGCGGCGGCGTAAGCCGCTACGTCGTCGTCGACGAGACTGAAACCCCGCCGGCCCAAAAACGTTGAACACGAATTCAATGTCCCGTCGCATCGTCACGCTCGCTCTGCTCGGCTGCATGTTCACCGCCGTTGCCGCTGCGGCTGCACCCGCGCCGCCCGCGCCCGCTTCCACCGACCTGCTCGATGGCCGCGGTGCCGACGAGATCCGGATCCGCGAGGTCTTTTCGAGCCACCTGCCCGGCACGATGGCAAAGGATGCATTCCGCGCGTCGCTGCATCCGCATTTTGGCGACTTGGAGAACAAGGACCACTTCCGCGTTTCAACCGGCTTCCGTTACGGGGCGACTTCCAACCTGGAGCTCAGCGCGGAGGTGGATTTCTACACCAGTCACGGATTCGGTGACATTTCGTTTTGGGAGGAGAAAGGGATTCTGTCCGTGCAGTTCGGGGCGAAGCTCAACCTCGGGCGCAAGCTTTTGAAGAGTTGGGATTCTGCCATCGGCTTCGACGCGATCATCCCTCTCGACGATCCACCGATGGAATTGACGGACGGGCTGAAGCACTTCGACCCGTATGTCACCTTCTCGAAGCGGCTCCAATCGCGTCCCAATGTCAGAGTATTCTGGGGAGTCGGAGTGGATCTTGTCAAAAAGGCGGCCTTCCCCGGAGTCCTTGGCGACAACCAGCTCGACGACGACTCCGTTCATGCGAGCGTGGGTTTCGTGTTCGATCGCAATTACCTGCACTACACCTTCGAAACACTCGTCGCCACGACCCGCGGAATCGGCGACACGGACGACGATCTCCTTGTGCTGCGCCCCGGCATCATCTGGGAAGTGCCGTCGTTCCGCGACCGCACCAAGCGCAGCAACTGGATGATCGGCTTCGGTGGCAAGGTCAGCATCGGGCCCGACGGCACCGACTATGGCGGCTCGATGAAGCTCCGCTACAATCTCGATCTCAAGGACCTCTTCACGCGGAAGAAGCGGGTGGAGTAGACAGCCGGCGGTCCGTTGTCGTCGCGGCCTGCCGATCGCAGGCGCAGTCCATCTCGAACATCGGTGCCAACCAACGAGCTGCGCTTGCGGTGAGCGGCTCCGATGCACGGGGTGACGACGTCAGTCCGCGCTCACCTTCGGGCTCGCGCATCGGGCCGGTTCGTCATGATCCTTGCCAGACCAGTCCTGATATTCCGATGGCGGTATACACGACCTTCTTTGTGATGAGCGCGACAGCGCTTACATCCGCATTTCCCGATTGGAAGCCGCCGCTCCCAGAGCCGGAGTCTCGCGTCGTCACCACACTCTTCGGCACACAAACGGTTCACACGCGAGCGCCCCTATTCGATCCCTCTAAAACTCCATTTCCAGCTACAGGAACGGCGAAGGTGATAGTCGGTAGTTACAGCGACTACTTGGAAGCGAGGCTTCCGGATGCAGTCGCCAACGCTCCGCACTGGGCGACGAAAGGACTCACCTCTGTCGAGCTGGATCCACTCGGAGCCATAGTCGATGCGCGCCCGTCGATGCAGGTGGCGCTGTTCGGACCTCCACCGCAAAGTTGCGTTATCTATGAATTCCGCAAGGAAGTGCTTTCCGCCATTCTAGCTTCTCCCGATGAGTTTGCTCGGAGATGGGCCGCGGAGATGTCGACCACAGTGCACACGCATTCTCAAACAGGCGTTCGCGTGTCGCCAGATTGGGCGATCGAGGACGCGCTGCGAATCATCGAGCACCTCCGCGCTTTGATGGAGGAGAGCGCAGACAGCGCATCGCTGTATCTTTTGATCGAGTCGTGAACAGGCACAATCAACATAGCCCGAATCATGCCGCACGGCCAAAACTCGGAAAGCCCGGTCATACGCTGGCTTCTTGATTCCGATCCTTCGATCCGCTGGCAGGTGATGCGCGACCTGACCAACGCGCCTGCGGAGGATGTCGCGGCCGAGCGCGCGAGGGTCGCGACTGTTGGCGTTGGCGCGCGGCTGCTCGCGCTCCAAGCGCCCGACGGACGCTGGGGAGGCGCGGCGTGGAATCGCGGATGGAATTCCACGATGCATGTCCTGATGTTGCTGCGTGATATGGGGCTTGATCCCGAGTGCGACCAGGCGCGTCGCGCGTTGGGGCTCGTCCGCGATGGCGTGACTTGGAACGGCTGCGGTCCGCCGGAAGCGGACAGCAACCCATTCTTCGCCGGTGAGACTGAGCCCTGCATCAATGGACAGGTGGCCGCAGTCGGCGCCTACTTCGGCCAGGACGTGCGGAATATCGTGGACCGGCTGCTTGCCGAGCAGCTCCCCGATGGCGGCTGGAACTGCGAGGCGGAGAACGGTTCGACTCGGTCGTCGTTCAACACCACGATCTGCGTGCTCGAGGCACTCCTCGAGCACGAGCTGCGCGCCGGGAGCAGCCCGCGTATGACCGCGGCCCGTCTTCGTGGGCAGGAATACCTCCTCGATCGCCGTCTCTTTCGGCGGTTATCGACCGGCGAGATCATCGAGCGGGATCGCAAGAGCGGCGCCGTGTGGACGCACTTCGCCTTCCCAACGTGGTGGCACTACGACGTGTTGCGCGGACTCGACTATCTGCGCCGCGCCGGCGTAGCGCTCGACGATCGCGTGAGAGGGGCGGTCGCATTGGTGGCATCGAAGCGCGACAGCGAAGGGCGCTGGTCGCTCGAGGTTCGGTATCCCGGTGTGATGTCCGTCGAACTGGACGAAGGCGAAGGCCAGCCGAGCCGCTGGATCACGCTGCGAGCCTTGCGAGTGCTGCGCTGGAGTTCGATACGAGACTAAGAGTGCCGCGCCGGCGTGCAGCGGCGCGAAGAGGCATCACGCCGCAAGGGCCTGATCTAAATCCCCGGCGCCCCACCCGATTCTGAACCTACCGTCCGGATCAGGGGTCTTTAGTGCCATGAACTCTGTCCTCGTCCAGATCGACTGGCATCAAATGTGGGTGCCCTCGAGTCCGCTGCTCGATGTCATGCTGCGCGGCACGGTGATGTATCTCGGGTTGGTGCTGCTCTTCAGGGTCCTGCGGCGTGAGTCAAGCAGCCTGTCCCTTGCCGATGTGCTGCTCGTTGTCTTGATCTCAGACGCCGCGCAAAACGGGATGGCGGGCGAGTATCGCTCCATCACCGAGGGCTTGGTGCTCGTCGGAACAATCGCGACCTGGAGCTATGTGCTCGATTGGGCCCGCTACCACTTCAAGTCGATGGAGCGCCTGCTCACGCCACCGCCGCTGCCTCTCGTGCGCGACGGCGTGATGCTGCGCCACAACATGCGACGCGAATTCATCTCCGATGATGAATTCAAGACGCAGATGCGCGAGCATGGCATCGCGCGGATCGAGGACGTGCAAAGCTGCCACCTCGAGCCAGACGGGCAGATCAGCATGATCTCCTCGAAGAAGTCGAAGTCTGAAAAGAAGCCCGGCAAGAGCACGCACCCAAACGCGTGAGTCCGGACTAGGCGGATGAACCCGGCGTCGAAACCGCCTCCGGCGCGAGCACGACGCCGAGGAGCCGGATGCCGCGGAGCTTGTTCACGACGAGTTCGACTTCGGACTGCTCGACGTCGACGAGGCTGTGGTCCTCATGCAGGTCGATCGCACCGACTGACTTCGCGGGCAGCCGCGTGACGCCTGCGATCTTTCCGACGAGATCCGCGGGCGTGACTTTCTGCTGCTGGCCGATGTTGAAACGCACGGTCGAAAATCCCGGCTCGCGTCCTGTTCGCGGTTTGCGCTCGAACTTCTGCTTCTTCGCTGCTTTCGGAGCCGGCTTCTGGAAATACTTCGCGAACTCGGGCACGGGCTTCGCCGGCACTTCCTCTTTCGGACTCTCCACGGCCTGCGGCTTCGGCGCCGGGGGCGCGGCAACTTGAGAAGGTTCGATAGGCGGAGCGACCTTCGTCGCGCGCTTCGGCGCGGGCGGCGGTGCATCCTCGAATCGCTTCGGAGGCGCGACGGAGGCGGGGGCTCCCTCGTTCGCCTGTCCCTGCAGCATCTGCATGAGCGCGGAGGCGATGTCGGTGCTCGAGTAGCCCTGGTCGAGCAGCCGGTCGATCATTCGGTCCTGCTTCTTGAAGGCGCCGCCGTCGAGGACTGCGCGAAGTTTCTCGAAGAAGACGCTGGTGCGCGCCTCCTCGACCTCGTCAAGGGACGGCACGCGCTCGCGGCGAATGTCGAGCCGGCCGAAGCGCACCATTCCCTGCAGCTTGTAGACTTCGCGACCACAGACGAACGTGAACGCCCTGCCCGACCGGCCCGCGCGGCCCGTGCGACCGATACGGTGTGTGTAATCCTCGGCATCGTTCGGCAGATCGTAGTTGAAGACGACCTCGAGGTCATCGACGTCGAGACCACGCGCGGCGACGTCAGTCGCGATCAAGAACTCGAAACCGCGGCGGCGGAATTTCTCCATCACGCGGTTGCGCTGCATCTGGCTCAGGTCGCCGTGCAGGCGATCGACAGAGTAGCCGCGGGCGTGCATCTGCTCGTCGAGTTCGTCGACCATGATCTTCGTGCTGCAAAAAATGATTCCGTAGCGAAGGTCGTGGAGATCGATGAGGCGAGTGAGCACCTCGAGCTTCGAGCGGCGGTCGACTTCGAAGAAGACCTGCTCGACCTGCGGTGCGTTGTGCGCCTGCGCATCGATCGTCACCTTCACCGGATCTCGCACGGTCCGGCTGATGAGGTCCTGGATCGCGCGCGGCATCGTCGCGGAGAAGAACAGCATCTGGCGCGACTCGGGCGCGGCCGCGACGACCTGCTCGATGTCCTCGCGGAAGCCCATGTCGAGCATCCTGTCGGCCTCGTCGAGCACGAGCATGCGCAGTGCGTCTAGCTTGAGCGTGCCGCGCCGCATGTGGTCGAGCACGCGGCCGGGTGTGCCGATGACGATCTGCGCACCCGCGGCGAGCGCGCGGAACTGCCGGTCATACGACTGTCCGCCAAAGATCGGCACCTCGCGGATGCCGGGCTTGAAGGCCGCGAGCTTCGCGATTTCCTCGGCCACCTGCAGGGCGAGTTCGCGCGTGGGGCAGAGGATGAGCGCCTGCACGGCGCGGAGCTTCGGGTCGATCTTTTCAAGCGCCGGGATGCCGAAGGCCGCGGTCTTGCCGGAGCCCGTGGAGGACTGGCCGATCACATCGCGACCCGACATCGCGACCGGGATCACCGCGGTCTGGATGGGCGAGGCTTCCTCGAAGCCCATCTTGTCGACGGCCTTTAGGATCTCGGTCGAAACGCCGAGCTCGTTGAATTTGCGCTTTTCCATGTGTGGGAGTCGTTCCCGGTATTCGATCAGTCTCTTGTGGGTCGGGGTTCATCCCCGACAACGGATTCGCAGAAGTGGGAAATAAATCCCTACCGACAAGAAGAGCCGGATTGCCTGCGAAGACAAAACATCGCGGTTGTTCTGCAGAAAAGAAAAAGGGACGGGTCGCGCGGGGCGCCCCGTCCCTTCGAATTGTTGTCCGTGTCTACGGATTAATAGCGACGATCGCCACCGCCACGGCGATCTCCGCCGTAACCGCCGCGACCACCACCGCCGCCGCCGCCGCCGCCGCCGAAGCCGCGACCACCGCCGCCGCCTCCGCCGCCACCGAAGCTGCGACCGCCCTCTTCCTTCGGGCGGGCTTCATTAACCGTCAGGGCGCGACCGCCCATGTCGACGCCGTTCATCTTCTCAATGGCGGCCTTCGCCTCTTCGGCGGTGCCCATCGTGACGAACGCGAAACCGCGGGGACGACCCGTCATCTTGTCGATCGCGACATAGACGTCTGTGACTGAACCGAACTGGCCGAAAGAATCGCGGAGATCGCTCTCGGTCGTATCAAAGGGCAGATTGCCCACGTATAGCTTGCTGTTGCTCATGTGATGAATTCGTCGATGCCCGTCTACTGCCAGTCTGTTCCCGACTATCGGGTTTCAAATCATCACTTGAAGCACTAACCTCACCTGACGATTCACCAGTTCCTGTCACTTAACGTTCTCTAACGAACGGCCCTCAGGAAGGGGGGATCAGACGGGGAACGCAATCCCATTCTCGGCCGGGGTGTCTTCGCTGGCCTGGAGGCCCGCTTCTCGTCACAGGTAAACATGTTCGAGAGGTGGGAGCCCACTTTCGGGCAATCGGTTCGGGGTGGCTGCATCTTCCAGCCCGCGGGCTCATCAGAGGAAGACGTTCCCATGTAGGTTGCGCGCTTGCCGCGCAACTCAGGGCAATCGTGTCGCGATTCTGCTGGCCAGCAGAACGCCAACTACATCCGGCACATCGATCCTTTCGATTCGCCCGCCCGTAGTGCTCACCGCACCTGCAGCGACTCGCCGCCGAACGTGATCCCGAGCCCCGGCACGACGACGGCCTTCCGCGCGCCCTCCTTGCGAACTTTGCCCGCGATCCACGCATCGTAGCCTGTCTCGCGCGCGGCCGCGACGACCGCATCCGCGATTGCGGGGGCCACGTAGACCGCGAAGCCAACACCCATGTTGAACGTCGCGTAGGCCTCCGTCCTCTCGATCGGCCCGGCCTCCATCAGGAAGTCGAACAGCACGCCTGGCGGTCGCGTCTCGGTGACCTCGTAGACAAACGGCTCCTCGAGCCTCATGAGCTTGCGCCAGCCGTGGCCGGTCACGTGCACCGCGTAGTCGAGCGCGAGCCCCCGCTTCTGGCATTCGCGCACGAACTTCACGTAGACGACCGACGGCGCAAGCAGCGCCTCGCCATAGGTGCGCCCGTCGGCGAGACGCGCGGAATATTTCTGCGGGTGCCTCTCGGCAATGTGGCGGCAAAGCGTGAGCCCGTTTGTGTGCACTCCCGCCGACGCGAGGAAGACGATCGTGTCGCCGTCCTTCACTCTGCCGGTGATCCGGTTCGACTTTGGCCGCACGCAGCCAACCGCGGAGCCTGCCAATGCGATCGAGGTCGGCACGACGACGTCGCGCAGCGCCGGCGTTTCTCCGCCGCCCCACACAGCGCCCGCCGCACGGCAACCCTCGGCGAAGCCATCCACGAGATTGCCCGCACGCTCCGTGTCGGCAAACCACTGCGAGTCGCCGACCGCGGCATGCATCGCCACCGAGACTGGCAGCGCGCCGCACGTGATGAGGTCGTTCACGATCGTCGCAACCGTGTCGATGCCGATTTCGCGGTAGAAGCAGCGGCCGCCAGCCGCGCGAACCGCATCGGCCACGAGGCACTTCGTGCCGAGACCTTCCTCGACGTGAGCGAGGTAGTGATCGTCGGCCTCGACGAGATAGGCGCTTTCGCCGCGCACATGCGCCGGCTCGGTGTAGCCGTGAAGCGCAAGCGCTCCAGCAGTGGTGCCGGCCGCACGCTGGCACGCCCGCTTGAAGGCATCGAGCTGCCCATAATCGACGCCGGAGGATTCGTAGTTCAGGGACAAGATAGGGTCTTGGGTCTAGGTTCTGGGATCTTGGGATCGGAGAGACACGAATTCCACGAATGAACACGAAGCGCTATGTTCTGCTCTGCTCTCTCCGTTTCCTTCTGTGGAATTCTTATCAGTGCTCATCTGTGCAATCTGTGGTCGAAAAGTCCGGGTCCGTGGTCCTGTGGTCTGTGGTCTCTCGTCTCTTAGTCCCGCAGTCTCTGCCTTCAGTAACTCCGCCCTTCCGTCTTCTCGTAATAATTGATGTAGGACTGGTTCACGACGCGGTAGCCGCCGGGGGTCGGATAGTCGCCCGTGAAATACCACGCGCCACGATGACCCGGGAGCGCTGCAAACATGTTCTCCACTGTTTGGAAGATGAGCTCGAATTCGCCCTGCCACGCGATCGACTTCGGACGCACGAGTTCACAGATCTTCGCGGAAACTTCCTCCGGCTTGAACGGCTCGTAGATCGCCTTCACGTGGTTTACCTCGCTGCCCTTCCCCAGTTCGACCGCCTTGATGCAGTTGCGGTAGGTGTCCTCGAGCAGCTCGTTCTTGCCGCGTTCCTTGATCAGCGCGACCGCAGCCTCGAACGCGATGAACTTGCCGAGCTCGGACATGTCGATGCCGTAGCAATCGGGGAAGCGGATCTGCGGTGCTGTGGAGACGATGACAATCTTGCGCGGGTTGAGCCGCGAGAGCATCCGCAGGATTGAGCGACGCAGAGTCGTGCCACGCACGATCGAGTCGTCGACGCACACAAGCGCGTCGTCGGGGCCGACGGTGCCGTAGCTGACGTCGTAGACGTGCGACGCGAGCTGGTTGCGCGTGCGTTCCTGTCCGATGAACGTGCGCAGCTTCAGATCCTTCACAGCGACCTTCTCGGCGCGCGGCCAGTTGCGAAGGATCAACTCGTCGAGCAGCCCGTCCGTGAGCCGGCCCTCGGCAGCCGCGCCGAGGATCGCCGTCTTCACCTCGCCGCGACGGCGCACACGGAGTGCGTCCATGAGCCCGTAGTAGGCGACTTCGGAAGTGTTTGGAATAAAGCCGAAGACCGCGTGGCCGAAATCGTTGTCGACAGCTTCGGCGACCTGGTCCGCGAGTCTTGCGCCGAGGCGCTTGCGCTCGCGGTAGATATCGGGGTCGTTGCCGCGCGAGAAGTAAATGCGCTCGAACGTGCACGACTGGCGCTCGACGGGCGCTCGCACCTCGGCGGTCTCGACCACGCCACTGCCGCGCACCACGACCGCGTGCCCCGGCGGCACCTCTTGCACATCGGAGGCGTCCTTGTCGAAGACGGTCATGAGCGCGACGCGCTCGCTGCCAAACGCGACGACCTCGTCGTCCTGGAACCAGTAGGCGGGCCGGATGCCCGCCGGATCGCGCAGCACAAACGCGTCGCCCGTGCCGACCATCCCGGCGAGCGCGTAGCCGCCGTCCCACCTGACAGCGGCATCGTGGAGGACCTTGCCAATGCTGAGCTGCTGCGCGATTGCCCCGGCAATTTCGGGGCCGGCAACTGTCTTCTCAACCTCCATCAAGATCTTGTGGTGCTCGCGGTCGAGCTTGATGCCGATCGTCTCGAGCATCGCCTGAGTGTCGGTGGCGAAGATGGGATGCTGGCCCATCTCGATGAGGCTGGCGTTGAGCTCCTGGGTGTTTGTGAGGTTGAAATTGCCCGCGAGCATCAGGTTGCGGCCCGGCCACGAGCTGCGGCGGAAGAACGGGTGACACGCGCTGGCATTGTAGCCGCCCGAGGTGCCGTAGCGCAGGTGCCCAAGGAGGACCTCCGCGCCGTAGTCGAAGTTTTTCTTAACCGTGTCGGCAAATTCGGGGTGCACGATGCCCTTGGCGACGAGCGCGTCGTAGTCGCTGTTGAGCTTGCGGAATATCCGGTCAAGCGGGTTCGACTTCACGTTGCGCTCGCGGAAGAGGAACGGGTAGCCCGCTGGGATGCCGAGCTTCATGGCGGCGACGCCCGCGCCGTCCTGCCCGCGGTTGTGCTGCTTCTCCATCATCAGGAAAAGTTTCAACAGGCCCCAGATCGGCGTGCCGTATCGTTCCTGGTAGTAGGCGAGCGGCTTGCGCAGCCGGATCAATGCGATGCCACACTCGTGCTTGATTGGGTCGCTCATGCGGGCGCTGAGTTGCGGAGCGAGGCTGGGAACGAAGTCGCGTGGATCACGGGAAGTGAAAGGTGTTCATTCCGGGCAGCGCAGCCCGCGGGTCAACGGCTTTCTCGAAATCGCACCACGCTCCTTGCTTTCGTGACACTGCATTCCTTGACCTGCCGCCGGGCGTTCCGAAACATCCCGTGTTTCACACCATGTTGACCCTTCGCGGCACGCCTGCACTTTCCCGGTCCCGCCTCCTGAAACTCCGGGCGGATCTGGCCGCCACCGGGGTCCCGCTCGACGCACTCTCGGCCGCGTATGTGCATGTGGTCGAGCTCTCGGGAGAACTTTCCGCGGGTGAACATGCAATCCTCGGGAAACTTCTCACTTACGGCCCGACGCGCGCCGCCGATCCGATCGCTGGGCTCGTGCGAGTCGTCACGCCGCGGCCCGGCACGATTTCGCCGTGGTCATCGAAGGCGACAGACATCGCGCACATCTGCGGGCTCACTGCCGTGCGGCGCATCGAGCGCGTAATCGAATACACCTTCGCGCTTGCCGAAGGCGCGCCGGCCGGTGCCGATGCGATCATCGACCGCAAGATCCACGACCGCATGACGCAGGCCGTGCTGCCACACGTCGATGCGTGCGGGGCGCTCTTCGCGCACGGAAAGCCGCGGCCGATGACGACCATACCTGTGCTCGCGGGCGGACGCTCCTCGCTAGTCGAGGCCGACGTCACACTTGGCCTCGCGCTTGCACCCGACGAGATCGACTACCTCGTCGAAGCGTTCAAGTCGCTCGGCCGCGATCCGAGCGACGTCGAGCTGATGATGTTTGCGCAGGCAAACTCCGAGCACTGCCGCCACAAGATCTTCAACGCCACGTGGGACATCGACGGCCGCAAGCAAGACCGGTCGCTGTTCCAGATGATCAAGAACACGCACGCGCTGCACAGCGAGGGCATCCTCTCCGCCTACAAGGACAACGCCGCCGTGATCGAGGGCAGC
>DATKCJ010000393.1:0-7553 GCA_035513275.1 Opitutaceae bacterium
CGCGAGATAGGTGAGTTCGCCGCGCGCCACCAGCGGACCTCCTGCGCGGGCTTCGCTTTCGGACTTCACTTTGATCCACTCCGGATCGGCGCCAAACGCGGCACTGGCAGCTTCACCGGCCTCCACACTCTGGAAGCTCACGACGTAGTAGAGCTTGTTCCCGTCCTTGGCTGGATTGGCCGGGGTCCACGCGCCGACGAGCGCGATGCCGTGCTTCTCAAACAACGCGCACGTGTGATCGCGGAATCGCTCGAGCAGCGCGGGCATCTTCCCTTCGGCGGCGGTGTAGACTCTGAGCTGGTAAACGGGTGGCGCGTCGCCGGCACGGGCGGCGGCGGACGCGAGGAAGGACGCGAGGAGAAACAAGCGGAGCGTTTTCATGTCGAGTCGAACTACACAATCTTCCGCGCCGCCGCTTGCGCCTTGAGGCAGAGCTCGGCGGCTTTGAAGGCGTGGGCCTGGGTCATCGCTTTCTCGGTGCGGTGGATGCAGTCGAGGACGAGTTCGCCGAAGAAGCGGAAGCCGACCTTGCCGGCGATTTCGATATTCTGTTCGCCGGTGCCGTCGACGAGGAATACGTGGTCGCCTGTCTTCTCGCGCGTGATGTCGACATATTTCCGTAGCTCGATGAAGCCCTTCTCGCCGAGGATGAACGTGCGGCCGTCACCCCACGTGCTGAGGCCCTCGGGCGTGAACCAGTCGACGCGCAGATAGCAAGTGGCGCCGTTGTCGAAGAGGAGGTTTGCTTCGCCGAAATCCTCGAAGCCGGGATGCGCCGGGTGCGCGTAGTTCGCGACCGCGGCGTGCATCACGGTGGCGTCCTTCGCGCCTGTGTAGGTGAGGAACTGCTCGAACTGATGCGAGCCGATGTCGCAGATGATGCCGCCGTAGGCCTCGGGATCGTAGAACCACGCGGGACGGTTCTTCCCCTCGCGGTGCGGCCCGAGCCCGATCACCTGCAACACGCGGCCGATCGCGCCCTGCTGCACGAGGTCGGTGGCGAACATCGCCGACTCGTTGTGGAGCCGCTCGCCGTAGTAGACCATGAACTTCTTCCCTGTCTCAGCCGCGACTGCGCGCGCCTCGTCGAGTTGCGCGAGCGTCGTGAACGGCGGCTTGTCGGTGAAGTAATCCTTGCCGGCCTTCATCACGCGGCAACCGATCGGTCCGCGCTGGTTTGGAATCGCGGCGGTGGTGACAAGCTTGATCTCCGGGTCGGCGAGGATCTCGTCGAGCGAAGCCACGGCGCGCACGCCGGGATAGCGGGCGACGAAGTCCGCGAGTCGCTTTGGGTCGGTGTCGTAGGCGAGCTTGAGCGTAGCGCCGGCCTCGATGAGGCCGTTGCACTGGCCATTGATGTGGCCGTGATCGAAGTGCGCCGCGGCGAAGACGAACTCGCCGGGCTTCACGACGGGGTTGGGTTTCCCCTTCGGTGCGTAGTTTGCGCCGTCGGCGGTTTGGAACGCGGGCGTCTGGGCGCGGCCGGGATTGGTGCTGGCGATGACCGCGGCTCCGGCTGCGAGCGATTTGAGAAAGGTGCGACGAGGTTGTTCTGGGGTGTGCATGGCGGGGAAGAATTGTAAGGAGGCTATGCGAGAATGGCGATGTGCGCGAGCGAGCGTTTCCAAAACGAGGTTCGGACTGTCGAGGGCAGTTGGCCGAATCGATTCAATTGGAGGGCGAGTTCCGACGTAGCTGCCGAGGTAACGAGGCAGTCTGGTCGCGTGCATTCGTCTTCCCGCCTCGTTACCTCGGCGGCTACGTTCAATCGCATCGATCCACCTTAGCCCGCGCTTCCAAAGCGCGGGCTCACTCGTGCCGCTGCCAGTCGAGCTTGTGGCTGTGGATCCAGCGGTAGTGGTCGGTATATTTGAGCCCGGCGGCGGACGACTCGTCGATGATGACGGTCGCGCGTGGGTGGAGTTGCAGTGCGGATGCGGGGCAGACCGCCGCGAGTGGTCCCTCGACCATGTCGACCACGGCGCGCACCTTCGCAGGACCGAATGCAAGCAGGAGCACGCGGCGCGCGTCGAGGATCGTGCCCACGCCCATCGTGATCGCGTGGCGAGGCATCGTCGCGAAGTCGCCGAAGACCGCGCTGTTATCGCGGAGCGTCTGCTCGGAGAGAATTTTGATCCACGTGCGCGAACGCAGCGAGCCGGTCGGCTCGTTGAAGCCGATGTGGCCGTTGCGTCCAAGCCCGAGGAGCTGCAGGTCGATGCCGCCGGCGTCGAGGATCCGTTGCTCGTAGTCGCGGCACTCGGCGTGGAGGTCGGAGGCGGTGCCGTCGGGCACGTGCGTGCGGCGCACATCGATTTTCACGTGCCGGAAGAAGTTCTCCTCCATGAACCGCCGATAGCTTTGCTCGTGCGTGGCGGGGAGGCCGACGTATTCGTCGAGGTTGAAGGTCGTGACGCGCGAGAAATCCAGACCCTCGTCGCGGTGGAGCCGGATGAGTTCCTGGTAGAGCTGCAGGGGAGTGCGCCCGGTGGCGAGGCCGAGCACGGCGTCGGGTTTCTCGCGCACGATCTTGGCGATGATCCGTGCGCCCAATTCGCAACCGGTTTCGGCGGTGTCCTGGATGATGACTTCCATGGGGTTTGCTCAGGATGACGCGGGCGAGCGCGGGTTCAAGACATGGCGAGAGTGGCATCTTGCTTCTGTCTGTTGTGGGTCGCGCCTTCTTGTCTTCCATAGCCTTGGCGAAGGAGGAACGCCCGACTGTCTTGCCCGGCGTCCGAGGTGGAGCGCGTTGCCCCCAACGCGCTTGTCCCGCCGCTCACGCGGCGGGCTACATCGGAACCGTCGCCCATAAAGCCCGACCCACAATTTCAAGCCTCAAGCCATGCCGCCCGTCTCGCGGAGCGCGAGCGCGTGCAGCAGCCAAGCTGCGTGTGGGAGCCACTGCTCGCCCCAGCGCCAGTTTTGCAAGGGATCGGACGCCTGCGGGTCGGGCGCGAAGGCGATGTCGTTCTCGTCGTCGAAGCCGGAGGTGATGCCGTTGCAGACGCCGCCGGGGGCATTGTCGTAGGGCGGCATGTAGACCGGATTGTTCCGACCGCGGCCGTGGAGCATGCAGCGATCGAACGGGTTCGCGCCGAGGATCCACGAGATCCAGCCGTGCGCGGCGTCACGCAGCTCTGTGCCACCGCCTGCGGCCGCGGCGCCGAGAGCGGCGGATGCGAGCGAACCAAGCCGCGCATTCTCGCCCTGCCACCAGTAGCCCGACGGATTCTCGTGCGGGTAAAACCATTGAAACCGACCGTCGGCCCCCGGCAATTTCACCCAGTGCGGTGGGTAGCTGAAGGGATTGCTGCGCGATGCGCCAAGCGCGAGCTGCGAGCGCACGAGATCGACTGCGAGCGCGCGTGCTCCTGCCGCGAGTGTGTTCGTGGCTTGAGCGTCGGCGAATCGGAGAAGTGCGACCACCGGAAGCCCGGCGTCGCTTGCGTGGAACCACGATCGATCGCCGTCGGCGTCGGCTGCGAGCCAGACGCGGCCATTTGTCTCCCGGCAACGCGACATGAGTTTCATCGCTCGCGATTCAGTGAAGGCCGCGAAGCCAGGGTCGTGCGCGACATCGTGAAGCTCAACGGCCGCGAGCAGCGCGCACGTGTCGTCGATGATGTTCTCCTTCCCGTCGTCGAGATAGCTGAGCCCGTGCTCGACGAGGTGATCGAATCCGCGACGCGCGCACGCGAGATAATCAGACGCGCGAAAGTCGGCGCCGTCGCCGAGCGTCGATGCAAGCGCGAGCGCCGCAGCGGCCATGCCGCCGCCCTGACGCCACCCGGCCTGGTAGTCGGCGCCTTTGTGCCCCTGCTGCGTGCGATAGGAGCAGAGTTCGCGCTGCGCGGGATCCTTCGTCCACTTGTCGAAGAGCGTCACGTGCCAGAATCCCTCCGGATCTTGCATCCGAACGAGGAAGTCCGCGCCGTGCAGCGCCTCGTCGCGAATTCGCCCGAGGAAATACTCGGGCGCGCCCGCCGCACGGTAGAGTTGCCACGCCCGCGCGAGCACCCACACAACGAGAGGCGTTTGCTGCGGGTTCATGCAGTTCGCGTAGGAGAGGTGGCTGAGGTATTTGCTCGTGTCGCCCGAGGCGTCGAACCAACCGCCGTGCACATCGCGGATCGCGCCATCGCCGACGCGGCGCGCCGTCCGGTCGGCAATGTCGAATACTCCCGAGGAGCGCTGGCTCTTGAAGTAGTAGAGCAGGTCGGAGACGAGGCCCTGCCCAAGGAGTCCGGGCGCGATCTCGAATCCTTCGCTCTGGCCGGATGCCTCCGCCGTCGCCCAGCGAAGCGCGTAGCGACCCGGCGTGCGGATCTCGCTCACGTCGACGCGCCACCACGGCCCGACAGACCAGCCTTCGACCGCGCCGGCAAACTGCGCCTCGCCGCGCCACACGACTGCGCCGTCAGGGAGCGACACGAGCGCTAGCTCGCGCCATGCGATGTCGACGGGCGCCTCGATGAGGAGTATCTTGCGGTCAGCGGGCTCGTAGCCGACGTGGTTGAAGAGGATTTTCATGACCGGATTTCTCCCGATTGTAGGAGCGGCTTTATGCCGCGACCCTTTTGCGAACGAGCGGGATGTCGCGGCGTAAAGCCGCTCCTACAGTGGAGCAGACTCGGAATTCGGAGGTGCAGAGGATGCTCACCGCTCTTCCTCCCAGAGCGTCGCGAGCGTGAGCAACAGCACGAGGTCAGCCTGCGCGGTGATCGTGGCCTCCTGGCACATGAAGTCGCTGCTGTTGTCGAAGAAGACGGCGGCCGGCGTGTTGAAGCGGTGGAACGGATCGTCGCCTGCGATCTTGAAATACCGCGAGAGCGACTCGTGCAGCTTGCGTCCGCCGGGGCCCTCTGAGAGAGCGCCGGTAGGGAATCTTTTGAGCAATCTGTAGGTCGGGCTGTAGATGTTGCGGACGGTGTTGGGCAGATCCTCGCAGAAAAGGAACGACACGCCCCAGTTGTTGCGGCCGAATGTGTAGTCGACCATCTGCCAGAAGAGCTGCTGTTGCTGCGGCGACACCTCCGCGTGAAGCCGTGCGGTCTGCATCGACGCGTTGGCGATACCGATCCAGCGCGCGACGCTGCCCCAAACGTAGCGGCTTGGGATGCCCCACGGCGTGCCCTTCTCGAGCGAGTGTCGAACGTAGCCGGTCGTCTCGGCGATCAACCTTTGCTTCGCCGAGGTGTCGTGTGGTGCGAGCGCATTGTTCGCGAGCCAGTTCCAGTCGCGCCAGCCGACCTCGTCGGCCGCAGGCGGCGCGAACGCATTCGCGCGCTCGAGGTAGTCGGTGTCTCCCGTGAGCGCGTGCAGTTCCATCGCGGCGAGTGCCATCTGATCGGTTGGATCGGGGTCGCGGTAGAAGTCGTTAGTCTCGTCGCGCTCGAACGCGGTCGGGATCGTATCGGACTCCAGCGCCCCCGCGAAAAGTGTGCGCGCCATCGAGCCGTAGCGCGCTGCGTCGTCGGCGCGTCCAATGTCGGCGAATGTGCGCGCGCCGAGCGCAAGCGCCGCGGACGCCGAGGCCATGTGCACGCGCGAGAGCGCGCACAGCGCGGGCCGCTTGCCGTCGAGCTTGTCGTGCTCGGGCAGGCGCATGCCCTGGTTGTGGTCCTCGGCGTTGCCGACCTGGATGATGAACGTGTCGCGATCCGGGTGGACGCGCATCAGGAACTCGAGTCCGTGCCGCGCCTCGTCGAGCACGTCGGGCAGGCCCGAGCGGCTGTGCTCGGTGGCGAAGTAAGCGGGCTTGAGCCGGTAGGCGTAGAGCAGGTGGTAGGCGGTCGCGGCCTGGTTAAGCGTGAACTTGATCTGGTCGCCCGCGTCATACCATCCGCCGAGCGCGTCGACCGTGCGCGCGGGATTGGCGGGTTTCCATTTGCCATTCGCCGGGTCGCCGTCGGGCACGAACAGTGGCGCGCGCGCATCGCCGGGATGCGAGAACTCGCGCAGCAGCGTGTCGTGCGACCCGGACCGCATCGCGCGCAGATGCTGCAGCGCCATCGGCATGAACTTCTTGTAGGGAGTCGGTGCGATAAGGATTTGCGCGACGGACTTTCCGTCGACGACGAACTCGTAGTCGCCCGCGTCGCTCAACGTGCTGAATTCGACGACGTGGTTGAACGCAAAGGCCGTGTGATCGCCCGCTCCCGTGACGCTCGGGCCGAATTCCCCGCGCATGCCGGCCCAGTCGCCGCTGCGCATGACCCACTCGGTGCCTTTGAGATCTGTGTCGCTCATCGCGACGATCGACTTGGGCTGTTGCGGAGAGTAGCCGGCTTGGTTCCAGCGGTAGAAAACTTCGGCTCCGGCGGACGCGGCGATCGAGAAAAAGCTGAAGAGCATGACAGCGAAGCGTGGGGGCATCATGGTTTTCCAGAGTGCAAGTGTGAGTCGGTGCGTGCAAGGTTGAGGCGAGGATGCATTGGGTAGGAGCCCGCTTGCGGGCGATTTCTGGCTCCGAGGTGGGGCGCGTTGTCCCAAACGCGCCCTTGTCCCTCTCCTCACGGAGCGGGCTACAAAGGAATTCGGAATCGCCCGCAAGCGGGCTCCTACCTCCAGAGCCCCACCAGTCATCACTTGTCCTGCGGCAAACGCCGGAGTAGGTTGGCCGTGTTCAACAACCCGGGCGCGCACCCCTGCGCCCGGCAACCCGTTACCCTGTCACCATGCCGTTCTACCGCACGCTCGGGGCGATGCCCCGCAAGCACCACATCAAGTTCCCGCGCGACAAGGCCGCGAGCTTCAAGGGCGAGGGCCTCCACTACGAGCACGTGATCACCACTGAAGGCTTCGACCGCGCCTACACGATCACATACCACCTCAAGCCGCCGACACGCGTGAAAGAGGTCGGGCTCTTCAGTGAAATCTCGCTTGCCGCCGCGACGCATACGCCGCTGCGTCACCATCATTTGAAATCCGCCAACATGGCTCGCGCGGGCGATCCCTACACGGGCCGCGTGCCTCTGATGTTCAACAAGGACATCACATGCCACCGTTGCCGGCCGGCGACTGCGATGGGCGAAGGCTACGATTTCTATCGCAACGGCCGCAGTGACGACGTGATTTTCGTCTGGGCCGGCGGCGGCGTTCTCGAGTCGAGCTTCGGCCGGCTACGTTACAAACAGGACGACTATATCGTGATTCCGCGCGGCACGACCTATCGGCTCGTGCCCGACGACATCGAGCAGGAAGACTACCTGATTCTCGAGTCGGCGCACCCGGTGCGCATCCCCGAGCGCTACCGTCATCCCGAGGGTCAGATCAGGATGGGCGCGCCCTACAGCGAACGCGATTTCCACGGACCAACCGAAACGATCGCCGAGGACAAGGAGGGCGACTACGCGATCCTCGTGAAAGACCGCGGGCGCTTCACGCGCGTTGTCATGGCGCATCACCCGCTCGATGTCGTCGGCTGGGACGGCTACATTTATCCATTCACTTTCAGCGCGAACGATTTCGAGCCGATCACCGGCACGGTGCACCTGCCGCCGCCGATCCACCAGACGTTCGAGATGAAGGGATTCGTGATTTGCACCTTC
>DATKCJ010000394.1:0-2956 GCA_035513275.1 Opitutaceae bacterium
CAATCGCGTTTCAGCGGAGGCTATGCGGAAGAGGTCACCACGAAACACACGAAATACACGAAAGTCGGAGGGGCTTCGTAGCTGCCGAGGCAACGAGGCTGGACGAACGTCCTGCACCGACAAAACCGCCTCCTTACGTCAGCAGCTACATTCGCCTCAATGAATCCGACTTACGAATAAGCCCCTGTGTGATGATCGTTCAGATTCTTTCGTGTGTTTCGTGTATTTCGTGGTGGACCTCCGACTGAATCGATCGCTTCACAGCGGACATTCCGTCGCGATGAACTCCCATGGCAGGCCGAACTTCGCCGAGAGCTCCGACGCGAGCGCGCGCACGCCGAATGTCTCGGTGGCGTAGTGGCCGCACGCGTAGACATTGAGCCGCTCTTCCTGCGCGCGGTTGAACCAGTGCTGCTTCAACTCGCCGGTGATGAAAGTGTCCACGCCCTCCGCCGCAAGTTCGCCACCCACGCCGTAGCCGCCGCCGGTGATCACGGCGACCTCGCGTGGCTCGGCGCTGCCGAACTCGAGCGCGATTACTCCGCCGGGAAACAACGCCTCGAGTTTCGCTCGCAGCGTCGAGCGCGTGCCTGAGTGGCGCGCGATTGCGCCGACCTTGCGGCCCTCGAACTCGTAGAATGCGCGTGCGGGTTCCATGCCGAGTTCGCGCACGAGCAGCGCGTTGTTGCCGATCTCGGGATGTGCATCGAGCGGCAGGTGTGCCGAGTAGAGCGCGATGTTTGCGTCGAGAAGGAGTTTCACCCTTTCGCGCATCGCACCTGTGAGCGGACGCGGCGCATCCCAGAACATGCCATGGTGCACGATCAGGAAATCCACGCCGGCGTCGCGCGCCTTCCCGAACGGCTCGAGGCCGGCGTCGACCGCCGCGCCGATGCGTGTGACGGTGCCGTTGTTGGCGGCTTGCAGTCCATTGAGCGCGCCCGGGTAATCGGGGAATCCGGGGATCGAGAGGCGTTCGTTGCAGTGGGCGACGAGGGCTTGGAGCGCGACAGCCATGCCGCGAGCAAAGCGCGCGGGCGAGCGGTTGGCCAGCGCGGGATTTGGTTGCGGGTAGCCCGGCCTCTCCGAGGACGGGTCAGAACGGAACCCGCGCTCGGAGATCGCGGGCTACCCTCAGACAGAACGTGCGCTACTTCGCCCTCGTCAACCGGCACGAGTGCGCCGCGAAACCGGCGCCGAAGCTCGTGAGCCAGAGGTCGTCGTCGCCTGCGCCGCCGTTTGCGAGGTGCTGCTCGAGCGCGAACAACACCGAGGGGCTGCTCATGTTTCCGAACTTGCGGAGAACTTCCCACGTCGGCTCGAGCCGCGGCTGACCGAGCGCCTGCTCGACAGCGAGTATCACATCGCGTCCGCCAGCGTGTGCGAGGACGGTGCCCGTTGGGCCCCCTGCGGCGAGCGCGCGATCGTGGAGAAGCTTCACGGCAGAGGCCGCAGTCGCGGGCACATCGCGGTGCAGAAGATTGCGGAGCTTCCCGTTGCGGGTCTCGAAACGGAGATAGTCGCGATTCTGCGGCTGGTGAACCGTGTCGAAACTGTGACAACGCCGGCCGCCTTCCGCGGGCGCATCAGCCGTCCAGATTGTCGCCGCAGCGCCGTCGCCGAAGAGGCACGCGCTGATGATGACGCCGGGATCGTCGTCGATGTAGAACGCAGCCGAACACACCTCGACGGCGACGCACGCCACACGCGCACCGGGTGCGGCCGCCAGGTGTCCGGCCACGGCGCGCAGCATCGGGATCGCGGCGCCGCATCCCATTCCGACGAGATCGTGCAGGTAGGTGTGCCCGCCCATCGAGAGTCTCTCGGCGAGGTAGCTTGAAACGCCTGGGCAGAGATAACCGGTGCAGGTGCAGACAAACAGTGCGTCGATGTCTCCCGGGCGGAGCGAGGCGCGTTCAAGCGCGCGCCCGAGCGCCGCGGCGGCGAGCGGGGGAGCGTGTGCCACGAACGCGCGGTTCAGCGAGTCTGCATCGAGATCGAAAACGTGCTCGATGTCCTCGACCGCGAAGTGCCGCCTCCCGATTCCGGTTTCTCCGGTGAGCACACGCCGCAGGAGAGCCATCGATCGCGATGTGAGCCGGTTGCCCAACGTGCGGTTCGCGAGTTCCCAGCACTCCGCCTGCGAAGCACTGAAGGGCGGGTTGGCCGTGGCGATGGAGCGAAGATACATCGGGAGTCAGTGCAGGGCGTTGAAGACCGCGCCGAACGGAAGCATTCCCGTGCGATGGAGCATGGCGAGCGACGCCTGCCCGGCGCGAAGAGTGAGGAAAGGATGCAGGACCGCGGCCGCGCCTAAGCGCATCGCGAATTTGCGCCGCGTGACCGCGGAAACCCGTTCCGCAGCCTCGTGCCACGTGCACGAGCCCGACGCATACTCGGCGAGCGGGGCCGCTGCCGCGACACCACCTTGAAGTGCGATCGCCATGCCGTCTCCAGTGAAAGGCGGTATCATGCCTGCGGAGTCTCCGACGCGCGGCCCGCGTCGCGAAGAGGGCCACGAGGCGAACCCGAGCCCGGCGACCGCGCAGAACGATCCGCCCTCCGGCGTCGCTGCACGCATCCGCGCGGCGAGATCACCGAGGCCGCACGCCTCGAGGTGAGAAAGCATGCGGGCGATTCCGCTTCCGGTGCCCGAGATCGGCGGCCTGAAGAGTCCGCACACGTTCACGGTGCCGCCCTCGATCGCTGACGCGCCGACGTAGGCACCGCGTCCGAGATGAAACTCAAGTGGAGCGCGCGTTTCGAATGCCGTGAGATGCACTTTCATGCCGGCCCAGCCACCGCGCGCCGCGTGACGTCCCGTCGCGTCGAGCCATCCCTCAGCTCCCGGCTCGAACTTGGCGCGGCTGCGAAGCCGCAACTCGCCGCCCGCGTCCTGAAACGCCGCGGCCATGCGCGAGTCGAGGGCGTGCCGGCTGATGCCGATCGCGGGCTG
>DATKCJ010000395.1:0-5796 GCA_035513275.1 Opitutaceae bacterium
CGATACCCCGGTCGACTACGAGTCGCTCAACAAGCTCGGATCCATCATGGGCTCCGGCGGCATGGTCGTGATGGACGACAAGACCAACATGGTCGAGATCGCGAAATTCTACGTGGAATTCTGCATGGAGGAATCGTGCGGCAAATGCATTCCCTGCCGCGCAGGCACCGTGCAGATGCACGGTATGCTCGAGAAGATACTCGCGGGAAAGGCCATGGCGCAGGACCTCACAAACCTCGAGGAACTTTGCGACATGATCCAAAGCACCAGCCTGTGCGGTCTCGGGCAGACCGCGCCGAATCCCGTGCTCAGCACGCTCCGATTCTTCCGCGATGAATACAATGCGTTGCTCCAGCCAGGGCAGAGTGCCGCGCCAAAGGAGGCGCAGACGGCAGCAAACTGACCGAATCACCCGATGAGCGCCAAGACCCTTATCATCGATGGCAAACCCATCACCGCGGACAAGAACAGCTCGGTCCTGAAGGCAGCGACCGACAACGGAATCAAGATTCCCACGCTCTGCCACCTCGAGGGCATCCTCGATGTCGGCGCGTGCCGGCTCTGCCTTGTCGAGGTGAAGGGCACGAACAAGCTCCTTCCCGCTTGCACGACGCGCGTCCACGAGAGCATGGAGGTCACGACCAATAGCGACCGGCTCAAGAAATACCGCCGCATGACGCTCGAGTTGCTCCTCGCGGAGCGCAACCACGTGTGTTCGACCTGCGTGTCGAACGGATACTGCGAACTGCAGGACCTCGCGGTCGAGCACGGCATCGACCACGTGCGATTCCCCTATCGTTTTCCGAAATGGGGAGTCGACGCCTCGCACCGGCTCTTTGGGATGGACCACAACCGCTGCCTCCTTTGCTCGCGCTGCGTGCGCGCCTGCTGGCAGATCGAGGGCGCGGGCACACGCGACGTAGCGGGCCGCGGCGGCAATGCCTGGATCATCACCGATCTGAACGACCCGTGGGGCGCGTCTGAGACGTGCACCTCGTGCGGCAAGTGCGTGAGCGCCTGCCCGACCGGCGCGTTGTTCAACAAGGGATCGACCGCCGCGGAGATGCAGCACGATCGCTCGAAACTCGAATACATCGTCAACGCACGGGAGAAACAACAATGGAGCGCGTAAGATTTGCCACGGTCTGGCTCGGCGGCTGTTCAGGCTGCCACATGTCGTTTCTCGACCTCGACGAGTTTCTCATCGAACTCGCAGGTTCCATCGACCTGGTCTACAGCCCGATTACCGACCACAAGGAATTCCCGGAGGGAGTCGAAGTGTGCCTCGTCGAAGGCGCGGTCTGCAACGAAGACAACCTCGAGCTCCTGCACAAGATCCGCGCGCGCACGCGCGTGCTCGTGTCGTTCGGCGACTGCGCCGTAACCGGCAACGTGCCGGCGATCCGCAACCAACTCGGCTCCGACAGCACCGCCGAGGTGCTCCAGTGCGCCTATATCGACAACGCGCAGGAGAACCGCCACCGCCCGACGTCCGACGGAATCGTGCCGGCGCTGCTTGCGCGCGTCCTGCCCGTCCACGAGGCAGTGAAGGTCGAGTTCTTCCTGCCCGGCTGCCCGCCGGAGCCCGCCACCATCAAGGCATTCCTCACCAGTCTCCTCAACGGGGAGACACCGCACCTGGAGGGACGGCAGATCAAGTTCGGCTGACCCCGGCCGCATCCGAATCGGAACAATTCCTTAACCGCTAATCATCGCTAATGGAGACTCAGAAAACACCTGCGCGATTCGCGCTTCGCCGATCAGGCGAAGCACTCATGCGCCCGACCTTGTCCTCGAACTCCGAAAGATCAGCGAAGATCAGCGGTTCCAAGAATGTGCGGGGTGGACTGCACGCCAGGCATCAACGCGACCAAGGATAGCGACTGGAGCATCACCATGAGCAACCGAATCGTCATCGACCCTGTCACACGCATCGAGGGTCACGCGAAGATCAGCGTGCATCTCGACGACAACGGCACCGT
The DNA here is from genome assembly GCA_035513275.1 of Opitutaceae bacterium. Classification (GTDB taxonomy): domain Bacteria; phylum Verrucomicrobiota; class Verrucomicrobiia; order Opitutales; family Opitutaceae; genus DATKCJ01. Next base: position 1,983 of record DATKCJ010000395.1, read on the forward strand.
CACGGACGCCGAGTTTCACGTCGTCGAGTTCCGCGGCTTCGAGAAATTTTGCGAGGGCCGCCCCTACACAGAGATGCCTGGCATCACGCAGCGCATCTGCGGCATCTGTCCCGTGAGCCACATGCTCGCCTCCGCGAAAGCGGGCGACGCAATCATGGCCGTGAGCATCCCGCCCGCGGCCGACAAGCTGCGCCGGTTGATCAACCTCGGCCAGCTCGTGCAGAGCCACGCGCTCAGCTTCTTTCATCTGAGCGCGCCCGATTTCATCCTCGGCTGGGATTCGCCGCCGGAAAAGCGAAACGTCTTCGGGCTCATCGAGTCCGACGCCGATCTTGCCCGCGCCGGCATCCGCCTGCGCCAGTTCGGCCAGGAGATCATCTGGCTGCTCGGCGGCAAGCGCATCCACCCGGCGTGGGCCGTGGCCGGCGGCGTGCGCAGCGCGCTTACTCCAGAAGCGCGCGAACAAATTCTCGCGAAGCTGCCGGAGGCGTTTGCCACGGCGCGGACGGCGCTCGATCTCTTCAAGCGCGCGCTGCCCGGCCTCGCGAGGGAGATTAAAATGTTCGGAAACTTCCAGTCGCTGTTCATGGGTCTCGTCGCCGAAGACGGCACGTGGGAGCATCACGGCGGCAAACTGCGTTTCGCCGACAGCACGGGCGAAATCATCGCCGACGAGATCGAGCCGCGCGACTACCTCGAAGTCATCAGCGAGTCCGTGCATCCCTCCTCCTACCTCAAGTCGCCTTACTACAAGCCGCTCGGTTTCCCCGACGGCAGCTACCGTGTGGGCCCGCTCGCACGGCTCAACATTTGCGAACGCATGGGCGTGCCGCAGGCCGACGCCGAACTCGCGAACTTCCGCACTTTCGGACACGGTGCGGTCACCTCCTCGTTCCTCTACCACTACGCGAGGCTCATCGAGATACTCGCAGGGCTTGAATACATCGAGCGTCTCGTCGCCGATCCCGACATGCACTCCACCGAGCTGCGCGCCGACGCCGGCATCAACAGCCTCCGCGGAGTCGGTGCCAGCGAAGCGCCGCGGGGCACGCTTTTCCACGACTATACGGTCGATGCGAACGGCCTCCTCAAGAAGGTGAACCTCATCGTCGCCACCGGGCAGAACAACCTCGCGATGAACCGCACCGTCGCGCAGATCGCGCGGCACTTCGTGAAAGACAACGAAATCACCGAGCCGATGCTCAACCGCATTGAGCACGGCATCCGTTGCTTCGATCCGTGCCTGAGCTGCTCCACGCACGCCGCCGGGCGGATGGCGCTGCATGTCCAGCTCATCGGTCCCGACGGGACCGTGCTCAATGAGGCAAGCCGCGATTAAATCTGCCGGCTCCAGCCACGCTCATGACAACAAGGCGCCAGTCGCACTACCTCGCCGACCTTCTAGTCATAGGCTACGGCAACACACTCCGGCGCGACGACGGTGTCGGCCCGCGAGTGGCCGAGGCCATCGAGGAGAAGAAACTGCCGCGGGTGTGGACGCTCTCGCTTCCGCAACTCGCTCCCGAGCACGGCGAGTGTCTCTCGCGCGTGAAGGTGGTGATATTTGTCGACGCCGCGATCGACGTCGGCGAGGTGCGGCTGCGTTCGCTGAAGCCTGCCACCTCGTCGCGCGTGACCACCCATGCCGTCAGCGCGCCGACAGTGCTCGCGATCGCCCGCGAATACTTCGACCGCGCGCCGCGCGCCTGGATGCTCACGATCCCCGGCTCCGATTTCAGCTTCGGCGAAGAACTCTCCCCCGTAGCCTCCAAGGCGGTCGACAAGGCGGTCGCAAAGATCGTGGAATTCGTCAGCCCGTCGAAGAAGCGCTGAGGATGGGCCGCTCTTTGTGGGTCGGGCTTTACGCCCGACGAGATTCAAGGCCGTCGGGGATAAACCCCGACCCACAACCGGCCAAACAGGCCGAGGTCGTCGCAAGCGACGACCCTACAAATCGCCGGGGTTACCGAATCTGATTACCTGCCTTTCCATTCCGCGGATGGACAACCCCCGCCGCGCCTGCCAATCTCTGCGGGTTGTCCCCTCATCGGGCCGTTCGCCGGCACACTGCCGGTTCGCCGCAGTCCATCTCCGCACGCAATCCATGAAGAAGAAGAGCCAGTTCAACGTCGCCGTCATTGGCGCAGGCGCCATCGGCGTCGACCACATCGCCTCATTCCAGCAACACCCTGCAGCCAGGGTCGCGATGCTCGCCGAGGTCTCGTCCGAACGCGGACGCGAGGCACAGGAGAAGTTCGACATTCCGGAACTCGTGACGGACTACCGCACGGCGCTCGCGCGCGACGACATCGACATCATCTCCATCGCGCTGCCCAACTATCTCCATGCGCCAGTGGCGCTCGACGCGCTCCGCGCCGGCAAGCACGTGATGGTCGACAAGCCGATGGCGACAAACGCGCGCGAGGCCGCGCAACTTGTCTCCACGGCAAAGCGCCACGGGCTGCTCCTCATGGTCGGGCAGAACATGCGCTTCTCCGCTGAGGTGCAGACGGCGAAGGCGCTCGTCGAGAAAGGCACGCTCGGCGACGTCTACCACGCGAAGACCTCGTGGTGCCGCCGCAACGGCATCCCACGCATCGGCTCCTGGTTCACACAGACAAAGTTCGCAGGCGGCGGCTGCACCTACGACATCGGCGTGCACGCGCTCGATCGCTGTCTCTACCTCATGGGTGAGTTCGAAGCCGCGGCTGTGAGCGGCATGACCTATTCGAAGTTCGGCACGCGGGGCAAAGGAAGTGGAACATGGGGCAAGAGTGAGATCGCCGCTGGCGCGCCGTTTGACGTCGACGACCTCTCCGTCGCGCTCATCAAGCTCAAGAGCGGCCGCACCGTGCTCCTCGAGTCCTCATGGGCCGCGCACCAGCCCGAGCGCGACATCAACTCAACGCAGCTCTTCGGCACCGAGGCGGGCCTCACGTTTCCGCCGCTCTCGCTGCATCGCGAGACGCCCACCGGTTACTCGAGTGAACTCGTCAATTTGCTGCCGCCCAAGGTCTCGACGAACCGGATGGCCCACTTCATCGATTGCCTCCTCGGGAAGGCGAAGCCCTACGTTCTCCCGGAGCAGTCGCTCGGCATCCAGCGCATCCTCGATGCGATCTACAAGTCCGCAAAAACCGGCCGCGAGGTGCGCTTGTGATCCGCTCCACCGTCATGCACCAGCCGATCAAGCCAATCGCGACCGCGCTGTTGCTTTGCCTCGGCACCGCGTTTGCCGCGGCGGAAACTCCCGTCGACAGACACGGCCGGCTCCAGGTCGCCGGCAACAAGATCGTCGGCGCGCACGGCCAGCCCGTCAGCCTCGCGGGCGTCAGCTTCGGCTGGAGCCAGTGGGATGCAGCGCGGTTCTACAACGCAGGCGCGGTCGAGACGCTCGCCGATGACTGGCAAGCCGGCATCGTGCGGGCCGCGCTCGGCGTGCATCGCACCGGCTTCCTCTCGGCACCCGCGGAGAACGAAGCGCGGGTTGTTGCCGTCATCGATGCGGCGATCGCGAACGGTATCTACGTGATCATCGACTGGCACGATCATCACGCGCACGAGCACCCCGAGCTTGCGATTGCGTTCTTCGAGCGGATGGCGCGCGCCTACGGTGACAAGCCGAACGTAATCTACGAACTCTTCAATGAGCCGCTGCGCGATGTCTCGTGGTCACGCGACGTGAAACCCTACGCCGAACGCGTCATCACGGCGATCCGCGCGATTGATCCCGACAACCTCATCCTCGTCGGTTCTCCTTCGTGGTCGCAGGATGTTGATATTGCTGCGAAAGATCCGATCAGTGACGCGAATG
>DATKCJ010000396.1:0-3076 GCA_035513275.1 Opitutaceae bacterium
GTCTTCGACTGCAGCTTGCGAAAGCCGTGCGAGTGGATGATCCGGTCGCGGTCGATCTGAAACGCCGTGCGGTAATCCGGCTTCCGTGACGGGCCCAGCGGCTCGCTGTCGAAGTCGTTGTAGAACCTGTTCCTCATCGGAAAAACGGACAGGCTTGCCGGGAGCCCGCGGCCACGCGAGGAATATCTGGGCCGGCCTGCCGCCTCCCGAACAAGCAAAACGCACCCCGATGTCCACGCCCGTCACCCTCGAGCCCGTCACCCGCGAGAACTATCGCGCCGTATGCAAACTCCCCACCGAGCCAGGCGACGAGCGGTTTGTCGCGCCCAATGCGTTTTCGCTCGCACAGGCTGCCTACGAGCCGGGATGCGAGCCATTCGCCGTGATGGCGAGCGGCGAACTCGTGGGCTTCGTGATGTGCGACCGCGATCCGAAGACTGGCGACCAGTGGATCTGCCGGCTCATGGTCGCCGCTGGCAAACGGGGCCTCGGTCACGGTCGCGCCGCGATGGAGGGCGTGCTCGAACGTTATCGCGCGCAGGGCCTCGAGGGAATTTATGTGAGTTTCGAGCCCGAAAATCGGCTGGCGCAGTCGCTTTACATGGCGCTCGGTTTCGTCGACACCGGTAAGGTTGAGGACGGTGAACTCGTCTACTACCTGAAATTCTGAGAACCACATGAACCGCCTGCCGATCAAGACCAACCTCGGGACGTGCACCCTACTATGGGAGGGCGAGCGCGTGACTGGTTTCAGGCTGCCCGATGTGCGCGAGCGCGATGCGGACGCCGCGTCGGCCGCGCCGGCGCCAGCATGGATCACAGCGCTGGCAACGCGCGTGCAGGCGCACATGTCCGGCGACATGCAGGATTTTGCCGACGTGCAGTTCGACTGGGAGCGCGTCGGCGAGTTTCAACGCAACGTCTACCGCATCGCGCTCGGCGTGAAGCCGGGGATCACGTGGAGCTACGGTCAGGTTGCGAATGCGCTTGGCATGCCTCCGGGCGGTGCGCGCTCCGTCGGCACTGCGCTCGGGCAAAACCCGTGGCCGCTCCTCGTGCCGTGCCACCGCTTCATCAGCGCCGATGGCAAGATGACCGGCTTCTCCGCGCCCGGTGGGATCAAGACCAAGCTCAAGCTCCTCGCGCTCGAAGGCGCGCAACTCTTCGCGGAGTGAAGACAGCAGGCCATGCCAATTGGCTTCTTGGTTTTCGTCTCATTTGGTAGCCCGCGATCTCCGAGCGCGGGTTCGGGTTCAGCACCGTCCTCGGCGTGTCCTCCGAAGCTCGCAGAGCGAAGGAGGGAGAGGCCGGGCTACCTGCGCTGCCGCGTAGAATCAGAGGGACGCAGGTAGTCGGCATGAAACCCTCCCTCAATCTCCGCGCCGCCGTCCGTCACTTGAAGGCCGCTGATCCTGTGCTCGCCGAGATCATCAAGCGCATCGGCCCGTGCCGTTGGGAGCTGCGGCCGACCGCAAGCCTGTTCGAGTCGTTGCTGCAATCGATCATCTATCAGCAACTGCACGCGAAGGCCGCGTCGAACATCCACAATCGCGTGCTCGCGCTCATGCCGGATGGCATGGCCGATCCCACGGCGCTGCTCGCGCTTAGCGACGAAGCCCTGCGCGCCGCAGGACTCTCGCGCGCGAAACTCGCAGCGATTCGCGACCTCGCCGCGAAAGTGACCGAAGGCGTGGTGCCGTCCGTCGAAGAGGCACACGCGCTGACGGACGACGAACTCATCGAGCGCCTTACTGCCGTGCGGGGGATCGGTCCGTGGACCGTCCACATGCTTCTCATCTTCCGACTCGGCCGGCCCGACGTGCTGCCGACGGGCGACTTCGCCGTGCGAAAGGCGTTTCAAGTGGAATGGCGCAAGCGCAAGGCGCCGAAGCCTGAGACGCTCGAAAAGCACGCGCGCGCCTGGCGCCCCTGGCGCTCCGTCGCGAGCTGGTATCTGTGGCGGTCGCTGGATGCATGATATCGTCCGACTTGCTCCTTGTAGGGCTGCCGCTCTTGTCTGGCCGTAGCCGTGGCGAAGGCTGATGCGGCACGCCTTCCGTCGTTCGCATCTAGGTCGCCGCAAGCGGCGACCCTACACCAATCCAGCCGGGCGCAGTGATTGCGCCTAGGGAAAGCCGCCCCCCTTCACCGTTGTGTCGGGTGGGCGGCGGGCATTACGTTTGCTCCTTCAAAACATGACTCTCCCACGGACAATGAAGGCGATCGCGAAGACCGTCGCGGGCCCCGGACTCGAAATGATCCAGGCGCCGGTGCCGCAGCCCGGACCCAACGACGTCATCATCAAGATCAAGAAGACCGCGATCTGCGGGACCGACGTCCACATCTACAAATGGGACGACTGGGCATCGAAGACGATCAAGCCGCCGATGATCATCGGCCACGAATACGTCGGCACGGTCGTCGAGGTCGGCGGCAACGTCACCGACTTCAAGCCCGGCCAGATCGTCACGGGCGAGGGGCACCTAATCTGCGGCACGTGCCGGAACTGCCTCGCTGGCCGGCGGCACCTGTGCAACGCGACGAAAGGCGTCGGCGTCAATCGCGACGGCGCGTTCGCCGACTATCTCTCGATTCCGCACACGAACGTCTGGCCCGTCGATCCACGGATCCCAACGGACATTATCGCATGCTTCGATCCACTCGGAAACGCCGTGCACACCGCACTCCAGTTCGACCTGCTCGGCGAGGACGTGCTCATCACCGGTGCGGGCCCGATCGGGTGCATGGCGACTGCAGTAGCACGGCACGCGGGCGCTCGCTACATCGTCGTTACCGACCTGAACTCCGACCGCCTCGCGATGGCGAAGAAACTCGGCGCGGATCGCGTGGTGAACGTGAAGGAGGAGAAACTCGCCGACACGATGCGCGACCTCGGCATGCGCGAGGGATTCGACGTCGGCCTCGAAATGTCGGGCAGCCCCGCCGCGCTCAACGAGATGATCGCGCACATGTTTCACGGCGGAAAGATCGCGCTCCTCGGCATCCCGCCGAAAGACTTCGCGATCGATTGGAACAAGGTCATCTTCAGCATGCTCACGCTGAAAGGAATCTACGG
>DATKCJ010000397.1:0-11279 GCA_035513275.1 Opitutaceae bacterium
GCCGCCCTCGGTGGAGGCGACGATCACCGGCTTCGACGTCGCGCGATCGAGGAGGATTGCGAGATAATACTCCTTCTTGATGTCGCACGCCTCGGTGAAATAAATCGTTTGCACCTTGCGTCCGGCGGCGCCGGTCTGCGCGGTGACGAGCGTGTTGCCGAGCATCTTCGCGGCGATTTGGTAGGCGTCGGCGCGTGTCTTCACGAATTTCACGCCGCCCTTGAATCCGTCAATAAACGTGCCCTTGCCGCGTCCGCCGGCGTGGATCTGGCTTTTCACCATGTAGGGTCCGTCGCCGAGTGTGGCCAGCGCCGCGTCGAACTCCGCTGCCGACCTCGCGGGTGCGCCCCGCGGGGTCGCTACGCCGAACTTCTCAAACAGGGCCTTAGCCTGAAACTCGTGGATGTTCATCGAAATGTCCGGCGATTAGGCTACAGCGGCCGGGGCAAGGCACGAAAAAAAGCAAAGACTCGATCGAGAAGCTTGTCGCAGGTGCTGAGGTAGGAGCCCGCTTGCGGGCGATGAGTAGCCACCGACGTAAGGAGGTGGCTCGTAAGTCGGCCTCGTTGCCTCGGCTGCTATACCAAACCATCGCCCGCAAGCGGGCTCCTACCTCCGAACGGTTCCGGACTACGCCGCCGGCGGCCCGCTCACCCGGCTCGTCAGAAAAGCGTTCTGCATCCCCGTGATCGTGCGCAGTCCGCCCTCGGCGAGGATGAGGAGCCGATCAAGCTGATCGCGCGAGAAGACGGCCTCCTCGCCTGCGGATTGCACTTCCACGTAGTTTCCCGAGCCCGTCATCACGATGTTCGCATCTACCGTGGCGTCCTTGTCCTCGAGGTAGGCGAGGTCGAGGATCTCGGCGCCGTCAAACACGCCCACGCTCACGGCGGCGACGGAGTCGGTGAAAGGGTTCTCAACGACTCGCTTGTCGGCGATGAGTCGATCCACGGCCATCCGCGCCGCGAGGTAGGCGCCTGTGATCGCCGCGGTGCGCGTGCCGCCATCGGCCTGGAGGACGTCGCAATCCACCCAGAGCGTGTTTTCGCCGAGTTTGGCGAGGTCGATCACTGCGCGCAGCGAGCGGCCGATGAGGCGCTGGATCTCGACGGTGCGGCCGTCGAGCTTGCCCCGGTTGATGTCACGCGACTTCCGGTCGAGGGTGGAGTAGGGCAGCATCGAGTATTCCGCGGAAAGCCAGCCGCCCTTGACACCCTGCTGGCGCATCCAGCCGGGCACGCCCCGCTCGATCATCGCCGCGCAAATCACGCGCGTGCCGCCGAAGCCCACGAGGACCGAGCCGTGCGCGTTCGGCGCGACGTCGCCTTGAAAAGTGATTTCGCGTAGCTGGTCGGGCGCGCGGCCGTCGGGTCGGATCGATTCGGTCATGTCGGGCGACTCAACGGACGGCGCACGGCAGGCGCAAGCGGAAGTTCAGCGGATCGAGGTCTCGGTGTTGTGGGTCGGGCTTTACGCCCGACTCTGAACGACTGGGATCAAAGGGGGATGGAAAATGTAGGTGGCGCGCTCGTCGCGCCACAGACGCCGGAGTTGCGCGGCAAGCGCGCAACCTACAATGGGCGTAAGCAACTGGTGGCAATCGAATCCCTATCTACAAAATCCATTCCACCAACGTCACTCGACCACCGGCGACGGCTTCGCGTCGAGCGCGGCGCGGATCGTGGTGAGCAGTGCGGCCACGGAGAATGGTTTCGTGAGCACTTCGCAGCCCATCTTGGCGGCGTTGTCGCGGATGTGTTCGGTATGGCCGGTCATCGCGAGGATTCGCAGCGAAGGCGCGACCTGCTTCGCCTGACGCATGAGCGTCCAGCCGTCGATGCCCGGCATCACGATGTCGGAGATGAGCAGGTCGACGCGGTTGTTTTCGTCGGCGATGATCTTCATGGCGAGGGCGCCGGAGCTGGCCTCGTGCACGTGATAACCCGAGCGCAGGAGCGTGCTGCGGATCACCTTGAGCACGGCGGGCTCGTCGTCGACGACGAGAATCCACTCGCCGCGGCCGGGCGCGGACTTGCGCGCGATTTCCTCCTCGGGAGGAGTGCCGGCTTTCAGCGCAGCGGGTATGCGGATCGTGAAAGTCGTTCCCTTTCCCGAGCCAGAAGCGATGTCGACCGAGCCGCCGTGGGCACGCACGAGCGACGCGACGGTTGTGAGGCCGAGCCCGGTGCCCTTGCCGACGTCCTTCGTCGTGAAGAACGGATCGAAGACTTTCGAAATCAACTCCTCGGGGATGCCGTCGCCGGTGTCCTCGACCTCGATGACGACGTGCCGGCCCGGCTGGATGCCGACCTTCTGCGCGGGCTTGGGCTTGAATTCCTTGTTCGACGCGCGCAGCCGGAGCGTGCCGCCATCCGGCATCGCGTCGCGTGCGTTCACGCAGAGGTTGAGCAGGATCTGGTGCACCTGCGACGGGTTTGCGGTGATGGGCCAGAGCGAGTCGGGGCAGTCGATTTCGGTCGTGATCGACTTCGGGAAGGTCTCGAAGATGAACCGCCGGAGTTCGTTGAACATCGGCTTGAGATCGAGTGCCAGGCGCTTGCCGCGCTCGCCGCGGGAGAGGAGGAGGATCTGGCGGAGCAAGTCGCTGCCGCGGTTCACGCTCGTCTCGGCGGCGTCGAGAAGCTCGATGCTGTCGTGGTCATTGAGTTTGGTGCGAAATGCACCGAGCGCCATGAGGACGGGGGCGAGGACGTTGTTGAGATCGTGCGCGATGCCGCTGGCGAGCCGACCGATGCTCTCGAGGCGTTGCGCGCGCAGGAATTGTTCCTCGAGTGCCTTCCTGTCGGTGATGTCGGTGTGGATGCAGAACACGCGCCGCGGGCGGTCGTCGGCGTCGCGAAGCAGCGTCCAGTGCGCCTCGACGGTGAAAGCGCGGCCCGTGCGATCGAATTGCGGGAGTTCGCCGAGCCACGCGCCAAAATCGAACAGCGAGTCCATAGCCTGCTGCGGCGCGGTCTTGCCCTGGAAGAAGACATTCTCGGCGCGCATCGCACGCGCTTCCTCGGCGGTCCAGCCGTAGAGGCGCGCTGCGCTCGGGTTCCAATAACTGATGCGCCCGTCGAGGTCGTGCACGACCATCGCCTCGCGCGCGCGGTCGATGAGCGAGGCCTGTTCGCGCAAGCGGCTCTCGTCGGCGTTGCGCTCCGTGATGTCGATGAACGCCGCGACCGCGCCGCGCGGCTCGCCTTTCTGGTTGGGAAGGGGCACGGCGGTGGCGACGAGCAAGCGGTCGGGTTCGCCTTCGCTCACGAGCGTGCACTTGAATTCGCGGACCTCGCGGCCGGATCCAGCCGCGGCGTTGAGCGGAAACGCGTCGAGCAGGAGTTCGCGGCCTTCGCGGATCAGCCGGATACCCTCGGTCGGGACCATCGAGAGCCCGCCGGTCGCGGCGTCCGCGGCGCCGCCGCCCCCGAAGAGCCGCACAGCCTCGGCATTGCCGGTGACGCGACTGCAATGCACATCGTGAGCGACAAGCACCGCGGCCGGAACCGCATCGATCAACGCCTGCCACTCCTGCGCGCGCGCGCCTGCCTGCTCAAGTGCGGATGCGAGGCGCTCGCGATTCCTCGCGGCTGCCTTGTCCGCGGCTACCCGGTCGCGATATTCGCGATGCAGCAGCACGGCGAGCACGAGGGTCGAGATGATCACGAAGGCGATGTCCTTCGTCGTCTGCAGCCGCGCGATCTCCGCCTGCGAATGGCCCAGCCATGCAAGTGCCCGGTCCGAGAGAGCCACCCAGAGAAACGCGACGACCGCGTAGATCGCGGCAATCCTAAGGCCGGGGTGTTCGCGCTGGGGACGCTTCATCCGTTGGACGACCTTAGGTCCGCGCGGCTGTTTGGCAATGCGCGGCAATTGCGAATGCGCGGCGCAGAGCGGGATTCCGCCACTTTCATGAAAGCAACCAGGCCGCAAGAGCGACCTCTACGCCGCCGTGATTTTGGTTCCAATAATTTGGTTTACATCATAATTCCCATTCCGTTTGGTTTTTCTTTTCCTCACACCGACCATCCGTGACCGCGACCCATACGAGAAAGAGTTTCCTCACCCGCATTTTTGGAGTCTTTGGCGCCGCAATTATCCTCCCCAAGGCCGTCGCTCGCACAGCGCCGTCCAGGGCTGACGGCCCTGCGATTCAAACGCGCACGGAGCCCCGTGCCATTTCCCGCCGGCCCGACTCCGTCTGACGCGCCTGCGGCGCCACGGACCACCCATTTTCCCTGCGGCCCATGTCGAAGGTATTCCCTAAGTGGATCAACACCCTCCCGCTGAAGATCGTGATCTTCGCGGGAGTGCTGGGTGGGACTGTCACCGCGGGGATCACCTACTACTTCACGCCGAAATACACGCGGGTGGGCTATGAGCCGACCCAACCGGTGCCGTTCAGCCACGCGCTGCACGCCGGTCAGCTCGGGATGGACTGTCGGTATTGCCACGTGGGCGTCGAAAAGTCCGCGCACTCGACCATCCCGCCCTCGCAGACCTGCATGAACTGCCACACCGCGGGCATGATGCCGGTGAACACGAACAACCCGCGCCTCGCACCCGTGCAGACGAGCTTCGAGTCGGGCGTGCCGGTCGCGTGGGTGAAGGTGCACCAGAACCCCGACTACGTTTATTTCAACCACGCGGTGCACGTGAACCGCGGCGTGAGCTGCGTGGAATGCCACGGCCAGGTCAACCAGATGGAAGTGGTGCGGCACGAGAAGACGTTGAGCATGGCCTTCTGCCTCGATTGCCACCGCAATCCCGGCGACCGCATCCGCGACCCGAAGGATGTCTTCAATCTCGACTCGCTCCCCCTCGCCGAGCAGGGCCGGGCTGAGGAGGCGCACAAGCTGATCAAGGACTGGAACGTCATTCCGCCGCAAAGTTGCTCCGGCTGCCATCGATGAAACGAAAGTTCGAACATCCTGCTCCCTCGGAGCGCGAGCTCACCGGCCCGCGTTATTGGCGCAGCCTTGACGAGTTGTCGCAGGCTCCCGGATTCCGCGAGCAGATGGAGCGCGAGTTTCCCGAGGGCGCCTCGGAGTCGAACGAGGTCGACCGCCGCCAGTTCGTGAAGTTGATGGCCGCGTCGTTCGCGCTCGGGGGCATCGGTCTCGCGGGCTGCCGCCGCCCGGAAGGGCTCATCCTGCCGTATTCGAAGTCCATCGAGAACATCGTCCCGGGCCTTCCTCTTTATTATGCGACGGCGATGCCGGTGCGCGGTGACGCGATCCCGCTTCTCGCCGAGACGCACCAAGGCCGCCCCACCAAGCTCGAGGGCAACCCGTCCTACTCGCCGCTCGGCGGCTCCTGCAGCCTCGCTGCGCAGGCGTCGATTCTCGAACTCTACGATCCCGACCGCGCGCATGGATCGTCGCACGGTTCCGCGGCGCTCGATCCGGCAGGCGTCCACGACCTGCTCGCTGCGGTTAGCTCGCGCTACTCCGCAACCAGGGGCGAAGGGCTTGCGTTTCTCGCCGGTGAGTCGTCGTCGCCGACGCGCGCCGCGCTCATCGCGGCGATCAAGCAAAAGATGCCCGCTGCTGTCTGGGCCGAATACGAGGCGGTCGATGTCTCGAATCCGACAGAGGCCGCGACCGCGATCGCAGGCCGTCCCGCCAAGCCTTACTACCGTTTTGATCGCGCGACGCGCATCCTGAGCCTCGACGCCGATTTCCTGCAGTCCGAGCCGGGTGCACTTGTGCATGCGCGCGACTTCGCGAAGACGCGCCGCATCACGGGCGAGACCGAAATGAGCCGCCTCTACGTGGCGGAGAGCCATTTCACGATCACCGGAAGCAACGCCGACCACCGACTGCGCGTCGCATCGAGCGCGATCCCTGCGCTAGCAGGTGCGATCGCTTCGCGCGTTTTCAAGGCCACGGGCGCCAGCGCAGATCTCGTCGCCGAGTCGGAAAAGCTGGCAGCAGGTGTGGAGTTCGAGGCCAAGTGGCTCGACGCCTGCGCGGCCGATCTCGTCGCGGCTGGCGAGAAGGCGCTCGTGCTCGCCGGATTCGGCCACGCTCCCGGCGTCCATGCACTCGCCCTCGCTGTCAACACCACGCTTGGCGCGTATGGGAAGACCGTGCATTTCCGGGCGATCGAGGCCAACGAGGCCGTTTCGATCGGCGAACTCGCCGAAAAGGTGAAGGCCGGTTCGGTGAAGACGCTCGTCGTCCTCGGCGGCAATCCCATCTACAACGCGCCCGCCGATCTCGATTGGGCAGCGCTGCAGAAGTCCGTGGGCGAAGTCATCCGCCACGGTTATCACGTCGACGAGACATCCGAGGCCGCGGGCGTGCACATCGCTGCGAGCCACTACCTCGAATCGTGGGGCGACACGCGCACGGCGAACGGCACGCTTCTCGCGATTCAGCCGATGATCCGGCCGCTCTTCCCGAGCCTGAGCGAGATTGAGGTGCTCGCACGAATCGCCGGCGACTCCGCGACCGACGGCTACGCACTCGTGCACCGCACGTTCATGGCGCGCGACGGCGCCGACGAGGCGGGCTTTAGGAAGTTCCTCCACGACGGATTGCTCGATCGATCCTCATGGGAGCGAATCGGCGCGGCACCTTCGGTCGCTGCAGCGAACATCACGACCCAAATGGCGAGCTCCGCTGCGCCTACCGCCGCGAGCCTCGAGGTGCGCTTCGAGGTCGACGTGAAAACCGACGACGGTCGCTACGCGAACAACGGCTGGCTCCAGGAATGCCCCGAGCCGATCACCAAGATTTCCTGGGACAATGCGATCCTCGTGAGCCCGAGGCTTGCGAAGGAACTCGGCATCGAGGCGGACGGCGCGCTGATCCAGGTCGCGCGCAAGAACGCGAACAAGTTCCAGATCGGCAAGCAGGAGGCGCCTATCGGCGAACTCACAATCGGCGGCCGCACGATTCGCGGCCCGCTGCATATCCAGCCGGGCCTCGCGAACTACACGATCGTCGTGCCGCTGGGCTACGGCCGCAGTGCAGCCGGTCGCGTGGGGAATGATGTCGGCTTCAACGCCTATCCGATCCGCACGAGCACGGCTGCGGCGTTTGCCACGGGCGCCACGCTCACGGTGACGGGCGACACGATGCTCCTCGCAAACACGCAGGAGCACTGGGCCATGGAAGGCCGCGAACTCGTGCGCGAGGGCAACCTCGAGGAGTTTCAGGCCGATCCGAATTTCGCACGCTCGTTTGGCATGGAGGCGCACACGCCGCCGATCTACGGCAAGGACGAGGGTATGTCACTCGCGCAGAAGGCGACGCTGACCCCGCGCGGCAATTCACTTTACGAGACGCCCGACTTCACGGCCGACCAGCAGTGGGGGATGAGCATCGATCTCAACACCTGCATCGGCTGCAACGCGTGCGTCGTCGCCTGCCAGGCCGAGAACAACATTCCGATAGTCGGCAAGGACCAGGTGCTCCGCGGCCGCGAGATGCACTGGATCCGGCTCGACCGCTACTACACGACCGGCTCGACCGACAACAGCGAGATTCCCGAGGATCCGCAGGTCGCGCTTCAGCCGATGACGTGCCAGCACTGCGAGCTGGCCCCATGCGAGATGGTCTGCCCGGTCAACGCGACCGTCCACGACGAGCAGGGCCTCAATGTGATGGCCTACAACCGCTGCGTGGGCACCCGGTATTGCGCGAACAACTGCCCCTACAAGGTCAGGCGTTTCAATTTCTTCAACTGGAACGAGCGCCAGATCGACAGCCTCTACATGGGGCCGCTCGGTCCGAAGAACACGTCCGAGTTGGTGAAGATGGCGAAGAACCCGGACGTCACCGTGCGCATGCGCGGCGTCATGGAGAAGTGCACGTTCTGCGTGCAGCGCATCGAGCAGGCGAAGATCGAGGCGAAGGCAAAGGCCGGCGCGAGTGGCAACACGCTTGTGGCCGATGGGCGCATCAAGAGCGCGTGCCAGCAGGTCTGCCCGACCGAGGCGATCGTGTTTGGCGATATCAGGGACGAGTCCACCGCGGTCTCGAAGGCCAAGCACGACCCGCGCACCTACGAGGTGCTCGGCTACCTGAACACGCGGCCGCGCATCAGCTACATTGCGAAGATCCGCAATCCGAACAAGGCGATGCCCGACTACAACGCGCTGCCGTTGAGCCGAGTCGAATACAACAACAAGAACCACCCGGCGCACCACGAGGGCGGCGGCGAACACCACGAATGAGCGTGAAAACCCTCATCTCCGATGTAGGTGACGTTCTGCTGGCCAGCAGAAATGCAGTCGAATGTAGCCGCCGAGCGGGAGAACCGCGCTCGCGGCACGGTTTGAACCGGAAGAAACTCCGTCGTGGCCCTGCGCGTGAGCGCAGGGATCCGGATCCCGCCGCTCACGCGGCGGGCTACAACCGGAGAAGTTTCTTGGGAGGTAACGAGGCGGATGGACGAGTGAGCACGGCCGGACTGCCTCGTCACCTCGGCAGCTACGTCAAAGCGCGGCTTTCCACTACGTGGGCACGGCTAAGTCTCGCGACTACGGCGCAAACACCTTTCGGAGGAAATCGCTGATGGCGCACGCTGATCCAGTCATCGATCGTCCGGCGATCCTCAACGAGGTGCACCCGGCGGTGCTGCCGCGCCCCGAGCTGGTCACGAACAACCGCGACTTCACCTGGATCACCAACGCCGTGTCGCGGATCGTCGAGGAGCCGACGCCGCGCTGGTGGTGGGTGATGTTCGGCGTCGCGGGGTTCGTGGCGTCCTTCACCGTGATCGGGCTGATCTACCTGGTGTCCACGGGCACAGGCGTGTGGGGCCTCGCCAATCCGGCGAACTGGGGCTGGGCGATCGTGAACTTCGTGTTCTGGATCGGCATCGGCCACGCAGGAACGCTGATCTCGGCGATCCTTTGCCTGCTGCGTCAGAAATGGCGCACGTCGATCAACCGCGCCGCCGAGGCGATGACGATTTTCGCCGTCGTGTGCGCCGGCATCTTCCCGGTCTTCCATGTCGGTCGCGTGTGGTTCGCCTACTGGCTGCTCCCGCTTCCGAATGCGAACAACATCTGGCCGAACTTCCGCTCGCCGCTGATGTGGGACGTGTTCGCCGTCTCGACGTATGCGACGGTCTCCGTGCTTTTCTGGTATGTCGGCATGATTCCCGACCTCGCCACGCTTCGCGACCGCGCGAAGAGCAAGGCCAAGCAGCTCTTCTACGGGCTCTTCGCGATGGGCTGGCGCGGCTCGAACCGCCACTGGAGCAATTACGAGATGATGTATCTCCTGCTCGCGGCGCTCTCGACGCCGCTCGTGCTATCCGTTCACACGATCGTGTCGTTCGACTTCGCGGTCGCGCTGCTCCCGGGCTGGCACACGACGATCTTCCCGCCTTACTTCGTCGCCGGCGCCATCTTCTCGGGATTCGGCATGGTGCTCACGCTGGTGCTGCCGTTGCGTGCGGTCTACAAGCTCGAGGATCTCGTCACGCAGTATCACATCGACTGCATGTGCAAGATCACCTTGGCGACGGGATCCATGGTGGGCTACGCCTACGCGATGGAGTTCTTCATCGCGTGGTATGGCGCGAATCCGTATGAAGGCTTCGCGTTCGTGAACCGCGCGTTCGGTCCCTACGCCTGGGCATACTGGATCATGGTTTCGTGCAACGTGATCTCGCCGCAACTTTTCTGGTTCAAGAAGATCAGGGAAAACACGTGGCTCGTCTGGGTGATCTCGATCTTTGTGAACGTCGGCATGTGGTTCGAGCGCTTCGTGATCGCGGTCACGTCGCTCGCGCGCGATTTCCTGCCGTCGAGCTGGGGCTACTACTCCCCGACGATCGTCGACATCTTCACCTACTTCGGGACGTTCGGCGTCTTCAGCGTCCTGTTCCTTCTCTTCCTCCGCTTCCTGCCGTTGATGGCGATGGCGGAGATCAAGGCGGTGTCGCCGCAGGCTGACCCGCACGCGGGACACAACGACCACCATTGAGCGACATGGCTGACAACACACACGGATTGCTCGCCGCTTTCGAAACCCCCGCCGCCATCATGGCCGCGGCGGAGAAGGTGCGCGACGCCGGTTACCAGCGTTGGGATGTGCACACTCCGTTTCCTGTGCACGGGATGGATCACGCCATGGGCCTGCGCCGCTCGAAGGTGCCGCGCTTTACGCTCGTCGGCGGGCTGACTGGATTCACAACCGGCATGCTCATGATCTGGTGGATGGGCGGCGTGGACTATCCGCTGATCGTCGGCGGCAAGCCGCTATTCAGCCCGTTGTTCGCTTTCCCGCCTTCCTACGAGCTCACGATTTTGCTTTCGGCCTTCGGCAGCATCATCGGCATGTTTGTCCTGAACAAACTTCCGATGCACTACCACCCGGTGCTCAAGCACGGGCAGGCGAGCCGCATGACGAGCGACCGGTTTTTCGTCGTCATCGATGCGCGAGACCCGGAGTTTCACCCAGGGAAGACCCGCGAGTTCCTTCTCGCCGCGGGCGCAACGGAGGTCTCCGAACTGGAGAACTGAAATGCGCTACGTCTACCTCGTCTTCGGTCTCCTCTTGATTCTGGCGGTTTCACTCGCCGGATTCCGCGGCGCGAAATTCACGCGCCCGCCGATCGAGATCTTCGACGACATGGACCGTCAGTTGAAGGTGAAGGCGCAGGCTGTGAGCCCGTTCTTCGCGGATGGACGAGCCGACCGGCCCACGCCGGCGAACACCGTCGCACGCGGCCACCTCGATGCCGACGACGCGTTATTCCGCGGTCGCGATGCGAACGCCGAGTTCGTCGCGGGTTATCCGGAATCGCTCACCATCGACGAGACACTCGTGCGCCGCGGACAGAACCGTTACATGATCTATTGCGCGCCGTGCCACGGTGCAGTCGGTGACGGCAACGGCATCACGAAGAGCTATGGCATGGGCGCCACTGTGACTCTGCTCGACGAGCGGCTCCGCACGATGGTCTCCGGCGAAATCTTCAACACGATCACGAACGGCAAGAACACGATGCGCCCCTACGGCGACAAGCTCGACGCGCAGGATCGCTGGGCAGTCGTCGCCTACGTGCGCGCCCTCCAGCGCGCCTCGCACGCGAGCGCGGCCGATGTGCCCGAGTCGGCAAAGGCAGAACTTGGATTGAAATGAGCACCCGCGCACAAACGAGTCCCACCGCATCCGCCGCTGCCCCCGCGTCAGCCGCCGGCATGATGCCGCTCATCGTGGGCCTCGCGGGCATCGCCGTCACGGTGATAGGATTCTTCGTCTCAGGCGCGTCGAAGGTCGCGGCTTCGTGGCTGATCGCGCTCACGTTCT
>DATKCJ010000398.1:0-3227 GCA_035513275.1 Opitutaceae bacterium
CAATCCCGCGCCGAAAAACACCTGTGTGAGCGGACCGGTGAGGTTTGTGTTGATCGGGGTGGTCGGCGTATAGGCTGCGAGCGCGGGCAGCCTGTTGTGCACGTTCATGAAGTAGAAACCGAACTCGGTGTTGTTCAGTCCCTCTGCAAGGTAGCGAAGTGCGACGCCGAACTGGCCCGAGTGGCTTGCAAGGACATCGTCGCCGCGGGGCACTGCGCCGAGCACGCCGCGATCCGAGAGTGCGCCGAATCCGAGGTAGACTGCCTCGCCGCCGATGGAGGCGAAGTCGTTTGTGCTGAAATACGAGCCGCGCGGGTCGGCATCGGTCTTGTGGAACGAGAAAAGATAGAAAGCTTCGAGAGTCGTCGTCTCGCTCAGTCCGATGGATACCGAGACCATCGGCACGGGCTTGAGCGCCTCGCGAAGTTCGGAACCCGGTATGCGCAGGCGCGCGACGTCGACGGCGTTGATGACGCTGATGCCGTTCGGTATGAACGTGCTCTCGCCCCAGTTGAGCACCTGGCGGCCGATGCGCAGATCGACCGGCTTGCCTTGCATCTCGAACTTCATCGCGAGGTAGGCGTCGAGGAGTGAGATGTTGTAGCCCACGCGGTTCAGCGCGACCTTGTTGAACTGCGTGCGCTTCTGCGGCGCCTCATTGGAAAAGTCCTTGAAGTAGGTGAACCGCACAAATGCGCCGATGTCGCCGTCGGCGTTCCGCACCTCGAGATCGTGCGTGCCCTTCACGACCTTGGAGAAGATCCCCTTGTCGTAGTTGAGGTTGCCGTCGTCGGTGTTGACGCTCGTAGCAGTGCCGCCATTGGCGATGCCGACGAGCGCTGGATCCCGCCCTTGCAGCCGGTAACTGACTCCCGCAGAAAGCGTCGAGTCAAAGTTGCCCGAGATGAGCCCGAAATCGAAAGTCAGGGCGCTTGCTGGCAGCGTGGTTAGAAGGGCGAGCGCCAGTGAGAGCGCGCTGGTCCGGATTTTCGCAACTAGGTTGCCCGAGGGGGTAATGTTCATGTCAGGGTAGGACTGCCACACAGAATCGGGGAGAGAGCGGGGGGTAGCTGTCGAAGAGCAGGGCTGAGGTGTGCCGACGAAACTCCATAGACTATGTGGTTTCAAGAACGAAAGGTCCTCCTGCCAGAGACGATTCACCGCAGGATTGCACCGTTGCCGAGGGAGCGTTGTTGTCGGTCTTATGCCGGTCTCGCAGGTTTCTCATATCCACATCAAGGGCGCGCGTGAGCACAACCTGCGCGACGTTGAGGTCCGGATACCGCGAGGGAAACTCGTCGCAGTCACGGGCGTCAGCGGCTCGGGCAAATCGTCGCTCGTCTTCGACACGCTCTACGCCGAGGGATACCGCAAATACATGGAGAGCCTGAGCACGCGCGCGCGCCAGGTCCTCGAGCAAGTGAAGAGGCCCGATGTCGACTTCATCCATGGACTTTCCCCGGTTCTCGCGATCGAGCAGCGCACAGCCGGGGACTCGCCACGCAGCACGGTCGCCACAGTCACCGAGATCGAGGATTACGCGCGGTTGCTCTGGGCGCACGGCGGCGAGCAATTCTGCCCAAAGGACGCCGGCCGCGTCGTCCAACACTCGATCGCCGCGACAGTCGACAGACTCCTCGAGACCGAGAAGGGCTCGCGACTCGTCCTCCTCGCGCCGCTGCCTGTCGCGAAGGTCTCCGCGCTCCGCGACGAATTTCCGCGGCTGCGGCAGCGCGGCTACCAGCGCGTGCGGATCGGCGGCGAGATCAAGTCGCTCGACGACCCGCGGCTGATCCCGACGGGCGCGAGGGAGATCACCGCAGAGATCGTCATCGACCGGATTGTGCTCGGTGACGATCAGCGTGCACGGTTCACCGACTCGCTCGAACTTGCGTTCCGCGAGGGTGGGGACCGCGCGATCGCACTCGTTGCGCACAGCGGCACCGAGGACTGGCGCGAGATTTCACTCGCACAGGATCTCGCGTGCGAGATCTGCGGCGACGTGTTTGAGAAGCCGACGCCCGCGCACTTCTCGCCAAACAGCCCGTCGGGCGCGTGTCCCGATTGCGGCGGTCTCGGTCGCGCGATGCGTTTCGACGAAAGCCTCATCGTGCCCGACACCGACAAGTCCATCCGCGGCGGCGCAATCAAGCCGTGGCGGATCGGCGGGCGGAACTCGATCATCCGGAACAACGCCACGCTCAAGCAACTCGCGGAGCAGTTGCCCTTCGATCCCGAGATCCCGTGGCGCAAGCTGCCTGAGGAGACGCGCAACGCGATTCTGCACGGTGCCGGCTCTCGGAAGTTCACTTTCAAGTTCCGACGGAGCCAGCCGGCGGAGGAGATGGAGTTTGCCGGTGTGATCTCGCTCCTCGAGGAGGCGCGGCGCGTCAGCCGGAGCGACGGTTTTCGCGCGCGGCTCTCGGCGTTTCAAGTTGCCGGCGACTGCCCCGGCTGCGGTGGCGTGAAGATCAATCGCGCCAGCGCAGCCGTTCGCATCGCGGGCGTGAGCCTGCCGGAGTTCCTCGCGCACGACGTCGAGGGTGCGCTTGCGTTGGTCGAGTCGACGATCGGTAGCACCGCGACGACGCACGGCGAGATCGTGACAGGCATTCGCGATCGGTTGCGTTTTCTCAATGTCGTCGGGCTTGGCTACCTGACTCTCGATCGAGGTTATTCCACGCTCAGCGGTGGCGAGGCGCAGCGTGCGCGGCTCGCGGGCCAGCTCGGCATGGGCCTCACCGGGGTCATCTACGTGCTCGATGAGCCGAGCGTCGGCCTCCACCCGGCGGACAACGCGCGACTGCTCGACACGCTCATCGAGCTTCGCGATCGCGGAAACTCTCTCATCGTCGTCGAGCACGACGAAGACACGATGCTGCGCGCCGACCAGCTTATCGAACTCGGCCCGGGCGCGGGCACCGAAGGAGGCGAACTTCTTTTCCAAGGCACACCGCGCGAATGCATCGAGGCGAGTGCGTCGCAGTCGCGCACTGGACCGTTCCTTGCGCGAAAACTCTCCGTAATGCACGAGTCGAAGCGGCTCGCACCCGATGGTCGCTGGCTCACGGTGAAAGGAGCGCGTGAGCACAATCTCGCCGGCGTCACAGCGCGGTTCCCGGTCGGGCTGTTAACGTGCGTCACCGGCGTGTCCGGCTCGGGCAAGAGCACGCTCGTTAACGACGTGCTCGCGTCCGCAGCGATGCGTCAACTGAACGGCGCGAAGG
>DATKCJ010000399.1:0-5831 GCA_035513275.1 Opitutaceae bacterium
GTGGTGGGCAAGCTCCACCTCGACGCCGGCGCGCTGAAGCCCGAAGCCGAAATCGGCCCCTTCGCGGGTCTCGTCATGTCGCTCGGCGCCGGCTTCTACGAAGAGATCGCGTTTCGCGTCATTCTCTTCGGTCTCGGCGCCAAGGCGTTTCGTCTGATCGCCGAACCCATCACCGACGAGCGCGCGCGCCTCATGACGTTCGGCTGGGCGATCGTGACAGCGTTCCTGTTCAGCGGCTGGCACTATATCGGCGCTTTCGGCGACGACTTCGAGACGAAGTCGTTCGTCTTCCGCTGGGTCTGCGGTCTCGTATTTACCGCCATCTACGTTTTCCGCGGCTTCGCCCCCGTCGTCTGGACCCACGTCATCTACGACATCTGGGTACTCGTCTTTTGACATCCCGTCCGGATGTTTGGGTTTGGGCGGTCGTGGTTCGACACGCCGTTCCACCCTTTCACGCATCTCGCCTTCGCGTCGCGAGCACGAAGCGTTCGCGATTTCCCTTGGGGCCTTTGAGCGCGGAGTCGACCTCGTCAACGACGTCGAATCCCGCGCGCACGATGGCGTTGCGAGCCTTCGAAATGGCGGCGTCTCGCACCGAGTCGTCGCGGATGACGCCGCGGGCGCGCGACGCTTCGGTCTTTCCGGCTTCGAACTGAGGCTTCACGAGCGCGACGAGCGTGCCGCCGGCGCGTAGATACGGCCACACGGCGGGAAGAATGAGTCGGAGAGAAATGAACGAAACGTCGACCACGACCGCGTCGTATTCGGCGCGCGGCAGATCAGAAGGTTTCAGACTGCGGGCGTTGAGCCGCTCGATGCTTGTGACACGCGGATCAGCCAGAAGTTTTGAGTGCATCTGTGCGCGGCCGACGTCGATTGCAGTCACGTGCGCCGCGCCGCGCTGGAGCGCGCAGTCGGTGAAGCCGCCTGTGGATGCGCCGACGTCGAGCACCGCCGCACCGGCGAGGTCGATCTTGAACGCATCGAGTGCCGCCTCGAGCTTCTCGCCGCCGCGGCCGACGAATCGCGGCGGCTGGTCGATCGTGATCGGCGCGTCCGCGGGATATTCCTTGCCCGGCTTGTCGAGCCGCTCGGTGCCGAGCCGCACGCGGCCGGCCATGATGAGCGCCTTCGCCTGCGCGCGAGTCGGCGCCAGCCCGAGGCTGACGAGAAGTTCATCGAGGCGGTGGCGGGAAGGCATGGCAGGGACCGATTGTGATTTTCGATTTTGGATTTTCGATTCTCGATTTTACCGGACCCGCCCTCGGAGAGGTCGGGCTACCCGCAAGTTGACCCCGGAAGGTAGCGTGCCTCTCGCGGAGAGGCACGACGGACGCGCCCCTCGGCGAGGGTCGCGCTACCCTACTGCCTTCACATCCTCCGGCGTGTTCCAGTTCCTGAACTCCGGCACGAGCCGTTCCGGAATTTCCCAACGCATCGCGGCTCCCATTCCCTCGGCGATCGCGGCGAAGTCGCGGACGCGGAGCTGGCCCGCGGCGACACGTTCGGCAGCCATTGCCGCGAGCTCGCGCGGATACACGCCGACCAGGCATTCGATGCTGTCGCCGCGATGCGGCACAACGCCGCGGCCGGGAGACGCGAGCGAGATCATCTGGCGAACAACTGCTGTCGACACATGCGGCATGTCCACTGCGATCACGAAAAGAAGTTCACCTCGCATCGCCGCAAGCGCCGTGGCGATGCCGGCAAGCGGACCGCTGTCGGGCGCGCAGTCGATCAATGTCTGCGCAGGCACGGCGATCGGCGGCTGGCCGGGACGACGAGAAACAATCACCTCGTCGACGCCCGCCTGTCGCAAAAGATCAACCTGCCGCGCGAGTAGCGTGCGTCCGTCGGACAGAACGAGCGCGGATTTGTCCGTGCCCATCCGGCGTGAATGGCCTCCGGCGAGGACGAGCCCGGTTATGTGCATAAGAGAAGATCAGGGGGTAGGGACGGACCGCTGGGCCGTCCGCGAATTTGGCTTCGGCGCGCCCAGCGGTCGCGCCCTACCTTTTCCTGAGAAGCGGCTCGCTCCAGCGTAGATGTTGAACCGGTCGTCACGGACGAAGCCCGCGAGGCCTTGCTTGTTTGCGCGGGCGAACTGCACCGCGAGGCTCGACGGTGCGGAGATGCCGGCGACAACGGGCACGCGCGCGGCGAGCGCCTTTTGCACGATCTCAAACGACGTGCGTCCACTCACGAACAGGATGTGCCGGTCGAGCGGAAGCCACCCCTTGCGCAACGCGTGGCCGAGGACCTTGTCGACGGCGTTGTGACGGCCTACGTCTTCGCGCGCGGCGAGCAGCCTGCCTTCGGCGTCGAAGAGTGCGGCCGCGTGGAGTCCGCCGGTTTCGCGGAAGGCTGCCTGTGACTTGGCGAGCACGGCCGGTAGTGAATGGAGAATTCGCGCATCGATCCGAAACCCTGCGCGCAACGGCTTGAACGCCATGTGCACAGCCTCGATCGACGCCTTGCCGCACAGCCCGCAGCTCGTCGCGCTGAAGACGTGACGCGTGAGCGCTTCAAAGTTTACGCCCTCGGGTTTGCGCAGGAGCACGTCGATTACGTTGCCTTCGCGCGCGCGACTATCGGTCGAACGGCAGTGCGTGATCTCGAAGATGTCTTTCGATTCGCGCACGACGCCCTCGGTGAGCAGGAAACCGCTGATGAGGTCGTCGTCATCACCCGGTGTGCGCATGACGACCGCGACGCCCTTGCCTTCGACGCGGATTTCGAGCGGCTCCTCCACGGCGACTCGATCCGCGCGCGCGCCGGCGATCCGTCCTTTGCGGACGGTGCGGATCTTGGCGGAGCGGGTGGGGTGGGTCATGCTCAATGTGGGCTCTGTGACTGCCTTCATAGCCCGCTGCGTGAGCAGCGGGACTGATTGACGTGAGAATCGCTGCGGTCCCTGCGCTCACGCGCAGGGCTACGAGGAAGAAGCAGATCCCTACGCTCCCTCCTTCGCTCTGCGAGCTCCGGAGGGCAAGCCCGCGCTGGGCCACCAAGCAGATGTAGCCCGCCGCGTGAGCGGCGGGACAGATCGGAGTAGATTTCACAAGCGTCCCTGCGCTCACGCGCAGGGCTACGAAGACAAGGGGACCCTGCGGAGTTCATGCTCGAGGCCCTGCAACTTCCACCCGCACGAGTGCGTTGTAATCCGGCACGCCGCCGTGGAAGTCTGTGTTTCCGCGAGGGACAATCGTGTTTCCCTCGGGCCAGTGGACTTGGAGGTTGCCACGGGCAAGTGGTGCGAGGAAGACGCGGCACTCGAGACGGCCGGTCGCGTTGGCGAGTGTGACGCGATCTCCATGCTTGAGACGGAGCGCTGCGGCGTCGTCGGCATTCATGAGCACGGCGTCGCGCTGTGCGCCGGTCAGCGGATCGACTTCGGCGTAGACGAGCGTGTTGAACTGTTTCCCGCGGCGCGTGCTGCAATGGAACATGCCCTCAGGCCGATCAGCGGCCGGCAGCGGCACAGGCGCGAGGCGAGCGCGTCCGTCGGGCGTCGGGCACACGCCATCCGTGCAAAGCAGGCGGCCGCCGTATTGGAAGACGTCGCCTTGCTTCTTGAGATGCTGGACGCCGTCGTAGAATGGCACGACGCGTGCGATCTCATCACGGATTTCCTGGCCGGTCGCGCAGCCGAGCAAGTGCGCGCGCGCGGGATCGACGGCTGCGGCGACGTCGCGAAGTATCCGCCACTCGGCGCGCGCCTCGCCGACCTGGCGCGGTATCTCGGGTGTGAACATCACGCGACGCTCGGTGCTCGTTTCGGTGCCGCCGTCGGTTTGCTCGTAGCGCGTCTGCGCGGGCAGCAGCAACACCGCCTCGCCGGCGGGCACGAGCATCTGATCTGTGACGAGGATGTCCTCGTGGATTCGGAAGGGGACGCGTGCGAGCGACTCGCGCACGTGTTCAGGCTCGGGGAGCGTGCGAAGAAAATTGCCGCCGACGGCGTAGAGCACGTCGATCTCGCCGCGGTGCGCGGCAACGAGCATCTCGGTCGTGGCGAGACCGCGGGTCGCGGGCACGTCGAATCCGTATTCGGCGGAGAGCGCGGCGGCGTTTTCGGCGTTGACTGATTTCCCGCCCGGGAAGGCTGTCGCATACGCGCCCATCTCGGCGCCGCCTTGAACAGACGAGTGGCCGCGGATCGGCATCACGCCGCAGAACGGCCGGCCGAGGTAACCGCGCGCGAGGGCGACGTTGAGGACCATCCGGACGGCGTCGCCGCCGAACGCGTGCTGCGTGATGCCCATGCTCCATACAAAGACGCCGGTGCGCGAAGCCGTGAGGATGCGGGCGAACTCGTCGATCGATTCGCGCGAAAGGCCTGACTGGCCTTCGATGTCCTCCCACGGGAGCGCGAGGGATTGGGCGAAGAGCTCGGCCTGGCCGGTGCAATGGGAAGTGAGAAAGTCGCGGTCGGTGTTGCCCGTTTCGAACAGTCGCTTCAACACGCCGTGGAGAAACGCGATGTCGCCACCCTGCGCAACGGGGAACCAGTAGTCAGCCATGTCGGTGCCGAAGACGGAGCTGACGGGATTCGACGGCACCCAGTAGCGCTTCATGCCGGGCTCGAGGAGCGGGTTGACGATCACGACCTTCGTGCCGCGCTTGCGGGCGAGTTCGAGGTATTTCGTCGAGACGGGCTGGTCGTTCGCGGGATTCGAACCGAAGAAGACAACGACGTCCGATCCGATCCAGTCGACGTAGCTGCAGGTCGACGCGCTCACGCCGATCGCAGCCCTCATCGCTACGCTCGACGGCGAGTGGCAAAGACGCGCGGCGTTGTCGACGTTGTTGGTGCCGAGGAATCGCGCGACTTTCTGGCCGACGTAGTAGATCTCGTTTGTCACGCCGCGCGAAGTGATGAAGAGCGCAAAGCGATCGGGAACCGTGCGTCGGATTCGCTCGCCCGCGAGGCGGAGTGCTTCGTCCCACGAGATGCGCGTGAAACCGCGTTCGCCGGCGCGGCGCAGCATCGGGTGCGCGAGCCGGCCGAGGCCGCGGAGGGCGACGTTGTCGAGAGGCTCGAGCTTCGAGACATCGGCGAGCGCGGCCGGGTCCATTGCGGGCATGGTGTTCAGCCGGAGCAGATTCAGGCGAGTCATGCACAGGTGCGTGCCTTGGATCGTCCAGTCGTGAAAGCCCGAGACGCCGAGCGCACACCCGTCGCACACGCCCTTGCTGAGGACCTTCCATGCGTAGCCGGCGTTGTCGCGGTTCAACCACGCGACGCGGATCATGTCCGTGAAATGCTTTGGCTTCGTATGGCCACAGCCAAAGGGCGAAAGACGTGAGAGACGCTCGAGCCAGGTATGCTTGATCTGGTGGGAGGTCATCGCGCGCAATCAGGGAACGGACTTTGAGTCACAGAGACCACAGATTCGAGCCGAGGACACTGAGGGATATCCTGCCTCAGTAGCTGCTCCGTCGTGGCCCTGCGCGTAAGCGCAGGGATTCGGGTCCCGCCGCTCACGCGGCGGGCTACAACCGGAGATGTTTCTTGGGAGATAACGAGGCAGTTCTCTCCGGTGCACCGTATTCTCTGCCTCCTCACGTCGGCAGCTACACTCGACTCGATCACGCGATCTCCCAGACGTAGGGATGCCGTGAGACGAGCTCGCAGCCGCCCTTGGTGACCAGCACGACGTCCTCGACACGGCAGCCGCCGAGGCCAGGGTAGTAGAGCCCCGGCTCGACTGTCACGACGTTGCCCGCGCGCAGCGGCGTGCCGCGCACACCTATGCCCGGCGCCTCATGGACCGCGAGCCCGAGGCCGTGGCCGGTGCCATGGAAGAAACCGCGCGTGCCTTTCT
>DATKCJ010000400.1:0-4673 GCA_035513275.1 Opitutaceae bacterium
CCTCCGACTCCCCCGGCGATGATGTCCATCGAATGCCATCGCCCGCGTTCCACCTGATTCCTGCCCCATATTCGATCAAACGAAAGCCCGGTTCGCTTCGTCTCGACGCGATTCGCGAGAGTGTCGTCAGGGGCCGGCCGGTCGAGGGCACGCATGTCGCGGCGCGGCATCTCGCTCTCGCGATCGGCGGTGCATCTGGCGGCGCTCCCGCGATAGTCGAGCAACAGAGTCGCGGTGTGATCGCGGCGGTGCTAGAAGTCCGTGCGCGCGGGCCGCGCGGCGCGCACAGCATCCGCATCGATGCAGCGGGCATCGGCGTGACCGGTGACGCCGAGGGCGTGTTTCACGGCGTGCAGACGTTGCGACAGTTGATCACGCAGCGCGGCGCGCGGCTGCCCGCGCTCGAGATCGACGATGCGCCCGACTTCGGGGTGCGCGGCTTCTATCACGACATATCGCGCGGCAAGGTCCCGCGACTCGACACGCTGATGGCACTCGTGGAGAAGATGGCGCACTACAAACTCAACCAGCTCCAGCTCTACGTGGAGCATACGTTTGCGTTTCGCGATCATCCCGACATCTGGGCAGGCGCCGATCCGCTCACGGCCGACGACGTCGTCGGGCTCGATGAGCACTGCGCACGGCACCACGTGGAACTCGTGCCGTCGCTGAGCACGTTCGGTCATTTCTACACGGCACTCGTGAGCCCGGCGAAGCAGCACCTCAACGAGCTGTCGCTCGACGGATCGCGGCTGCCATTCTCGTGGTGGGACCGGATGGGCCACTACACGCTCGACTGCCTGAATCCGGAATCGCTCGAACTCGTGCGCGGAATGATCCACGAGATGCGGCCGCTTTTTCGATCGCGTTTCTTCAATATCTGCTGCGACGAAACGTTCGACCTCGGTCGCGGCCGCAACTCGAACGCCGCGGCGGCGCTCGGCACCGGACGGCTCTACGTCGACTTCCTCGTAAAGCTCATGGCGTGCGTCCGCGAGGCGAAGGCCGTGCCGATGTTCTGGGGCGACATCATCGGAAATCATCCGGAGCTCGTTTCGCGCATACCGCGCGATGCGGTCGCACTCGACTGGAGTTACAGCGCGGACATCCACGAAGCCAAGAGCCGCTTGTTCAAGCGCGCGCGGCGCAAGTTCTACGTGTGTCCTGGCACGTCGGCGTGGGATCGCTGGATGAGCGATGTCGACACGGCGTCGGCGAACATCACGGGCTTCGCGAGGCGCGGGTTGCGCGATGGCGCGGTCGGATTGCTCAACACCGACTGGGGCGACTGCGGCCACGTGAACGCGCTCGGGAACAGTTTCCACGGAATGCTGCTCGGTGCGGCGTGCGCGTGGAATGCGAACGGCACGAGCGAGCGCGCCTTTGATCGCTCGTTCGACGCGCTCGAGTTCGGCAGCAAAGACGCCGGAATCGCGGCACTGTTGCGCGAGATCGGATCCGCACCGGTGATCCGCTGGCGGATGCTCACACTCTGGATCGATCCATCGCCGCACCGACCGGATTCGTGGTGGGATCCGCGCACAGGCATTCCGACTGCGATCCTCGAACTGGACACGCGTGCCGCATTCGCGGCCTGGCGCAAGATCACGCGGCTGCGCGCGAAGCTGGGTCGCGCGCTCGCCGCATCCCGGCCCGCCGATCCGTTTGTCGCACGAGAGATGCTCGTCGGCGCGCGCGGTCATGCCCTCATGCAGGCGCTCGGTGGTTTGTTGATTTGTTTCGGCAACCAGCGGAAGCTACCGCGCTCGCCCGACCCGATCGCGATCGCCAATGAGCTCCGGCGTTTCGAATCCGAGGCATCCGCAGTCTGGCACGCGCGAAACCGGCCAGCGGAATATTTCCGCGTGCGCGGCGCGCTGTTGGAGTTTGCACGGCGGCTTGAACGACTGGCTCGCGGGATGACGCCGCTGAAGACGCCCCGGGCCGCGGTGCCGTGATAGGACTCATTGCGCGGGACTTTGACCTGTGAAATTTGGCAGCTCATTCTGCTGGCCAGCAGAATGCCCTACCGTTGTGACACATTGTCAGCATGACACAGAGGCAGGGGCTGGAAATTGTCCCAATGGCGCACCTAGGTTTTGGGCACACTATAGAGTTAGGTTGCTCTCCATGAGCTAGTTGCAACTTGCCCGACGCGTTGGCACCGGCTTTGCAAGATGCTGGTGGACCTTTGCGCCGTCAGCGCACCGACAACCCGAAACACACTCACTTTATGAGCAAGATTCTAGGCATCGATCTGGGCACGACCAACTCCTGTATGGCAATCATGGAGGGAGGCGAGCCTGTCGTCATTCCAAACGCCGAGGGCGGTCGCACGACCCCATCGGTCGTCGCGTTTACGAAGACCGGCGAGCGCATCGTCGGCCAGGCGGCCAAGCGCCAGGCCGTGACGAATCCGAGAAACACCATTTTTTCCGCCAAGCGACTCATCGGGCGCAAGTTCACCGAAGTCACCGAGGAAGCGAAGAACCTCCCGTTCAAGATCGTCCAAGGGAAGAACGGCGACGCGGCGATCGAGGTCGAGACCGGCGGCAAGACCGAGCGTTATGCGCCCGAGCAGATCTCCGCAATGGTCCTCGCGAAGCTGAAGGCCGACGCCGAAACCTATCTCGGCGAGAAGATCCAGAAGGCCGTCATCACCGTCCCTGCCTACTTCAACGACGCGCAGCGTCAGGCGACCAAGGACGCCGGCACGATCGCCGGCCTCGAAGTCGTCCGCATCGTCAACGAGCCGACCGCAGCCTCACTCGCCTACGGCCTCGACAAGAAGAAGGACGAGACGATCGCCGTCTATGACCTCGGCGGCGGCACCTACGACATTTCCATCCTCGAGCTTGGCGACGGCGTATTCGAGGTGAAGGCCACAAACGGCGACACCCACCTTGGTGGCGACAACTGGGACGAGACCGTCATCAATTGGCTCGTCGAGAATTTCCAAAAGGAAGCCGGCATCAACCTCCGCGGTGATCCGATGGCCGTGCAGCGCCTCAAGGAAGAGGCCGAGAAGGCGAAGATCGCACTCTCCTCCGCGCAGTCCTACGACATCAACCTGCCGTTCATCACGGCGGACGCGAGCGGGCCGAAGCATCTCAACGTCACGATCTCCCGCGCGAAGCTCGAACAGCTTTGCGAGAAGCTCGCGAACCGCACGATCGCGCCGTTCGACTCGTGCTTGAAGGACGCGGGACTCTCAAAGGACAAGATCGACGAGGTCGTCCTCGTGGGCGGCATGACGCGCATGCCTGCGATCATCGAGATCGCCAAGAAACTCACCGGCAAGGAGCCGCACCGCGGCGTCAACCCGGATGAGGTCGTCGCCATCGGTGCCGCCGTCCAGGGCGCCGTGCTCAGCGGCCACAAGGACGACGTCATCTTGCTCGACGTCACCCCGC
Organism: Opitutaceae bacterium; assembly: GCA_035513275.1. Lineage (GTDB taxonomy): Bacteria > Verrucomicrobiota > Verrucomicrobiia > Opitutales > Opitutaceae > DATKCJ01. The sequence goes on from DATKCJ010000400.1 coordinate 3,414, forward strand.
TCACCCTCGGCATCGAGACTGCGGGCGCCGTGAGCACGCCGATCATCACGCGCAACACGACCATCCCGACCAAGAAGTCGCAGGTCTTTTCGACTTACGGCTACAGCCAGACTGCCGTCGACATCAAGGTCCTCCAAGGCGAGCGCCCGATGGCGGCCGACAACAAGATTCTCGGCAACTTCCGCCTCGACGGCATCCCGCCGGCGCCGCGCGGCACGCCGCAGATCGAGGTCACGTTCGACATCGACGCCAACGGCATCCTCCACGTCACCGCCAAGGATCTCGGCACCGGCCGCGACCAGAAGATCTCGATAACCGGCTCGTCCGGTCTCTCGAAGGATGAGGTCGAGCGCCTCCGCAAGGAAGCCGAGGCCCACGCCGCCGAGGACCTGAAGCGTCGTGACAGCGCCGAATCCCGCAACCATCTCGACCAGTCGATCTACCAAGGCGAGAAGCTCATCAAGGAGCACGGCGAGAAAGTCGACGCTGCCAAGAAGGCTCCCGCAGAGGCCGCGATCGCCGAGGGCAAGAAGGTCCTCGAAAACGCCAATGCCGACGCCGCGGAGATGAAGTCCGCCACTGAGAAGGTCAACAACGCCATGCAGGCCGTCGGCTCCGAGATCTACTCGAAGGCCGCGCCCGGCGGCGAAGCTGGCCCGGCTGGCGGCGCTGCCGACGCCGGCGCCTCAGGCGAGGGCCCGAGTTCGACCGACTCCGGCTCGACGGACGAGACCAAGACCAAGAAGGGCGACGACGTTGTCGACGCCGACTTCGAGGTCGTCGACGACAAGGACAAGAAATAACCCACTCTCGAGGGAATGCAGCCCGCCACACGGCAGGAGGCATCCCTCGTTCACTTTCCGGCTCAATGGCCATACCAAGCCTGCGACGCCGGATGCATCCTGAAACCAAGAGATCAGAACTCATAATCAAAGCATGAGCACATCGAAGAAACCCCGTATCACCCCGCTCGGCGACCGCGTCCTCGTGAAGCGCGTCGAAGAGAAGGAACAAGTAAAGGGAGGGATCATCATCCCCGACTCCGCCAAGGAAAAGCCACAGGAGGCTGAAGTCGTCGCCGTGGGCGCTGGAAAGCGCACCGACGATGGCAAGTTGACGCCCGTCGAGGTCAAGGCCGGCGACCGCGTCCTCATCTCCAAATACGGCGGCACCGAAGTGAAGATCGATGACGTCACCTACCTCATCGTCCGCGAGGACGACATCCTCGGCATCGTCAAGTAACCCACCCTGCTTTCAAGA
>DATKCJ010000401.1:0-2670 GCA_035513275.1 Opitutaceae bacterium
TTTACCGCCACGCAGTTGCCCTTCTCGAAATCGAGCTCGACGTATTCAGCGCGATTGGGCGCGTCCTCCGGTGAGACGGAGAGCTTGAACATCTTCTTGTTCGCGCGCGTCGTCGGATCGAACCACGGGTCCTCAAGTATGCCCGCCTCGTAGGAGATGTGGAGGAGGTTCCGGTCCATCGAGTAGGGCTTCTTCAACGACGCCTCGACCGGGATCGCATGTTTCTTGCAGTAGGCGATCATCTCCTTGCGGCCGGGAAACGACTCGCGAAATCCATCGAGCTTCCACGGAGCGATGATGATCAGGTCCGGCGCCAGCGCCATGTAGGTGAGCTCGAAGCGGCACTGGTCGTTGCCCTTGCCCGTGGCTCCGTGGGAGACGGTGTCGGCCTTCTCCTTGCGTGCGATCTCGACCTGCGCCTTCGCAATCAGCGGACGCGCGATCGATGTGCCGAGGTAATACTGGCCCTCGTAGATCGCGTTGGCGCGGATCATCGGGTAGATGAAGTCGCTCGCGAACTCCTCGACGAGGTCGAGCGTGTAGTGCTTCGACGCGCCGGTGCCTCGCGCCTTTTGCGAGAGCCCCTTGAGCTCCTCTTCCTGACCGATGTCCGCCGCGAACGTAACGATCTCGGCGTCGTAGGTCTCCTTGAGCCACTTGACGATGACCGAGGTGTCCAGTCCCCCGGAGTATGCGAGCACGATCTTCATAGGTTTTCGTAAGCGAAAACCTAAATTAGCTTTTTGCTACGCAAAAAGCTAGGATTGCCTTCTGCGCGTGCAGCCGGTTTTCGGCCTGGTCGAAGATGACGGAGCGCGGCGAATCGAGCACCTCCTGGGTGACCTCCTTGCCGGCGTATGCAGGCAGGCAGTGCATGAACAACGCGTCGGGCTTTGCCGCGTTGAAGAGCTGCGCCGTCACCGAGTAGGGCCGCATTCGGCTGACACGATCGGTTTCCTCGATCTCCTTGCCCATGCTCACCCAGACGTCGGTGTAGACCACGTCGGCGCCGGCGACCGCCTCAGCGGCGTCGTGCGTGAAGTGAAAGTCGTCGCTGTAGCCCGCCTGTTTCACGAGCGCGCGAACGGCCTGCCCCGGTTCGTAGCCCGGCGGGCCGGCGAGCGAGATCGACATGCCGAAGTGCGCGGCACCGAGGATCCACGAGTTGGCCATGTTGCTCGCGGTATCGCCGAGAAACGCAATCTTGCGGCCACGCAACGAATCGAGAAGGTCGCCGCCGTCTGCCCAGCGCTCGGCCATTGTGAGGGCGTCGGAGTAGATCTGGCACGGATGCAGGAGATCGGTAAGCGCGTTTACGACCGGTACCGTGCCCGCGGCGGCAAGCTCCTCGATCTCGCGATGGCCGTAGGTCCGCACGACCATCCCGTGCACGTAGCGCGAAAGCACGCGGGCCGTGTCCGCCACGGTCTCGCCGCGGCCGAGCTGGATCTCGTTGCGGCTCAAGTAGACGGTGTGCCCGCCGAGTTCGTGGATGCCCACGTCGAACGACACGCGTGTCCGCGTGCTCGACTTCGAGAACAGCATCGCCCAGGTCTGCCCCTCAAGCGGTCGGGCGTGCGATCCACGGGTGCGCTTGAGCGCCAGCGCGTTGTTCAACACCTCGCGCGCCTGTTCCCTGCTGAAGTCTGTTTCCTTGAGGAAATGCATCGTGGAAACGGAAGGAGATAGCCCCCGCCCGAGGGAGGCACGAGAAAAAACTCCGCCGCCCCGCAGGCGTCAGGCCTTTCGGCCAGAGAGAGTCGTGCGGAGGATTGCGACGGATTTAGCAAGGTCGTCGGCCGCGATATTGAGCGGCGGTAGGAGCCGGATCGTGTTGCCGCCGGCGATCGGGGCTAGGAGGCCGTTTTCACGGAGCGCTGCGTGGATCGGCACGGGATCGGCCTTGAATTTCACGCCGATCATGTAGCCGAGGCCGCTGATGCCATCGACAATTGCGGGAAACTCGGCGGCAACTGCGCGCAGCGCTGCGTGCCATGCGGGCGACTGTGCCTGCACGCGCTCCAGCAGCTTTTCGCGGTCGATGACGTCGAGCACCGCCAACGCAGCCGCGCACGCGAGCGGCGTGCCACCGAAGGTCGTGCCGTGCGAGCCAGGCGTGAAGAGATCGGCGTGACGCTCGCCCACCCACAGCGCGCCACTCGGCATTCCACCACCGAGACCCTTCGCCATGCCGATCGCATCGGGTCGGACACCCGACTGCTCGAATGCGAAGAACGTGCCCGTGCGACCGATGCCGCATTGCACCTCGTCGAGCATGAGCAGCAGCCCATGCTTGTCGCACAACCGCCGCAGCCCGATCAGAAATTCCGGCGTTGCGGAATTGATGCCGCCCTCGCCCTGAACCGTCTCGATGAAGATCGCAATCGTGCGATCGTCGACGAGGTCAGCGAAGCTCTGGAGGTTGTTGAACTCGGCGAACGCGAACGTATCGAGCAGCGGCGCGAAACCCTTTTGAATCTTCAACTGCGGCGTAGCGCTCATGCCGCCGAACGTGCGACCGTGAAAGGCATTCTTCGCGCAGATGACGTGGCTGCGCGTCCCTTCGGCTCCGGTGGATTTCACGCCGTGGAGCCGCGAGAGTTTGATGAGCGCCTCGTTGGCCTCGGCGCCGCTGTTGCAGAAGAACACGCGTCCCGGGCCGGCCCTGCC
>DATKCJ010000402.1:0-6059 GCA_035513275.1 Opitutaceae bacterium
ATTCGGAATACGGCGGGTATTGCAGCGCGCAGCCATGCGCAGGCGTGTAGAGATACTTGTCGACCGCCTGCAGCGCCTTTTTCGCGCGACCGTTGTCGCGCCCGGCGCCGCCGAGAACGCACCACGCCTGCGACTCGATGAAGATCTGGCCTTCCTTGCACGACTTCGAGCCGACGGGATTGCTGGCGGCGTCGAACGCGCGCGTATACCACGCGCCGTCCCAAGCCTGTTCCTCGACTGTCTTGAGCATGTCGTCGTAGTAACCTTGCACGCGCGCCGCGTCGTGGGTGTGCCCTATGAACTTGTAGAGGCCGACGAGATCGCGCGCGGCATACAGGAAAAGCCCGGCGATCATGACGGACTCGGCCTTCGAGCCTTCGACATCGCCCGACGTCTGGAAAGACTCGTTCGGCTCCTTGGAAAAACAGTTGAGGTTCAGGCAGTCGTTCCAATCGGCGTGGCCGATGAGCGGCAGCGCATGCGGGCCGCGATTGTTCAGCGTGTATTGGATCGACGTCTCGATGTGGTGGAGCAGCGAGTCGGTGGAAGCGGGCTTGTCGGCGTAGCCGCATGGAGCGTCGAGGATCGTGGTGTCGCCCGTCTCGCGGATGTAGGCACACGTGGAGAGCACGAGCCACAACGGGTCGTCGTTGAAGTCGCCGCCGATGTCGGCGTTCCCCTTCTTGGTAAGCGGCTGGTATTGGTGAAAGCAGGTGCCGTCGGAGAGCTGCGTCGACGCGATGTCGAGGATGCGCTGGCGTGCGCGGTCGGGCAGGAGGTGAACGAAGCCGAGGATGTCCTGGTTCGAATCGCGGTAGCCCATCCCGCGGCCGATGCCGGTTTCGTAACCGGATGCGGAGCGCGAGAGGTTGAAGGTGGCCATGCACTGCACCTGGTTCCAGGTGTTGACCATGCGGGCGAGGTGCGCGTTGGGAACGGAGTGCGCCTGATATGTGGAAAGCAGATCGGCCCAGCGCACCTTCACCGCGGCGAACGCGGCGTCGACCGCTGCGAGATCGGAATACTTTTTCAGGATCTCGCGGCCCTTCGTCTTGTTCATGACGAAAGGCGCGTCGAACTTCGGCAGGTCGCCTTGGTCGACGTAAGCGAGAATGAACGCGAATGTCTCCTCCTGGCCGGGTTTGAGCGTGAGGTTGATCTGGTGCGCGCCGCAGGGATTCCAGCCGAAGGCGTGGCTGTTCGTGCATTTGCCCGCTAGAACAGCCTGCGGATCGTGAAGGCCATGGTGAACGCCGACGAACGCGTCGCGCGAGGTGTCGTAGCCGTCGATCTTCCGCGTGCATCCGAAAAGCGCGTAGTGGTTCCGGCGCTCGCGATACTCGGTCTTGTGGTAGATCGCGCTGCCCTCGATCTCGACTTCGCCGATCGAATAGGTGCGCTGGTAGTTCGTCATGTCGTTCAGCGCTTCGAAGAAACAAAACTCGACGAACGAAAACAGCGTGAGCTTCTGCGCGCGCCTGCTGCGGTTGCGAACAGTGACCTTCCAGATTTCGAGGTTCTCCTGCGGCGGCACGAACATGAGTTGCTCGACCTCGATGCCGTCTTTCCTGCCGGTGATGCGAGAGTAGCCGAGGCCGTGCCGGCACTCGAAGGCATCGAGTTTGGCGCGTGTGGGTTTCCAACCTGGATTCCAGACTGACTTGCCCTGCTTCACGTAGAGGAAGCGACCGTCGTTATCCATAGGGTTGTTGTTGTAGCGATAACGGGTGAGCCGGCGCAGTTTGGCATCCTTCCAGAATGAGTAGCCGCCGGCGGTCTGCGTGCAGAGACCGAAGAACTCGTCCTGCCCGAGGTAGTTCAGCCAGGGAAGCGGAGTGTCGGGCCGCGTGATCACATACTCGCGGGCGCTGTCGTCGAAGTAACCGTAGGTAGGCATGGGGCGAAGATTGTTTGCGCGCGAATCGGAATCTAAGACAGGCGACGCGCGGCGCTGGGAAGGAGCTGCGGGGGTGAGATTGTAGCCGATGCCGGCCGTCCGGTTAATGAGAATGCTTGTCAGCAGTGTGAGAGCCTTGGGGCTGAGGCATCTTTCGGCATGTTCGGACGGGAGAGTGAGAGCCGGTGTCTCCCACTGCAGCCCGTCCAGCGCGCATCGAATCCGCCGGAATTTGACTTCCGCGCGGCTGCCGGGCGGGCAATGCTGCCAGCCATGGCGTCACGCGCGGAAACAATCGCTACCTCGCTCAATCAGCAGGGAGACGCCTTCAAGGCGTTTCTCGCATCGCGCGTCGGCAGCGAGGCGGAGGCCGAGGACCTTCTGCAAAATGGGATCGTCAAGGCGCTGCGGCGCGCCGACGAGCTGCGCGACGACTCGCGACTTACTCCCTGGTTCTATCAGCTCCTGCGCAACGCGGTCGTCGATCACTACCGCTCGCGCGGCGCGGCTCGACGGCGCGACGACGCGCTCGGCAACCTCGTCGCGGCGCTCGGCGAGGACATCGCCGCGGCGCCAGCCGGCTGGGAGCCGCAGATATGCGGCTGCCTCGGTGGTGTCATCGACACCCTCAAGCCCCGCGAGGCTGGGCTCCTCCGACGCGTGGAACTCGACGGCATGTCCGTGAAGGACGCCGCCAAGGCGATGAAGCTAACGCCGAACAACGCCAGTGTGATGCTGCACCGTGCTCGCAACGAACTGCGCAAGCGGCTGGAGGCCTTCTGCGGCGCGTGCGCCGACGGGGCCTGCCTCGACTGCGAATGCGTGCGCACCGAGAGCCCGAAGCCCATAATGTAAGATTCGGCGGCGAGGTGCGTCTCAGGGGTGTCACACGACCCATACCATGAAAACCACCCGCCGAACTCTCGCCGCCACCTGCGGCTGCAACACCTGCCAGTGCGCACGCCGCTGCCGCTGCCAAGATCTCAACGCCCTCATCGCGCTCACGCTTTGGGACATCTCACGCTCACTCCGCCGCGGGAAGGTTCGCAACTGATCATCCTATGAAAGACGCGCACAATCACGAACACCACAAGAACGGGCACGAGCACCACCGGCACGAGCACCACGGGCAAGACGTCACGCCGCCCGCCGGCGCACCCTACTACTGCCCGATGTGCGAAGGTGTCGTGTCCGACAAGCCCGGCGACTGCCCGAAATGCGGCATGGCGCTGGAGCGCAACCCCGCACACATCGCGAAGCCGCGCACAATCTACACCTGCCCGATGCACCCCGAGATCGAGCAGGATCATCCCGGCGACTGCCCGATCTGCGGCATGTCACTTGAGCCCAAGACCGTCGCCGGCAGCGGCGACATGGAGGAAAACTCGGAACTGCGCGACATGACCCGCCGGTTCTGGATCGGCGCGACCGTCTCGATACCGGGCGTCATCCTCGCAATGGCACACTTCGTGCCCGAGTTCAGCCACTCCACCCGCCAGCCGTGGAGCCAGTGGACGCAGTTCATCCTTTCAATCCCGGTCGTGCTCTGGGCCGGCTGGCCCTTCTTCGTGCGCGGGGCGAAGTCCGTGCGCAACCGCAACTGGAACATGTTCACGCTGATCGCGCTCGGCGTGGGCTCGGCATGGCTCTTCAGCACTGTCGCGATGCTCGCGCCGGGGATTTTCCCCGCGGCGATGCGTCCGCACGGCACTGTCGACGTATACTTCGAGGCTGCCGCGGTCATCGTCGTTCTGGTGTTGCTCGGGCAGGTTCTCGAGCTTCGCGCACGCGCACGCACATCGAGTGCGATTCGCGCGCTCCTCGATCTCGCTCCTCCGGTCGCCCTGCGCGTGACAGAACAAGGCGACGAGGAAGTTCCCCTCGATGAAGTGCATCCCGGCGACCGGCTGCGTGTGCGTCCAGGCGGCAAGGTGCCGGTGGACGGGGTTATCGATGAGGGTCGCTCGTCGTTGGACGAGTCGATGATCACCGGCGAATCCCTACCCGTCGAGCGAAGCGCTGGCGAGCAGGTCACCGGTGGCACCGTCAATGGAACCGGATCGTTCGTGATGCGGGCCGAGAAGGTAGGCGCGGACACACTGCTCTCGCGAATCGTCCACATGGTCGGCGAGGCCCAGCGGAGCCGCGCACCGATCCAAGGCATGGTCGACAAGGTCTCGGCAGTATTCGTGCCGGCCGTCCTCGTGATCGCCGTTGTGACTTTCCTCGTCTGGTTCTTCGCCGGACCCGAGCCGAGCCTCGCCTATGCGATTGTCAATTCAGTCGCCGTCCTGATCATTGCGTGCCCGTGCGCGCTTGGACTCGCGACGCCGATGTCGATCATGGTCGGCGTCGGCCGCGGCGCGCAGGCCGGCATCCTCGTGAAGAACGCCGAGGCCCTCGAGTTGCTCAGGGCCGCAAAGTGGCTTGTCGTCGACAAAACCGGCACGCTGACCGAAGGCCGGCCCTCACTCACTGGGGTCTTTCCAACTGGCGGCACGGATGAGAACGAACTCGTCCGGCTTGTCGGGTCGCTTGAAAGGGCGTCCGAACATCCGCTCGCCGACGCCATCGTGCGCGGCGCGAAGGCGCGCGGGTTGGGTCTGACCGAGGTTTCCGACTTTCGCTCGGTGACCGCAAACGGCGTGGCCGGCGTTGTCGAGCGCCGTGCCGTGCTCGTCGGCAAGGCTGCATTCCTCGAGGCCGAGGGCGTCACCGTGCCTCCATCGATTCTTGAGCAGGCCGCTCAACTTCAGGACAAGGGCAACACGGTCCTGTTCGCCGCGATCGACGGCTCAGCGGCCGGCCTCCTGGCCATCGCCGACGCGATAAAATCCACGACTGCCGAAGCAGTAGAATCGATCCACGCGCTCGGCGTGAAGATCGTCATGGCAACAGGTGACAACCGCCGCACAGCCGAAGCCGTCGCGCGGGAGCTCGGCATTGACCGGATCGAGGCTGGCATCGATCCCGCGGGCAAGCTGCGGCTCGTGGAATCACTGCGCACCGATGGCGCGCGCGTTGCGATGGCCGGCGACGGCATCAACGACGCACCCGCCCTCGCCGCGGCCGACATCGGGATCGCGATGGGCACAGGCACCGATGTCGCGATGGAGAGCGCCGGTGTGACCCTCGTAAAGGGCGACCTTCGCGCGATCGCCAAGGCGATCCGGCTATCGCGCGCCACGATGGCAAACATCCGGCAAAATCTCTTCTTCGCATTCATCTACAATGCGGTAGGCGTCCCGATCGCCGCCGGCGTGCTCTACCCCTTCTTCGGAATACTCCTCAGCCCGATCATCGCAGGTGCGGCCATGAGCCTGAGTTCAGTAAGCGTCATCCTGAACGCCCTTCGCCTCCGCGGAGTGAAGCTCTAGCCACCACCCACGCGCGAAACACCGGGACGCGCGCCACTCCGCCGGTTGAAATCTTCGGGCTTCATCCCGCGCCGTGGCCATTGCATGCTGCCCGGCACCCGTGACCGACAAGAACACATCCGACCCGGCGGAACCCGCATCCACGGCAACGCTTCGCGCGATCATCCCGCAGGTGGCCGACATCGCGCTCGAGTTTCTCGATCGCGAGAGCAGCCTGCCCGGCGGTTCGCAGCGCGACCCCGCCCGGCTCGCGCGCGAGCTTGATCTCGCACCGCGCGAGGCGGGACTCGCGCCGGCCGAGGTGTTGGAGCGGCTGCGCGCCGTGTTGCACGCAACACCGTCCGCGTCGAGTTGGCGGTTCGTCAACCAACTCTTCAGCGGCCGCGAGCCGCTTGGCGCAGCCGCCGAGATGCTCACGGCGGTGCCGAACAACTCGATGTATACCTTCAAGGCCGCGGGCGCGCAGATCCTTGTCGAGAACGAGCTGCTGCGCCGGTTGACCTCGCTCGCTGGTTTCGCGAACGGCGAGGGCTGCTTCCTGCCGGGCGGCACGCTCGCTAACATGGTCGCGCTTCTCCTCGCGCGAAACCACGCCGAACCATCGTCGCGCAACGACGGCACCTCCGGCCGCAAGCTCGCGGTCTACGCGTCGGCCGAGTCGCACTATTCCATCCGCCGCTCCGCCGGCATCCTCGGCATCGGCCGCAACAACGTGCGCGACATCGCGACCGACGACGCGGGCGGTATGGATACCGTCGCGCTCGCCCGCGCGATCGAGGCCGACC
>DATKCJ010000403.1:0-2176 GCA_035513275.1 Opitutaceae bacterium
GTCGATTCAGATCGACGCGCGGCGACTCGCGGAGCTCTTGCGCGGGACGGCGCGCACGCCGGCGCGAAAAAGTGATCGTCAGCGCGCAGTCGCCGCTTGACAACGGATCTCTGAATCGGCATTCGTTCTCTTCGTGAGCGACGCTGCCGTCGTCCACATCCAAGAGCCGATGCCCTCGGCTGAAGCGGCGCTCGCCGAGTCGCTGGCGCGCATCGCAGAGGTAGAGCACGAGCGCGACGAGTACAAGAAACTCTACGTGCTCCTGCGGGAGGAAAACGAGCGGCTTAAGCGCGGGCCTCATCGGGCAGAAGGCCGAGCGGTTCTTGAGTTTCGCAGCGCAGCTGGCGCTCACCTGCAACGAACTCGACGAATGCGCGTAACGCAGGCGGAAGAAGTTTGCGCTCCGAAGTCACGAGGGAAACCGCCCCATCTGTTCGGAGGACACCTATGCCGCGAGCAAAGCGGCGTTGGGGGGACTCACCAATGCCCTCGCCCGTGAACTCGGTCCGCGAGCATCACGGTCAACCTTGTATAAATCCAGGCTCCGTCGCGTCGCGAGTTCAACCGACCTCTTCAACCGTCGGGCACTCGCGGCGATCTCCGAGCCGATGCTTTTCGTGAGGCAGCGGCGTTCGACACACACGCCTTCATGATTTCGAGAAACGTCGCAAGCCCAGGGCTTGCCGGCTCGTTGCGCGTGAGTGCAGCCCATTCGAGCCACAAACCGCGAGGCCCCACGCGCACAAGCGCGAGGCCATCGCGCGGAGCGAACGGCGCCACGGCCCAGCACGGCATGACGGTGACGCCGAGGTTGGCGCGCACGAGCTCGAGCGCCACGGTGCCGCTGGTCGGGACGATGGATATCTTACGCGGGGAGACGTCGACCTCCGCGAAGAGGCGTCCAAGTGGTGCTCGTTTCGTGACCGCACCCTCGTCGCAGTACAGTTGTTCCTTGGCGAAGGCGCGCACCGGTACCGATTTCGCGCCCGCCCACGGATGCTTACTGCTCACCACTGCGACGAGCTCGTCTCGGAAGACGTGCGCATCCTTCGTCCGCCGATCGCGCATGCGCTTCCCCGCCACCAGTGCGACATCGATCTTCCGCTCCGCGAGGGCCTCTGTCGGATCGTGCACCACATCGGTGATGATCGACACTTCAACGCTCGGTGCTTGCGTTGCCAAGCGCAAGAGCACGTCCGGCAGCCAGCGATACGTCTCCTGACAAATCATCGCGATCCGCAGCGTCGCGTGCGCGCCCCCCATCAGCGCCCGAGTCTCGCCCTCCAAGCGCTCGAGTTCGGTGACCAACCCTCTCGCGCCTTCGATGAGGTGACGCGCAGCCGGCGTCGCAACGAGCCGCCGCCACTGTCGTTGGAAGAGGGCTCCGCCCAGTCGCTGCTCGAGATCCCGCAACTGTTGGCTCAGGGCCGAAGGCGAGAGGTGCAGCCGGCGGGCGGCCGCGTGCAACGTCCCCTCCTCGTCGATTGCGAGGAGGAGCTGAAGATGGCGTATCTCCGTGACCACAGTCATGCGTGAAGCATTGCTTCACAGACTGAGAAAATCAATTCACTTCACGAATGTGATGATCGCCTCCATGATCCCCGTGTGAATAGACGCTCTCTTTCAAACATGGCGCTGAGCGTGCTCCTCGCGAGCACGGCCTGCGCAGGAACTGTGACCCAGCCCCCCCAGAGCCAGTCCCTCCGCGATGTCGATCGCCTTCAAATTGCGGAGCTCTCAGATCGCTTTGGGGACGCCGTGAACCGACACGACTGGGAGACGATGGCCTCGATGTTTACCGAGGACGCAGCCTGGGAAGCCGCCGCCGCGGAGCTCGGGTTCCGCCACAAAGGTCGCGCCGCGATCCGAAAGTTCCTCGTGGAGAACCCAAACGGCGTGGAGATCCTCGCCTACCAGACCACCGCGCCATTCATCGAGAGACTTTCCGCACACCGCGCGAAGACGCGCCTCGCCATGACCGAGTACCTCCGCATCAAGGCCACCGGGGAAACGAAGCGCATCGTTGGCATCTACAGTGACGAACTCGTCAAACGCGACGGCCGCTGGCAGTTTGCCCATCGTAGCTTCGTGTTGCAAGCCGTCTTCGACGAGCAGCCCGCGTCGCTCTGAGAGGTCGCTGTCCTGAACGCTAGGCGGCGGACGCGTTGAATGAGTG
>DATKCJ010000404.1:0-5328 GCA_035513275.1 Opitutaceae bacterium
CTGGAAGGGGTAGGGTGTGAGATTGCCTGTTCCGGCGCGGAAGAGCGTCCCTCCACCGGATACAACCACGCCGGGTGCGTCCTCGGCCATTCCCACCACCAAGTTATCCGCTTGGTGTTCTGCGACGACTTTCCCACCCGACAGGACCATCAGGGTGGAGCTTCCGCCAACGATGTAGACGTCGCCATTGCTCGCCTCGAAAACCCGCTTGAACGATGCTGCGGAAAGGCCTGATTCAGTGGAATAGAGCTTGGGTGCCGTCCGTCCGTCAATATAGGTGACCCCCTCGTTGTGAGCCGCCCAGATACCACCCCGGGGTGAAGCGCCGACAGCGATGACTGGCCGAACGTGTGAGTCGTCGACGACAGGCTGCGTGGGAAATTTCACATCGGTCACCTGGCTCAAGCCTTCTGTTGTCCCGACCCAGATGCTGCCTTCGCGATCTTGAGCCAGGGCCCTCACGGCGCCGCCGGCCAACCCATCGGTGTTTCGAATCGAACTCAGTTCCCCGTTCAAGAGGCGGAACAGGCCGTTCCCGGTTGTTCCTATCCAAAGTGCGCCATGCCGGTCGGTCAGGAGGGCTCGAATATCGTCTCCCACAAGGTAAGACTCCTGTTGCTCCAGGTTGGTGGCATAGCGAAAGAGTCCGGACTGGGTTCCTATGAAAATCTGGCCGTCCGCATCCTCGGCGAAACAATGGACGACGAGGGAACCCACCGTTGGATCGGGCAGTTTCGCGATCGTTCCCGCCTGCCAGTAGAGGACTCCCTGGTTTGCAGTGCCAAGCCACACCCGACCTTGGGAATCCTGAAAGGCGCCGACGGTGTTGAACCGCTGTGAATCGGTCGCGTGCGATATCGCCTGATAGAGACCGTCGCGGGTTATCCGGGCGGTGTCGGCGTTCCCCGCGATCCAGACAGCGGCGTCCTTGCTCTCCAGGATTGAACGGACATCGAAGCCCCGTCCGCCTGTCTCCTGCTTTCCCAAGAAGGAGAAAGCCTCTCCGTCGTGGAAACCGAAGGCGCTGTTCTCCATCCCGACCCACAGTCCGCCCTCCCGGGCGTTCGCGAGACTGCTCACGATCCCGTTTCGGACACCGGGCACTCCGGCCAGGGGGAGCGGCTTGAATGCAGTGCCGTCGAAACGGAGCAGACCCACCGGCGTTCCAAGCCAGAGATATCCGTCCTTGGTTTGCGCGATGGCATTGATACTGTTCGCCGGCAGCCCGTTGTGCCGGGTCCAAGTCTGGACGTTGTATTGTGAAAACGGCGTTGCCGGATCGAGGGCGAGCCCACGGACAGCCAGCAACAGGCAGAAGAGCACCGCGACTCCTGACACCACCGCACGCCGGGTCCGGTGGTTTCCTTGCCTCAAAGTTTTATCCAGCCTTTTCATATCAATGGGTTTGACGCGACCTCGGTGCGCGCCTGCACGTGAAACGGCAGTTCCAGGACGAACGTCGCGCCCATGCCGGCTCCCGCGCTCTCGACTGTCAGCGAGCCACCCATCTCGCGCGCGGCGAGCGCGCCACTGTGCAAGCCGAAGCCGTGGCCGTCCTGCCGCGTGGTGAAGCCGTGAGAGAAGATTCGAGTGAAGTTCTCCGGCGGGATGCCAACACCGTCGTCGGAAATGGAGACTCTGACGCGATCGTCGCCGGCCTTCTGCAGACTCACGTGTATGCGGCCGCTTCGTCGCTGTGTCCCATCGATCGCCTGCCGCGCGTTGGTGACGAGGTTCACGAGGATCTGCATGACCTTGTGCTTGTCCAGGATCATCTCGGTGAGGTCCTCGAAATCGCGGGCCACCTCGATGCCGTGTCGCGCAAAGCTGACGGCGTGCATCTGCAGGACGTCGCGAAGCAGGTCGACGAGTCGCACTTTCTCGCGGATGCCGGAGACGGTCGCGTAGTTCTGCTGCATCGCGACGATGCTCTTGATGTGCTCGACGTTTCGAAGGAGGTGCGTCTGCTCTGCGTTGAGCGTGGCATGCTCCTTCTCGAGTTGCTCGGCGAGCTGGATGACGACACCCGGCAGCATGCGGCCCTTTTGACTCGCGGTCAGGAACTCATCCATGTCGCCCGCGTGCTCGCGCAGCAGCGCGGCGACGCGTGAGAGTGTCGATACCTCCGATGCGCGCAGCGTGTCGCGCAATACACCTGCGGAGACATTCACGCTGTTCAGGACGTTGCCGACATTGTGCAACACACCGGTGGCGACCTCGGCCATGCCCGCGCGCCGTGAACTCTCCGCGAATCGCTGCTGGAGAACGTCGCGCTCCGAATCGGCAATCTTGCGCTCGGTGATGTCCTGCGAGATGCCGATCAGGCCCGTGATCGTGCCGCTGCCGTCGCGCAGCGGCACCTTGGTGGTGGAGAACCAACCGGGCTTGCCGAGAATGTTGCTTGGCTCCTCGTGCAGAAGCAGCGACTCACCAGTGCGAAGGACGCGCTGGTCGTCTTCCTCGTAGCGCTTCGCGAGTTCAGGCGGGTGGAGCTCAAAGTCCGACTTGCCGGCCACATCGAGCCCGGAGTCTGCGCCGAGCAGCTTCGCGTGTGGCAGGTTGCCGATCACGAACCGGCCGCCGGTGTCCTTCACGTAGAGGTAGACGGGCAGGCTGTCGATCAACGTGCGCAGCAGCCGGCGCTCCTGGGCGAGTGTTTCCTCCGAGGCCTGGCGCTGGGTGATCTCGAGCCGCAGGTCGCGCGTGCGATCCGCCACCCGCGTCTCGAGTTCCTCGTTCGCCTTGTGCAATTCGCAGTCGGCCTCGCGCAGGAGCTGGTTCTTGCGCGCGAGCGAGAGACCCCAGCCGGCCGTCAGAAGCACAGCCACAATCATCGCGCACCCAACCCACAGCAGGCGCGAGGGAGTCCACCACGAAGGCCGCTCAACGACACGGACGTCGGTTGGTGTGCGAAGATCGATCGCGAAGCCGCGCGGCTGCCGGTATTCATCGAACTGCACGCGATAGACGCCTTTGACTTCAAGAATGCTGCCGACGATGAGCGTGCCGTCCTGAACAGTGGGGCCGAACGCCTCGAAAATCGTGGTGTCGTGCTTCAGCCGCAACTGAGTGCCGCCCGCGATTTCCGATTCGTCGAGAAGCTGTCCGCGCAACTGCACGGTCATGCCATCCAACTCGAGCCTCGGGATCTCCGCGTCCTCGAGAGGCGTTGCGGTCGGAGCCGGTCCGCTGCCGACACTTCGGTAGACGGCGTCGCGCATGACGAGCCGGCCGCCCTCGTTTCCGGGAATGCCCACGACGTCCACGCGCTCGCCGGGTTTCAACGGCTCTTCCTGTCGGCTGAGCACGAGCAGCCGGTCGGCGCCGTCCTCCAAATAGAAGAATGCGCCCGGGCGATGCAGTGCGACGATACCGGAGACCTGCACGCGGTGGTTGATGGCCCGGGAGGCTCCGAACTGGAGCAGGCTGCCGATCGACCGGCGCGGCGTTTCGAAGATGTCGGAAGGCGGTCGTTGGTCGACCTTGATCAAGTCGGGTGAGGAGACGAGGAACTGCACACCTGTGAGCTGGCGACGGTTGTTCACGCTCACGTCGCAAATGCCCTGTGCGTTGATCAGCGCGCCGACGAGGCTGCTCTCCGGAACGAGTCCGCGCACCTGCACAGCAATCTGGCCCCCGGGTGTCGTGAGCTCGATGCGCGCGAGCCCTTCTGACCCTGCCGCCACCGAGTGCACATAGCCGCGAATCTCGCTCCACTCGCCATACTCGGAGCCAGTCATCGCGCGCTCAAATGTGAGCGATTTGGGTGCCGGGAGTATGAGTGTGCGGCTCATTCCGGTCGTCACGCTCGACACGCGCACCACCGGCACGAAATTTCCCGGGCGTGTTTCGCCGCGCACGATCACGTCTATCCCGAACTCCGGCATGGCAATCGAGCCATCGGCCGGAAGCATGGCTTCCACGCCGCCGCTCGAGTCCACGATGAAGAACGAACGCTCAACCGGATCGATCCACGTGACGACACCGCGCACGTCCGCCGGATAACCGCGTTCCGCCTCGGCAGGGTCAAGCTGGCGGACTTGCTCGGTGAGACGCAGCTTTGAGATCGCACGCGCGACTGCGCTCCCCGGCTCTGCGGGCACGCGGTCGGCTCTCTGCAGACGGACGATGCCGCGGGAAAGGCGCGACTCCAAGCCCTCGTGTGCGGGAAATCCGATCGCTTCGACTGCATCGCCCGGCGAAGCTGCCGAGGGCTGCCGCGTCATCACACGAGTCTCGCCGTTGGAGGCTCGAACCGTGACCGAGACACCGGGCTCCACCGCGTGGACGATTCCCTCGACGCGCACCAGTTGATCCCGCGGCGTGTCGCTGAGCTGCTCCATCGGCGTGGCCTGCGGATCGAATCGCGAATCGCTTGCGAGCCATGAGAGCACCTCAATGTGATCGACGTCGCTGACCCACATTTCGAAGTCCAACGTGCGGTGCGAGACGTCCTCCTTCACGGAAAAGACGCCTTTCATGCGGACAAACGCGCCGCGAAGCTGCGGGACCGGGCTGTCCGGCTGCACGTAGACCTGCGCTGTCAGTCGCGCGCCATGCGAGACCATGACGATTCGCGAGTGGGTGCCGTCGACCTCGTTTTGCTCGCACACCAAACCTTCGATGGAGACGAGTCGCAGGTTGTAGTCCAAGGGACGCTCAACCGGGTCGGGCATCGGCTCGTATTCAAACTTCGGCGCTTCATCGACGACGCGGATCGACGTGCGCTCCCAGAGGATCTGCTGTCGTCCGGGTTGGGCGAATCCCTCGAGCTCGACGCGCTGTCCCGACCTCAAGGACAGAGGCTTTGTTCCGGGAGGGAGGTAGCAGCCGACACCGCCCCAGGTCGCCCACAGGACGTTCCAGTCGGAATCGTAGTAAAGGACGTCGATCGTTCCCCGCAGTGGAAACACGCGGTCGCCGGCGGTGTTGCCCATCCCCCAGAAGTCCGCAGCCGACTTGATCACGGGCATCGCCTCGTCGGCGGGTGCGGCGGGGGCATCGGCGGCCGTCGATGTGAGCACGCTGGCAAGAAGCTGCAGTGCGGCGATGCGGCAAACCCTCATCCAGATCGTGAACCCGGGGCGGCGCCGGAGAGCGGTGCTGTGCGGTGCGCTCATGTCGATCCGTTGAACTTGACGGGGACTTCCAGGGTGAAAGTGGCGCCGAGGTCGGGGCCGTCGCTTTGCACCGAAAGCGAGCCGCCCATTTCGCGGGCCGCCAGTGCGCCGCTGTGCAGGCCGAAGCCGTGGCCGTCGTGGCGCGTGGTGAAACCGTGCGAGAAGATGCGCGTGAGATTGTCCGCCGGGATGCCGACGCCGTTGTCGG
>DATKCJ010000405.1:0-3896 GCA_035513275.1 Opitutaceae bacterium
GATTCATGTGTTGTAGGCCCGGTGCCCTCACCGGGCGAAGAACCATTGCTTCGAGCCAATTCGTGGAATCCGTGCCGTGCCCGCCGTAGCCTTGGCGAAGGCGGGTCTCTCCGGTTCCGCTCTCATTCCCCAGACCCCAGACCCGAGACCCGAGACCCGAGACCCCATTCCTCAGTTCTCAGTTGTGTCTCGCCGCGTCCCGGTGTTTGTTTCCGGCAACCTAGTTTGGGAGAGTCCGGGGCGCCGGACTGAGACCGCGATACGATCAATCGCCAAATCCCCCGAACCTGACGCGTTTGAAACCGCCGGAGGGAAAACAGGACCGGGTGCCGGAGGGCAATCGGGCTGCATTCCGCTGGTGGTGGCGGACGCCGATCCCAACACCCACTTCGCCATGCCCACGACCACCGATACCCCGGCCAGCCGCCAGTTTCCCGCATCCACGCGCGTCTATCTCCAAGGATCGCGCCCCGACATCCGGGTGCCCGTCCGCGAAATCGCGCTGTCGCCGACCAACGGCATGAACGGGCGGATCGAGGTCAACGAGCCGGTCCGCGTCTATGATTGCGCCGGCCCGTGGGGTGACCCGTCGTTCGCGGGCACGGTCGAGCAGGGTCTACCCGACGTGCGCAGCGCTTGGATCCGCGATCGCGCCGACACCGAGGAATACAGCGGTCGCACGGTCCTTCCGCAGGACAACGGCTACCTCTCCGGCCGCCACGCCGAGTTCGCGAGCCAGGCCGAGCGCAACCGGCTCGTCGAGTTTCCCGGCTTGAGCGGCGCGAAGCGCAAGCCCCGTCGCTCGAAGGGCGGGTCCGTTTCGCAATACGCCTACGCGAAACGCGGCATCATCACGCCGGAAATGGAGTTTGTCGCCATTCGGGAAAACCTACGGATTGCGGATTGCGGAATGCGGATTGCGGATTTGTCCGGAGACACAGTCCGGAATGATCTCCGCAAACAGCACGCCGGAAGTTCGCAACAATCCGCAATCCGCAATCCGCAATCCGCATTCACTCCAAGTGTCTTCCAGCGTTTCCCGCAAAGGATTCCCACCGAAATCACCCCCGAGTTCGTTCGCCAGGAAGTCGCTGCCGGTCGCGCGATCATTCCGGCGAACATCAACCACCCCGAGCTTGAGCCGATGGCGATCGGCCGGAACTTCCTCGTGAAGATCAACGCGAACATCGGCAACAGCGCCGTCGCGTCGAGCATCGAGGAGGAGGTTGAGAAGATGCGCTGGGCCACGCGCTGGGGCGCGGACACGGTCATGGATCTCTCGACGGGCAAGAACATCCACGCCACGCGCGAGTGGATCCTGCGCAACTCGCCCGTGCCGATCGGCACGGTGCCGATCTACCAGGCGCTGGAGAAAGTCGGCGGCAAGGCCGAGGAGCTAACGTGGGAGATCTACCGCGACACGCTCATCGAGCAGGCCGAGCAGGGCGTCGACTACTTCACCGTCCACGCCGGCGTGCTCCTGCGTTACGTGCCGCTCACGGCGTCGCGCATGACGGGTATCGTCTCGCGCGGCGGCAGCATCATGGCGAAGTGGTGCCTCTCGCATCACAAGGAGAGTTTCCTCTACACGCATTGGGACGACATCTGCGACATCATGGCCGCCTACGACGTCTCGTTCTCGATCGGCGACGGGCTTCGTCCCGGCTCGGTCGCCGACGCGAACGACGAGGCGCAGTTCGCCGAGCTTAAGACGCAGGGCGAGCTCACCGAGCGCGCGTGGGCGCGCGGCGTGCAGGTGATGAACGAGGGTCCGGGCCACGTGCCGATGCACATGATCGAGGAAAACATGGCCAAGCAGCTCGAGTGGTGTCACGAGGCGCCGTTCTACACGCTCGGGCCGCTCACGACCGACATCGCGCCCGGCTACGACCATATCACGAGCGGCATAGGCGCCGCGATGATCGGCTGGTATGGCTGCGCGATGCTCTGCTACGTCACGCCGAAGGAGCACCTCGGCCTGCCGAATCGCGACGACGTCCGCGAAGGCGTGATCACCTACAAGATCGCCGCGCACGCGGCCGACCTCGCGAAGGGCCATCCCGCCGCGCAATACCGCGACAACGCACTCTCGAAGGCCCGGTTCGAATTCCGCTGGGAGGACCAGTTCAACCTCGGCCTCGACCCGGAGAAAGCGCGCTCATTCCACGACGAGACGTTGCCCCAAGAGGGAGCAAAAACGGCCCATTTTTGCTCAATGTGTGGGCCTCATTTTTGCAGCATGAAGATCACAGAAGACGTGAGGAAGTATGCAGCTGAATTGGGAATGGCCGAAGCCCAGGCCCTCGAGGCTGGGATGGAAGAAAAAGCGAGAGAATTTGTAGAGAAGGGTTCGGAGATCTACTCGAAGACGTAATCCGGGATCCGAATGGACAAGGGCATTGAAATCGCCGCCAACGTCTTCAATGCCGCTTCGATTCTCTTTGCAGCTCGGAACAGTTTCCACACGTGGTGGATCGGAATCATCGGGTGCCTACTGTTCGGCTGGGTCTTCTACAGTTCGCAGCTTTACGCTGATGTGACCCTCCAGGCGTTTTTCATCGGAACGAGCGTCGTCGGCTGGAGAAACTGGGTGCGTGGGAATTCGCGTGAAGGGATTCCCGTCCGGCGGACTGGGCTGCTGCCGTTTTTGGGAATGTTCGTCGCGGGTGCGGCCGTGGCTGCAATCTACGGGTGGCTGCTCCATCGCTTCACCGATGCCTATGCCCCTTTCCTCGATTCTGTCGTGCTGGCGTTCAGTGTCCTCGGCCAGCTTCTGCTCATGAACCGACGTTACGAGGCATGGTGGTGTTGGCTGCTGGTCAATTCGGTGGCCGTTCCGCTCTTCTTCTCGCGCGGCCTCAACGTGACAGCCGTGCTCTATGCGTTGTTCTGGATCAACGCGCTCGTGGCGCTGTTTCGCTGGCGGAAGCTGATCACCCCATGACGAAGCGATTCCGCAGGGGACTGGTCGTGGCGAAGTTCGCGCCCCTGCACAAGGGACACGAATTTCTGTTGAGGCGAGCGCTGGAGGAATGCGACGAGCTTTTCGCGATCAGTTACTCGAAGCCGGAACTCGAAGGATGTCCCGCCTTAAAGCGGGAAGGGTGGATGAGCGGACTCTTTCCGACTGTGCATCATCTAGCCTTGACCGATGCACGGCTGCGAGAGCTGGCAAAGCCCGGCGAGGTTCCGCTCGAGTTGCCGCACAACGATGGAGAAGTGACTGCTCACCGTAGATTCTGCGGTCTCGTCTGTCTCCGTACCTTCGGAGTGACGGTCGATGCGGTGTTCACCAGCGAGGACTACGGGGATGGGTTTGCAGAAGAGTTGAGCCGCTGCTTTCGCGAGCACCATGCTTCGTGCCCGAATGTGGTGCATGTGTGCGTCGATCGCGAACGACGAAGCGTGCCGATATCGGCGTCGCGTATTCGCCAGGACGTTCATGCGCACCGGGACTGGCTATCACCCGAGGTTTATGGGTCGTTCGTGAAACGTGTTTGCCTGCTGGGCGGCGAGTCGACCGGCAAGAGCACGCTCGCCGAGTCTCTCGCAAAGGAATTTGGGACTGCCCATGTCGCGGAATATGGACGGGAGATTTGGGATGCAAAGGCGGGCACCCTGGCATTCGAAGACATGCGACACATCGCCGGAGAGCAGATTCGACGGGAGGAGTCGGCCTTGATGCAATCGAACCGGTGGCTCTTCTGCGACACCTCGCCTCTGACGACGCTGTTCTACAGCCATCACATGTTTGGCAAAGCCGATCCGGAGCTGGGTCGGCTCGCGGAGCGACGCTACGACCTGACGATCCTTTGCATGCCGGATTTTCCATTCGTGCAAGATGGCACCCGGCAGCCCGAGGGGTTCCGTGACCTGCAGCACCAATGGTATCTTGG
>DATKCJ010000406.1:0-14597 GCA_035513275.1 Opitutaceae bacterium
AAGGAAATGCCCGTGCCCACTTCCAACTTCCCAAGTGATTTCTTGAATCCCTCGAGGGATTGCCACCGTCAAGGTTTCCTTCAGTGCCGTCAGGCGGGCCTCAACTCTCGCTAAATGGGCGGGGTGGGCACTTTGGATCGACATGTTTTTGGACAGAGCGGCGATTCTTCCCAGTTGAGGTAGAGCGATGTTAGGCGTCCATGGCTTATGCATGTAACTTATGTGGAACGTGATAGCTAGGTTTCAAGATTAGGATAACCTGATCCCACCGCTACCGACCCGCGCCACGATTGGCGTGAGAATAGACCAGTAGGATCGAAATGTCCGCCGGGTTGACGCCGCTGATTCTTGAAGCTTGGCCAATCGTGGCGGGCCTGAGATGGGTCAGTTTCTGAACCGCCTCCGCGCGAAGTCCCCTTATACTTTGGTAGTCGATTGATAGCGGAATTTGAACACTGTCAGACTGGCGCATCCGCTCCACAACACGAAGTTCGCGATCAAGATATCCCCGATAGCGAACTCGGAAGAGGACCTCCTTCTGAACCTCTGGAGTTTCGGCTTTGAATGGATCTGGAAGGCTGCCCTCTTCTCGATCCATCCGAACCAGATCGCCGATCGACTCACCATCGTGCCGAAGCAGTTCTAGCTCCGATGACCAGTGAATAACCCGGGATAGCTTGTGGCGAATGCTGCATAAGCGACTATTGGATAACAGGTTATAATTCTCCGCGCGTGTTAATAACCTGAGCTCTGCGCTGCCGTGGTTGAGAAGTAATCGATGTTCCGCGCGGCTTGTGAACATCCGGTACGGCTCGGACGTTCCCTTGGTGATAAGGTCGTCGATAAGGACACCGATATAGGACTCGTCCCGTCGAAGCACAACAGGGAGGCGTCCGCTCGATTTTAGCGCAGCATTGATGCCGGCGACAATCCCCTGCCCCGCTGCTTCTTCATATCCTGAGGTTCCGTTGATCTGCCCGGCAAAAAAAAGGCCCTCCAGCTTGCGCGACTCGAGCGAGGATGTGAGCTGCGTGGGCGGTGCAAAGTCATACTCGACGGCATATGCAGGTCTCAGTATCTGCGCGTTCTCCAGTCCTGGAATGCTTCGAACAAGTTCGCACTGCACGTCCAGCGGCAGGCTGGTTGAGAGGCCATTGGCGTAATACTCGTTCGTATGCCGCCCTTCAGGCTCCATGAACACCTGATGCCTTGGTTTTTCCGCAAATCGAACAATCTTATCCTCGATACTCGGACAGTAACGCGGTCCCACCCCTTCAATCATCCCGCCATAGAGGGCTGACCTTCTAAGATTGTCTCTGACGATCATGGCAGAATCCGGCGTCGTGTGAGTCAGCCAACACGAGACTTGATTCGACCCCGGCGACCAACCTAGCCGTCTCTCGGCTGATTGTTCCACGTGGAACAGATCAACGGGATCCCTGGTGTCATGGAACGCAAACAGCGTCGGCGATGCATCACCCCGCTGCTCCTCCATTGCTCCGAAATTGATCGTTCTGCCAAGGAGCCTGGGGGGCGTGCCCGTCTTAAGTCGTCGTAACTCAATTCCGAGTTCTGCGAGGCTTCCAGATAGGTCTCGGGCGCTAAAGTCTCCCATGCGTCCGCCTTCAGTCTTGCTGTCGCCAACGTGCATCAACGCGCGAAGAAAGGTGCCCGTTGTCAGGACGACGGTGCATCCCATAAAATCCACACCCAGATTCGTCGCAACGCCTGTGGCCAAGTCGCCCTTCCGCAATATCTTCGTGGCTGTTGCCTGAACGATTTGCAGATTCCGCTGAAGCTCCAGAGTGTGCTTCATTCGGAACTGGTAAGCCTTCTTATCACACTGTGCCCGCGGTGCCTGAACCGCGGGTCCCTTTGAGCTGTTTAGCAGACGGAACTGAATTCCGGTCGTGTCAGTATTGATTGCCATCTCACCACCGAGGGCGTCAATTTCTCGGACGATGTGACCCTTGGCCTGACCCCCAATCGCGGGATTGCAGCTCATTTGGGCAATCGTGTCCAGATTGCCGCTTAGAAGGAGGGTAGAAGCTCCCATTCGAGCGGCAGCTAATGCAGCCTCGCAACCGGCATGGCCCGCGCCGCAGACAATAACATCGAATTGTAAAGCGTTCTCCGATAGATGCATAAGTGAATCACCCCGGTCCGCCCAAACGCTTTCACCGCAGGGCGAGGCTACTTTCCGATGCAAAACTCGGCGAAGAGTTTGTCGAGCATTTGCTCGTTGTCGATTCTGCCGCCAATACGGCCAAGGCAATCGAGGGCGCACCGCAAGTCGGCGGCAAGCATTTCGTCGGACTGGCCAATCTCGACCTTGGACAGGGCGCGTTCAAGACACTCCCGGGAATCCGCGAGGTCCAGTGCGTGGCGAGCATTGATCGCGATCAATTCTGGCCCCGGATCCTTCCGGTGGAGCTCCACAAAGTCCGAAATCGCCGACTCCAGGTGTCCGAAACCAGATCCGTCGAGCGCGCATACGGAGACCGAGCGAGAATCCCGAAAGGGCGGCGGCGTCACGCGTGGAGGCGAAAGGTCGGATTTGTTCCAGACAACTACCGTGTTCAATGGCGAAACAGCGGCGAACAATTCGACGCCAAGGGCGGGGAAGGGGAGTGAGGAATCGACGACAAGAAGTATGAGGTCGGCGCCGGCGACCAGATCGAGTGTCCGCGCGATGCCCAGTCCTTCAATCTCACCAGGAGTGCGGCTGAGGCCCGCTGTATCCGTCAGTCGTATACAGTGACCTCCGATGATGCGCGGCTCCTCAAGGAAGTCCCGGGTCGTCCCGGGCGTCGCGCTGACAATGGCACGCTCCCAGCCAAGCAAACGGTTCAACAGACTGCTCTTCCCGGCGTTTGGCTCGCCGACAATGACGGTGCGCACACCGGCGCGGAGAAGCTCGCCGTAACGTCCCGTGGCGAGTAGCGCTGACATTGGTTTGAGCACGGATTCGATCAGTTTGCACAACAGATCCCTGTCGTCAGTGGGAAGATCCTCCTCGGGAAAATCGATGTAGGCTTCAACGCGCGCGATCGCACCGAGGAGAGTATCCGAGAGAGACGACACCTGGCGGCCGAGCGCCCCCCGGAGTTGTCGGTTCGCCGCCTCAATCGCACGGTCTCCCCGCGCGCGAATCAGATCCATCACGGCTTCCGCCTGGCTCAGGTCCATGCGACCGTTCATAAATGCGCGCCGCGTGAACTCCCCGGGTTCCGCGACACGGCATCCGCGTGAGCAGAGGTTCTCCAGTATTCGACGGGCAATCATCGGATTCCCGTGTCCTGAAATCTCAACTACGTCTTCGCCGGTGTAGGAATTCGGTCCCTCAAAGAAGGTGATGATCGTGTCGTCGAGGATCGCGCCCTTCATGTCACGCAGCTCCGCGCGCGTGGCAAACCGTGGCACCGGATCGCGTCCGAGGATCTCCGCGGCGATCGCTCGCGCACCGGGACCGCTCACGCGGATAAGGGCGATCGCCGATTCTCCGGATGGAGTGGCAAGCGCAGCGATCATATCTGAGCCGGGGGACATTTGCCCGAGGCAAGCACTGCGACTGGACGGCGCCAAGTGGAAAGCCCGGCCAGCCGCAACGTGCAGTTGAGTTTAGGATCGCTCGAGACCGTCGAGCCGGCCCGCAGCGGATTCCCACTCGGCAGTTGCTAACTTGAGGCGATCCACGACCGCAGAAAGTTCGCGATTGAGCGTTTGCGGCCTTCCGGCCTGGAGATAGGTTTCCGGCGATTCGAGTGCCGTCACGGTCTCCTCCTGCTTCTTCTCAAGCGTCGCGATCTCGGCTTCAAGCGCCGCAATCCGCGCTCGCAGTGACTTTAGTTCGGCGGACTTCTTCGAACGCGCCTCGGCTTCCAGCCGACGCTGTTCGCGCGACTTTGGTCCGGACGCAGCCCGCGAAAGGGTGGGGGATTCGCCTTCATCGTCGTTGGAAGGCCGTGCGTCCGAGAAGCCGGCCTCGACAGCGGCACGCGCGTTGGTGGCGCCCGACTTGGAGAGATAGTAGTCGTAGTTGCCGGCATACGGCGTGAGCACACCCGAGTGGATGTGAAGAACAGTGCGAGCGATAGCCCGTATGAAGTAAACGTCGTGGCTGATGAAGATTAGGGTGCCTTCGTAGGCGGAGAGGGCGGCGACCAATGTGTCGATGCTCGGGATGTCGAGGTGTGTCGTCGGCTCGTCCATGAGCAACAAGTTGGGCGGTGCCGCGAGCAGCTTGGCGAGTGCGAGTCGGGATTTCTCTCCGCCCGAGAGCACCGGAACCTTTTTAAACACGTCGTCTTTCCTGAAGAGGAAGCCGCCAAGGAGCGTGCGCGCCGATTGCTCGGTGATGTCCGGGTTCGCGGAACGCATTTCCATCACTTCCTCGAGCACTGTGTGCTCCGGGTTCAGATTCTCCACGCGGTTTTGGGCGAAATAGCCGATCTGCACATTGTGCCCCGGATCGACTTTTCCACCTCGGATCGGCACAGCACCGGCGATGATCTTGAGTAACGTGGACTTGCCAGAACCGTTCGGACCGACGAGCACGATCCGCTGGCCGCGCTCGACGACCAGGCTCAAATCACGATAGACAACGAGGTTGCCATAGGCTTGCGAGACACTCTCAAGTGTGAGCACGCGGCGCCCGCTTTTCGGGGGCTGGGGAAACCTGAAATTGACCGTTGCCTCATCGTTCTCGGGCGCGTCGATAGCCACAGCCTCGAGCCGCGCGATGTGTTTGATCTTGGACTGCGCTCGCGAGGCCAGGCTCGCCTTGGCCCGGAAGCGATCCACGAATGCCTGCTGCTTGTCTATCTCGCGCTGCTGATTCTTGAACGTCGTCTCCTGCTGCACGCGTTGCTCGTCGCGCAGGCGGAGGAACGTGTCGTAGTTTCCGGTCCATCGATTCATCCGCCGGGAGCGGATTTCGATGATTCCCGTGCAAAGTTGATTCAGAAACTCACGGTCGTGCGAAATGATGAGCAGACCGCCTTCGTAACGCTTGAGGTAATCTTGAAACCAAAGCAGCGCCTCAAGATCGAGGTGGTTTGTCGGTTCGTCGAGCAGGAGCAGGGTGGGGGAAAGCACCAGCAGGCGTGCGAGATGCGCCCGCATAACCCATCCACCTGAAAAGGTGTCGGCACGCTTTTCGAAGTCGCGCTCGCGAAACCCCAGCCCGGCTAAAACCTTTTTCGCGCGCGGTTCGAGGGTGTAATCGACATCGTCAGCGTGGATTTCATGTCCTTCTGGTTGGTCTTCGCTGAGCCGATGCGCGCTCGCTGCCCTGATTCGGTCGGTTGCGATGTCGATGATGCTCTCATCGCCGACCGGCGCACTTTCCTGCGGAAGGAACCCGTGAGTAGCCCCGCGTTCCCAGGTAACGGTTCCCGTGTCAGACGAATCTTCACCTCGAATGATCGAGAACAGCGTCGATTTACCCGATCCGTTTGGACCGACCAAACCCAACCGGTCGGTTCTTTGAATTGAGAGCGTGACGTCCGAAAACAGCGTGCGCGTGCCGTAGGACTTCGAGATGTTCGATAGAATGATCAAGATGTGGGAGACGAGTATGTATTCGCAGAAAAGGTGGTGGCATGGAGTCGTGTCGCGCAAGTCTCGTCGCCTAAACTCCACCACGACTTCCGCCACCCCATCTGCCCGGTGAGCAAAGGCCGCCAGTCAGCATAGGTGACAAATCTGACTCCAGCCCAATAGCTTAGGAACGCTACAAGGAGAACGGTGGACCCAAGATACAGGACTGGCACCCTACGCGAACTAGGATTCTACTTCCGCCGGACGCTCACCGTCCGCCGCTGCCAGCACTGTTCCGCCGGAAACCTGAACCCGCTCCATGATAATCTTGATGAGCTTCTGGGCTAGCTCGGGATTGTCGACGAGGTGCTGCTTCGCGGCTTCGCGTCCCTGACCGATCAAATTGCCCTCGTAGGAAATCCAGGCGCCCTTCTTCTCGAAGATCTTCTGTTCGAGACCGATGTCGAGGATCGAGCCCGTCTGCGAGATTCCCTCGTTATACATGATGTCGAACTCGCAGGCCGTGAACGGCGGGGCGACCTTGTTCTTCACGACCTTGATCTTGGTTCGATTGCCGATGACCCGGCCGGTTGGGTCCTTGATCTGGCCGATCCGGCGGATGTCGATCCGAACGGAGCTGAAGAACTTGAGCGCACGGCCACCCGGGGTCGTCTCGGGATTGCCGAACATCACGCCAATCTTCTCGCGAATCTGGTTGGTGAACACGCAGACGCACTTGGTCTTGCTGATAACCGCGGTCAGTCGACGCATCGCCTGGCTCATCAGGCGTGCCTGCGAGCCAACAGTCGCGTCGCCCATCTGACCGTCGAGTTCGTGTTTCGACACGAGCGCAGCGACAGAATCCAAGACAATCACTTCGATCGCCCCCGACCGGATCAACGTCTCGGTGATCGTAAGTGCGTCCTCACCACTGTCCGGCTGCGAAACGAGCAAGTCGTCGAGATTCACGCCGACGGCGCGCGCATACTTCGGATCGAGCGCGTGCTCGACATCGACAAACGCCGCCAACCCCCCACGGCGCTGGGTTTCAGCAATCAAGCTGAGACACAACGTCGTCTTTCCGCCGGACTCGGGACCGAAAATCTCGACCACGCGGCCCATCGGAAGTCCTCCGACTCCGAGGGCGAGGTCGATCGCGATCGAACCGGTGGAGATTGTTTCCACGTTCATCTTCGTCGCTTCGCCAAGGCGCATAATCGAGCCTTGTCCGAATTCCTTGGTGATCGCGGAGATCGCGAGTTCGATATTCTTGGAACGAGCATCGGCGGCGGCCGACTTCGGGGGTGTTACTGTGGTCTTGGCCATGTGTGTAGTGTTATTCCGGGCTCGTGGGGAAGGGAGCGCCCACCTTTGCCGAAACATTTCGGGTGGCAAGCGTCTACTCGACCAAGCGAGTCAGGTTGATTGTGTTGCCTACTTTACCACGACGGATGGACAACCGCTGTCCAACCCCGTGGCCGTTTCCCAGCCGGCTAAAAGTCCGCCCGGACTCCGACCAAGACAGTTCGCGGGGTGCCTGTGTTGATGACGCCGGTCGTCGAACGGCCGGTCTCGACGCGAGCGTCACCCACGTTCTCTGCCAGCAGAAAGAGCACCGTCGAATCACGGAGCGGGATGGAAACAAGAACATCCCCGACGAAGCCACCGGCGAGCGAAAGGAGGTTCTCGTCGTCTTCGAACTGCCTCGAGAACGCGCGCAGGCGCGGAGCGACTGTCAACCCAACCGGTCCGCGCCACTCGATGGACAGCGTGGCGCTGTGCCGCGGCACTTGTGCAAGTGCCTTGCCGTTGAGCGACGGATCTGGGTCCCCTCGCCGGACACGCGCATCCGAAAAGAGATACTCTGCGACCAGCGTGGCCGAACTGCCGAGAGACACCTTTGCCGAGAGCTCCGCGCCCTGAACAACGACCCGATCGAGGTCCAGTCTCCTTCGGCCGGCGCCACCAGCCGGGATGAATCCGAAATCCGGAAACGTGCCCGGACCGTGAACAAGCGTTACATTAGCGACAGCGTCGCGCAGGTCGTGATGGAAAATTGTCGCGGATGCCGCGAGAGGCCCACGCGACCACTCAACGCCCGCCTCGACTGTGTCGACAGTCTCGGTGCGCAGCTCGGGATTTGCCTCCGTGACGAATGCACCGACGCGAAACGGCCGGTAGAGTTCGTTAAGGGTGGGGCGGCGGAATGCGCGCTGAGCAGACGCGCGCACACGAAGTTCCTCGGTCGCGCTCCAAATGATTCCGACGCTCGGGCTCCACTCCCAATCGTCGCGGTTGGAATACTCGTCGTCTCGCGTGACCGCGCCCGACTCGATGAGCGATTCGCGGCGAAACCCGTCAGTGTCCGACCAGCGGTCCGCGCGCAAACCGCCGACGATGTGAAATGAGTCCGAGAATTTCAACGAGTGGAGCGCGAAGACGCCGCCGATTTGCTGCTCACCACCCGCGACGCGCCGACGGGTGAACGCGCCATTCGAGAAACTCGAGTCCTCGTTCGTCTCTCCTTTCACACTTCGAAAGTCAAAGCCCGTGGTCGTAGTGCCGCCGCGAGCCGAATCGAGCGTAGCGACCCACGCGATTCCCCACGCATTCGAAGGAACGTAGAACTGATCGCTCGCGGGCGTCTCTGCTGTGCGCGTCGCATTCACGGAGCTGAATGTGCTGGAAAACTCTTGGTCCTGAATGAATGCGGTCGCAGTCCACTGCACTCCAGCGGCCGGGAGGTGATTGACGACGACCGAGCCAAGCGCATCGCTCGAGCGATTGTTCTGCAGGGGCGTCCCGTTGCCGCGATTCTCGCGAAAGACTCGAGCTGTCGCGATCACTTCTGTGTCGGCTCCCGCTTTTGCGAGCAGTCGCGCCGCGAGCCAGCGATGTCGTTGCGATGCGGGAATGTCGACCGCGCCGCGATTCTCCGGCGCGACCACTTCGAAACCGTCGGTCGTGAACGCGCGTCCTGCGATCTCGACAACGCCAATGCGTGTTTCTTCCGCCGCGACGAGCTCCGCTGAACCGAGCGAGCGTGAACCACCGGCGACTTGGACGCGGGCCGTCCTGGGTTGGGGTGGGGCGGAGACAAGTTGCACGACGCCGCCGAGTGCCGCATTGCCCCACGCGGTGGCTCCGCCGCCGCGCAACAGTTCGACGCGGTCGAGCGACAGCCGCGGCAGCTTGCTCCACGAAACCCAGCCGCCAAACGGATCGTTCACCGGCACACCGTCGAGGAGAACGAGCGTGCGACTCGCGCCACTCGGGCCGAGTCCGCGCAGCGACACGCCCTGTGTGGTCGGATGCGCGCTCAAGCTGTCGCTCCGGCGAAACAGGCTGAACCCCGGAACAGATCTTAGCGCGCCATCGAGAGTGAGCGCCGGTGTGCGCGCGAGTTCCTCGCCGTCCATGATGCGCACCGATGCCGGAATCGCCGACGCGGCTTCGGTGCCACGCGTCGCAGTGACAACAAACGGTTCGAGCAGGACCGTTTGCGAATTCGCTGCCGCTGCCGCAAATGCAGCGACACCCGCGACCGCGAACGCGAGTGGATTGAAGCGGATGCGCACGACGGAGAATCAAGGTGCCGCGCGAACCGCGGCAACACGTTCTGTCGAGACCGGTGCGGCGCCGTTTCCGAATTCACGACGCACATACGTGAGCAGTGCGGCGACCTCCGCGTCAGCAAGCATCGCGAAGCCAGCCATCGTGTTGTTGTAGGGCTCACGATCGGCCGGCAGCACGGCAGCCGGACCGACGAGCACAACGCGTATCAGTAGACTCTCGTCGCCGCGCACGATCGCGCTGTCCACGAGCGAAGGCTGGAGGGATGGCACTCCTTTTCCATCGGCCATGTGGCACGTCGCGCAATGTTGCGCGTAGAGCGCGGCACCGTCGGCTGCTGGCGCGTCAGACGACACAGAGGTGTCGACTCGTGCACACACAGCGGCCAGCACCGCGAAGGCGATGACGATGATCACGAACAGCCGCATCACTTCCCGGTGTGGAAGATTCGCCAGACGCGTCCCTTTTGAGAGTCGCTCACGTAGAGCGAGCCATCGGGACCGAACGCCACGCCGCACGGGCGGAAGCGCGCGTCGCCCGGGCTCTTGATCTCCTCGGTGCCCGCAAATCCGTCGGCGAACGTCTCGTATTCGCCCGTCGGCATTCCGTCAGTCCCGAACGGGATGAAGACGACCTTGTAGCCCTTTTGCAGCTCGGGCGCGCGATTCCACGAGCCATGAAACGCGACGAACGCGCCGCCCCGATACCGCTCGGGAAAGTTTCCGCCACTGTTGAACGCCATTTGCATCGGCGCCCAGTGCGCGGGAAACGCGATCAGCGGCGCCGAGTATTTTTCCTCGGGCTGCTTCTTGCCGTCGCCACCGTATTCCGGCGCGAGAACGCGCACCTTCTTCATCGGGTCCCAAAACGTGTAGGGCCATCCGAGGTTCGCGCCCTCGTCGAGCCGGTGCATCTCCTCTGCGGGGAGTTCCGCGTTGGCCTTCGCATCGAAGAACTGCGGCGCGACTGTGTTGAGCTGATCGCGGCCCATCATGACAACGAACATCGCGCGCGAGACGGGATTCCAGTTGATCGCGAGGATGTGGCGCGACCCGGTCGAGAACCGGAATCCGTCGCGCACCTGATCCTGCGCGGGCTTCGCGGCGTCGAACCGCCAGATGCCGGCGTGTCGCTCGAGGATGGGCGACGGGCGCACGCCCTTCGCATTGAGGACGCGGTCGGGATTGCCGCCGGCATTTGAGGGAGCGCCGACGTCGGTGTAGAGCCGGCCTTCGCCGTCGAACGCTATCGACTTTGCCGCGTGCTGCCGCTCATTGGGCAGCCCTTTAACGATCAACTCGGCACCAGCCGCCGGCTCGAGCGCACCATCCGGCAATGCATATCGGTAGATGTCGTCGTCGGTCGAGTGGTAGAGCCAGCCATCGCGCCATGAGATGCCTGTGCCGCCGCCGGATCCGAACTCGCGCTTCTCTTCCGCACGGCCGTCGCCATCGGCGTCGCGCAGCGCGATGATGCCGGAGCGGCGCGACTTCACGAAGACATCGCCCGCAGGGCTCACTGTGATGAAGCGCAATCCGCCGAGATCGTCTGCGACGACCACGGCCCCGAACCCTTCGGGCAGCTTGATGTCGCCATTGGCCGGATCAGGCTTCGGGAGCGCGACGGCGAGCGAAGTCGTGAGTGCGAGGAGGGAGGCGAGGGCAATGGGGTGGTTCATAGGAGAGTGTTTTCCCAAGTTCGACAGACGCGCAAGCGGCGACCGAAGTTTCCTCAACCTGCGGGCGCCGCAGCGGGCTTGAAGCCAAACGCGAAAAAGACAGCGAGCAGGATGAACAGGAAGCTCACGAGGTAGTTCCATGTCAGCTTCTCGCGCAGCACGAAAAACGCGAAGATCGCGAAAACGATCAGCGTGATCACCTCCTGGATGATTTTGAGCTGGTAGCCGGAGAAGGTGCCGTAGCCGATCCTGTTCGCGGGCACCATCAGGCAGTATTCGAAGAACGCGATGCCCCACGCGATGAAGATGACGAGCACGAGCGGCTTCTGGCCCATGTAGCGCAGGTGGCCATACCACGCGAACGTCATGAAAATGTTGGAAGCGAAGAGCAGGAGGACGGTTTTCATGGAAGGTCGGCTGTTTCCGGAGGCGTCCCCCGGCGCGGCTACGGGTTGTAGTATTCGTGGATCCACTCGCAGAGCCGGCCGAGGCCGGTCTCTAGCGACACCTTGGGCTCCCAACCGATCGCCGCGCGGATGGCGTCGATCGATGCATGCGTCTCCGTCACGTCCCCGGGCTGGGCGGGGAGGGGGTCAAGAAGCGCTGTCCGGCCCAGCAACCGCTCGAGCATCTCGACGAAGAGACGCATCTCCACCGGCCGGTGGTGCCCTACATTATAGATATTGTAGCGCGGCGCGTCGTCCGCCGGGGCGGGGTAGAGGAGGAGCTTCACGATCGCGGCCACGGTGTCGTCCACGTAGGTGAAGTCGCGCAGCGACCGTCCCTCGTTGAAAAGCGGAATCCGTTCGCCCGCCAGGATCGCTCGCGCGAAGAGCACGGGCGCCATATCCGGCCGGCCCCACGGACCGTAGACCGTGAACAGGCGCACGCCGGTCGCGCGCATCTTGAAGAGATGGCTGTAAGCGGCGGCCATGAGCTCGTTGGATTTCTTCGTCGCGCCGTAGAGCGAAACCGGCCGGTCGGTGTTGGCGTCCTCGCGAAACGGCCGCTGCGCCGACTCGCCGTAGACGGAGCTGCTCGATGCGAAGACGAGGTGCCGGACCGGGTCGCTCCGGCACGCCTCGAGGACGTTCAGAAATCCCTCCAAGTTGCTCTCCGCATACGCGTGGGGATTCTCAATGCTGTGCCGCACGCCCGCCTGCGCGGCGAGGTGGACGCAGTAGTCGGGCTTGATCGAATGAAACAGCTCTGCGAACGCCGCGCGGTGCGCGATGTCGACGCGCACAAAACGGAAGCCGTCGAACTTCGCCAGTTGGTCGAGGCGCGCCTGCTTGAGCGCCGGATCGTAGTAGGGCGAGAGGTTGTCGATGCCAAGGACGTCGGCCTTTCCCCCGCTTTCCAGCAGGCGGCGGCAAACGTGGTAACCGACGAATCCGGCCGCGCCGGTCACAAGGATCCTCATTTCGCGGCGTTCCTACGGCAAAGCCGGGATGCCCGCTAGGCGAAAATCGCGCACCCGTTGGGCAGCACTGTCATTGGGCAAAAATCGGACTTGCCATTGGGGGCTGATGAATTGGTCGTAAGGGGCTGCAAAGATCGCCAACCGAACACGAGGAACTCCCATGAAGATCAAAGCCTATCTGAAGCCACAATGCGGCTGGAGCAACGGTGTCCGCGCCATTCTGCAGAAGCACGGGCTCGAATACGAAGATATCGACGTCATCAACAACCGTGCGAACTACGAGGAGATGGTCCGCAAGTCTGGCCAGCCCCTCTCGCCATGTGTTGAAATCGACGGCATCATGCTAGCGGATATCAGCGGCGAGGAAGTCGAGAACTACATGCTCGCCAACAACCTCGTGAAGCCGACCGAGTCAGGCGTCGATGTCGCCACCAACGCCGGCTGCTCCGACGCGGAACACGAGCGGATGGCCGCGAAGCCCGTTCGCTTCTTCTAACCGCCCGCGCGGACTCCCCTCCAATGCAGTCGGTTTCCGCAGGTCGCGATGGACTCTCACGCGCCGCGGGCGTTTTTCCGCGCGTTTCGCCGGATGTGAAAAGCTGAGTCCTCATGTTCGATCCGCCGCCCGGCAACATGCCGCCTGATTCCATGCCCAAGCCTCAAGACACCACCGAGCCGCAGCCGCCCTCCCGCCCCGCGCGACAGGGCCTCTACGATCCTTGGTTTGAGCACGACGCATGCGGCGTCGGCTTCGTCGTGGACATGAAGGGCCGCAAGTCGAACGAGATCCTTCGCAACGGCCTCCAGATACTCTGCAACCTCGACCACCGCGGTGCCAGCGGCGCCGAGGTCAACACCGGCGATGGTGCCGGCGTGCTCCTTCAGATGCCACACAAGTTCTTCGCCGAGGGCGCGAAGAAGGCGCGTATCGCACTCCCGGCCGCCGGCGAATACGGATGCGGCATCATCTTCCTTCCCCGAAATCCGACCGTGCGCCGGCGGATCGAGCAGACTTTCGAACAGATCGTGCAGTCCGAGGGGCAGACATTTCTCGGCTGGCGCACCGTGCCGGTCGACAACTCCTCCCTCGGCGAGACCGCCAAGGCGTGCGAGCCGTTCATGCGGCAGGCGTTCATCGGTCGCAGTGCGGAAGTGGCCGACGAGATGGCGTTCGAGCGCAAGCTCTACCTGATCCGCAAGCGCGCCTACTCCGAGATCCGCACGTCGACGATCAACGGCGCGGAGTTCTGGTATGTGACGAGCCTCTCCTGCAGGACGATCGTCTACAAGGGCATGCTGCTCACGACCCAGCTCGACAAATATTTCCCGGACCTGCTCAACCCCGCGATGGAGACCGCGCTCGCGCTCGTCCACTCGCGCTTCAGCACGAACACGTTTCCGAGCTGGGATCGTGCGCATCCCTACCGCTTTGTCGCGCACAACGGCGAGATCAACACCCTCCGCGGCAACCTCAACTGGATGCACGCCCGCGAGGCGCTCTTCGAGTCCGAGGCGTTTGGCGAGGACATGGAAAAGATCCTCCCCATCATCAACCCTAACGGCAGCGACTCGGCGATGTTCGACAACACGCTAGAGCTGCTCGTGCTCGCGGGCCGTCCGCTGGCGCACGCGATGATGATGATGATCCCCGAGCCCTGGTCGGGCGACGACAACATGGATCCCGTGCGGCGCGCGTTCTACCAATACCACGCGTGCCTCATGGAGCCGTGGGACGGCCCGGCGTCGATCGCATTCACCGACGGCAAGCAGATCGGCGCCATCCTCGACCGCAACGGCCTGCGCCCGTCGCGCTACTGCGTGACGACGGGTGGGCTCGTCATCATGGCGTCCGAATCGGGCGTCCTCGACATCCCGCCGTCCGAGATCGTGATGAAAGGCCGCCTCGCGCCAGGCCGCATCTTCCTCGTCGACACCGAGCAGGGCCGGATCATCGACGACGAGGAAATCAAGCAGCAGTTCGCCGCCGAACGTCCTTACGGAGATTGGATCAAGGAGCACCTTGTCCGCCTGGAGGACTTGCCGGCCGCGCCCGAGGTCCCGCAGCCCGATCACCTCACGCTCCTGCAACGGCAGATTGCATTCGGCTACACGCACGAGGACGAGCGCGTCATCCTCACGCCGATGGCGCGCGACGGTGTCGAGGCAATCGGCTCGATGGGCAACGACGCCGCGCTCGCGGTGCTCTCGAATAAACCGCGTCTGCTCTACGACTATTTCAAGCAGCTCTTCGCGCAGGTCACGAATCCGCCGATCGACTGCATTCGCGAGGAGATCATCACTTCTGCCGAGACACGCCTCGGCTCCGAGGGAAATCTACTTCACCCCGCCCCGACCGCATGCCGCCGCGTCGAGCTGAAGTGG
>DATKCJ010000407.1:0-3149 GCA_035513275.1 Opitutaceae bacterium
CGAGAAGGAGGTCGGCGCCTATCTCGACGCCCAGCTTCAGCGCGCCGAGGCGCTTTCTACGGACCTCGAATCCCGTCTTCGGAAGATGCTTTCTGCAGGCACATTCGTCTTTCGGAGCACGCCGGAGTCGGTCGCTTCCCACGGAGAGAACGTCAACGATGCCGCAGGCGCACAACTCAAGGAGGTGGTTGGAAAGGTCTTCAGCAAGTATGCACTCGCTCCCATTCAGGCCGAGGGTGCCCTCGCCGAGCGATTCCTCAAGACGCCGAGCCTCCAGCAAGTCGCATCTCTGAACGACCCGTTGGGCCTCGTCACGACTTCCGCGGGTCAGAAGCGAATCGACGTAGATCGCCCCGCGTTGCTCGCGATCAAGGACTACCTCCAGAAACGGGGTCAGGTCGACGGCGGCAGGCTTCTCGACGACTTCTATGCCCCCGAATTCGGGTGGTCTAAGGACACCACCCGCTACCTTGTGGCCGCTCTCCTTGTCGCGGGGGTCGTCAAGCTCCGCGTGTCCGGCAGCGACGTGACCGTCAGGGGTGACATCGCGATCGAGTCGCTTCGCAACAACAACAATTTCAAGAAGGCCGGCGTCGCGCTCCGCGATTCAATCATCTCTCCCCAGGCGAAACTCCGGGCGGCCCAGCGCGTGCTGGACCTCACGGGCGATCAAGTCATGCCGGTCGAGCAGGAGATCAGCCAGGCGGTCTTGAGGCACTTTCCAGAAATGCAGCGCAGCTACGCATCGATTCCGTCGCAGCTCAAGGCCGCCGGACTGCCGGGAGAGCAGCGCGCCGTCGACCTGCAATCCGCCCTGACCGGCGTGCTCGCGGCGGACGCATCTGATGCGACGCCCAAGCTCGGCTCGGATCCCTGCCCCTTGATGAACGACCTCATCTGGGCGCGCGATGTGCGGCTCGCATTCGACAATGGACTGGACCAGACGGTCGCCGAACTTCGCAGACACGTGCGAGACATCGCGGACCTTCCACTAGTCGGAGTGCTCAGGGACCTGATCGCATCGACCGTCGAAACGCGCGAAAGCGCGACGAACCATCTGGCACGAGACGACTTCTACCGACACATTCCGGCAATCCAGACCTTGCTGAAGCAACTCAAGGTCGCCGCCGAGGACGGTTGCCGTCACCTTGCCACGGAAAAGGAGCGCGAACTCGCGAAGCTCGTCTCGGAGATCGAATCGATGCCGGAGTGGCTGATGCTTGGCGGGGAGTTTCAGGAGCAGTTCAGCAGTCGGCTTGATGCGCTCGCCATCACGGTGGAACCGGGCCTCGACGGCATCCGCAAGTTGCTCAACCAAAGTCTCGTCGCGGCCGGTGAACTGGCCCAGATAAGACTCGAGATCACGGAGATCGTCGCAGCGCAGAAAGAGATGCCACCGGTCCCGCCCGAACCGGGCGGTGAGACCGGTGCCGCGACCGAGGTAGAGATCGCGCTTCCGACCGAGATTTCGTCCCTTGCGGAGATCGAGCAGTTGCTGTCGGCATTGGAATCGGTGCGCGCCCGCCTGGCGGGCGGCGAGCGAATCGCCATCCGGTGGAAGTGACCGATGGCCTTCGACACACAGACCCGTAATCGCCTTGCACAGCTTGTCGCCGACTGTCGCGACCTCCTTGCGGGCGAGTTCGACGCGAAGCTCAAGGAATTCTACGGCATCTACGCAGCCGAAGGCCGGGTATTGCCGGTGGAAGACCTCGGGCATCTCGATGACGAGCGTCTCAGGGTCGCCAAGCTCCTTCGCGAGCGAATCGCGCATTTGGCCGCCACCGAGCCGGCGGAGGGAGTCGGTGGCGCGGTCAGGCGGGTATTGAGGGAGCAGGCTTTCACGGTCCTAAATCGCTTCGCGGCTTTGCGCATGGCCGAAGAGCGCGGTCTCGTGGCTCAATGCGTGGGCGGCGGGCTGCACTCGAGCGCATTCAAGGCCTTTTCCGAAGTCGCATTCTCAGGCTTGGGGGACGCCTATTCACGCTACCGGACCTTTATCGGCTGCATGTTCGACGAACTCGCAACCGACTTGGGCGTCCTTTTCGACAGGAGGTCTCCGTATGGGCTCCTCTTCCCCCGCATGGATGTCCTGTTGAAGCTGTTTGATCTCCTGAACTCGAAGGAAGTCGGACCGCTGTGGCGCGAGGACGAGACGATCGGCTGGATCTACCAATACTACAACGATCCGGCGGAGCGGAAGAAGATGCGCGAGGAATCCTCAGCGCCACGCAACAGCCGCGAGTTGGCCGTCCGAAACCAGTTCTTCACACCTCGCTACGTTGTCGAGTTCCTCACCGACAACACGCTCGGCCGCATCTGGTATGAGATGACGCAGGGCGAAACCACGCTCAAAGAGCGATGTCGCTATATCGTCCGCCGGCCGAACGAAATCTTTCTCAAACCGGGCGAAACCGCGCCAGAGCAGGCGAAACAGGACAACCACTCGAAGGAAGACCTGCTCAAACAGCCTGACCACATCCCGCACCGCCCGCTCAAAGACCCGCGCACCATCCTGATGCTCGATCCCGCCTGCGGCTCGATGCACTTCGGCCTCTACGCCTTCGACCTGTTCGAGGTCATCTACGAAGAAGCGTGGAGGCTGGAGGAAAAGCTCGGAACGGACGCCCTGAGCTGGCCGCCGGGGATGAAATCCCTGCACGATACCTATGCCGGCAAGGACGCATTCCTGAATGACGTGCCCCACCTCATCATCGAGCACAACCTCCATGGCATCGACATTGACCCGCGCTGCGCCCAGATCGCGGGCCTCTCCCTCTGGCTGCGGGCGCAGAAGGCGTGGCAGCAGCTCGGCCTCAAGCCGGCGGATCGCCCGGCCATCAAACGATCGAACATCGTCTGCGCCGAGCCCATGCCCGGCGAGAAGGAGCTGCTGCGCGAATTCGTCGAGCGCGAATTCCCGGCGGCGGAACGCGCCGTCTGCCTGCGGCTGCTGGAGGCCATCTTCGACAAGATGCAACTGGCCGGCGAGGCCGGCTCGCTGCTCAAGATCGAGGAAGAAATCCGCAGCGCAATCGAGGACGCCCGGGACGCGTGGCAGAAACTCGCGACCAAACCGCAGGAACTGTTCACCACAACGGAACTGAACCAAATCTCCACCGCCCTCGAACTGACCGGTCTGGAACAGG
>DATKCJ010000408.1:0-5546 GCA_035513275.1 Opitutaceae bacterium
GTTCATGAAGCACGGCGTCGAGATCTTCACACCTTGGAGCTGGCAGCCCGGCATGTGGGAGGTCCTCCATCTCTTCTCGCGCTACAATCGCTCGACCTCGGTGCGCGCCGTCTCGGACGACGAGACCAGGGTGTCCGCCTATGCCACGCTCGATCCACACTCAGGCAACACGACGATTGTGCTCGTCAACCGCGAACTCACGGCGAGCACAGCCACATCCGTGTCGCTCGCGAATCTCGCCATCCCCGACGGCATCTATGCAACTCTCCAACTGGCAAACCTGCCTGCGTCGGAGACGTTCGTGTCGCACACGTCGAACGCGAAGGCCGCCGGCACCGTGACGGTCGCGGGCAACCAGTTTTCAATCACACTGCCCGCGCTCTCGATCACTTCGGTCCTGCTGCAGAAATCGCCAGATGGCCCGCCGCCCGCCCCGGGGCCGTCGCGACTGGCGAATGTCTCCGTCCGCGCTTTCAGCGGCGCGGGCGACGACGTATTGATCGTCGGCTTCTACGTCGACGGGATTGGCTCGAAGGAGCTCCTGCTCCGAGGCATCGGTCCGATGCTGGCGAAGTATAATGTCAGCTCGACCATGGCGGACCCCGTGATGTCGCTCTGGAGTCAATCGACCGGACTTATCACCTCAAACGACGATTGGGGCTCCAACGCCGCGCAGATCACGAAGGCCTCAGCGCGCCTCGGCGCCTTCGCACTCGATCCGGGGACTCTCGACTCCGCACTCGTCGCCAACTTATCGACGGGTGGCTACACCGCTCATATCGCGGGCAAGGCCGGCGGCACTGGTGTCGCCCTCGGCGAAGCCTACGACGGGGATCTGTGGGGCACCGCGCGCCTCGTGAACGTTTCCGCACGCACGTGGGTCGGTCCGGGGGACAACAGCCTCATCGCCGGTTTCGTTGTGGTCGGCGAATCAAG
This sequence comes from Opitutaceae bacterium, assembly GCA_035513275.1. Lineage (GTDB taxonomy): Bacteria > Verrucomicrobiota > Verrucomicrobiia > Opitutales > Opitutaceae > DATKCJ01. The sequence continues at coordinate 937 of DATKCJ010000408.1, forward strand.
CAAGACCCTGCTCATTCGCGCAGTCGGCCCAACCCTTGCCGATCCCCTCTACAACGTTCAGGGAGTGCTCACGAATCCTGTCCTCCGCCTCTACAGGCTCGGCGACAACGCGCCGCTGTACCAAAACGACAACTGGGGAACCACCTCCTATTCCGACGAGATCGCAGCGACTGCGCAACTGTCCGGCGCGTTCTCGCTGGCACCGGGGACGACGGATGCCGTTCTCCTTCTCACGCTTCCCCCGGGCGGCTACACCGCTGTCGTTAGCAGCGCCGACAACACAACCGGAGTCGCGCTCGTCGAGGTATACGAGGTTCAGCAATGATGACACAGATGCGCTCACGTGACCGGAGACAATCTGTGCTCCGCTCACTCGCCATGCGTGATAGAACCACGGACTCCGCGGATTTGCACGGGCCTCCCCGCCCGTCGCCTCCGCGAAGTCCGTGGGGAAATGTTGCGATCCGCTCAGCGCGCCGTTGCGACAGATTCGCCGCTCCACAACGAGCGCAGCCGGTCGCGTGTGAGCGGGATGACCGCGACCAGTGTCACGTTCTCCGTGCCGGGGTTGATGCGGCCCAGGCCGGCGTTCGAAAGATGTCCGATGCGAAGTCCGAGTCGCACTTCGTTGCGCAGGTGGCGTGTGACTTCGACGAAGGAGTAAAACTCGAGGTCGAAGCCCAGTTCGTCGTTCATGCTCTCGTAGTAGAAGGGGCCCGTCCCGAGCGTGACGGTCCAGTCAGGCGACGGCTTGATGTCGTAGATGAACCCGGCACCCGCGAACCACGTGCCGTTGTCGCTCACCGACGTGCCTAGCCATGGGCGGATGCCGTGCCAGTTGTGCGGCAGCCGTATCTCGACCCCCGCCACCGTGTCGGCGGCTTCGTCGTCCGCAACGCCGATCCGGCCGAAAGTCGCGACCGTCTCGAAGTTGAACTTCTTCCCGTCCTGCGCGGCAGACGCAAGCGGTGCGACCAGCAGGCCGAGAACTAGAGCGAGACCGGATCTGCGGATTGAAAAGTGAAGGTGAAGGTTTTTGGTCTTCATGACTGTGACTGTTTCGGTGTCCTTGGGTAGGGCGGGACCGCTGGGCCCGCCGCATGGAAGCGGGTATCAAATGCGACGTTCAATGGATGTTTGACGCGACGGTCGCCGGGTTTGTCCAGCCGCCGCCGAGAGATTTGACCAGTGCGACACTCGTGAGCAGGCGCTGCGCCCCGAGCTGAGTCGCCGCGCGCTCGCTCGCGAGGAGCGTGCGCTGTGCGTCGATCACCTCGAAGTAGTTCACGTAGCCGGCGTCGTAGCGCGTTTGTGCGAGTTCGCCTGAGCGGCGTGCCGCGGCGACGGCGCGATCCAGCGCCTCGGCCTGCGAGGCGAGGAGCTGCGTTGCCGTGAGCGCATCCTGCACTTCGCGGAAAGCGATGAGAACGCGCTGGCGGTAGCGTGCGACGCCCTCTTCGTAGGCGGCGCGGCTGCGCTCGAGGTTCGCGCGGTTTCGACCGCCTTGGAAGATCGGCAGATACACGCTGGGCCCGATCGACCACGCGCGCGAATCGGCGCGGAACAACCGGTCGATCTCGCCGCTCGCGTAACCAGCAGATCCAGTCAGCGAAATCGCCGGAAAGAACGCGGCCTTCGCGACACCGATCTGTGCATTGACGGCGACAAGCGATTGCTCCGCCGCGGCGATATCGGGTCGACGCTCGAGCAGCGCGCTGGGCAAGCCGGCCGGCACAGCCGGCGGTTCTGAGATCTCAGATTTGAAATTTGAGATGGCGAAGTCGCCAGCGACTTCGCCCACGAGCACCGCGAGCGCGTTCTGCAACGCGGCGCGTCGGTTCGCGAGCGCCGATGACTCGGCCTCGGTCGATGCCAGTTCGCTTTCGGCACGCGCGACATCGAAGTCTGTAGCCGCGCCGCCTGTCCGGCGCGATGTCACGAGCTCGAGTGCACGGCGGCGCAGGGCGACGCCTTCGTCGACAAGCGCAATCTCGCGATCGAGCGCGCGCAACGAGAAGTAGTTCGCGGCGACTTCAGCAGTGAGCGCGAGTCGCACGCTCTCGAAGTCGGCCGCGCTTGCGGCCGCACCGGCACGCGCGCTTTCGTTGAGCCGGCGCACGCGGCCGAAAAGATCGAGCTCCCACGACGCGTCGAGCGCGCCGCGGATTGTTTCGGTCTCGGCGAGCGGCATGACGACGTCGGTCGTGCGCGACGTGCGCGAGCGATCAGCGGATGCGCCGACTGCGGCCGACGGGAAGTAGGCACTGCGCGCAATGCCGGCCGCGGCGCGCGCCTGCTCAACACGCGCGGCGGCAGCTTGGAGATCCTGATTGCCGTCGAGGGAGCGGAGGATGAGTGCATCGAGCTCGGAATCGCCGAAGAGCGTCCACCAATCGCCGCGCGGAATGGTGTCCGCCGATGTGGCGGCATTCCACGTGACGGGAGACGCGATCTCAGGCCGAGCGTAGTCCGGACCCACCGCCGCTGCTGCAGCAGCGGCGAGTGAGAGTGAAAGTGAGAGTGAGAGTGAAGATTTCATTTGAGTGTGAGTAGCGCGGGTCTCTGACCCGTGAGATTGGGTTGTGGGTGGTTCGTGGCAGGTCGGAGACCTGCCCTACTTCAGGCAATTTCTGTTGCGGGCTCGGCGATCACCGCCGGTGCGGCCTTGCGCAGGCCGAGTTTCTCGAGGACGACGTAGAACACCGGCGTCAGGAATAGGCCGAAGATCGTGACGCCGATCATTCCGGAGAAGACGGCTATGCCCATGGCCTGGCGCATCTCGGCGCCGGCGCCCGTGCTGATCACGAGCGGGAAGACGCCCGCGATGAACGCGATCGATGTCATGAGGATCGGCCGCAGCCGCAGCTTCGCCGCTTCGAGCGCAGCCTCGACAATCCCCTCGCCTTCCTCCCGGCGCTTGACCGCGAACTCGACGATCAGGATCGCGTTCTTGGCCGCGAGGCCGATGAGCACGATGAGACCGATCTGTGTGAAGACGTTGTTCTCACCCTGCGTGAGCCAGAGTCCGACGAGCGCGGAGAGCAGCGCCATCGGCACGATGAGGATCACCGCGAACGGGAGCCGGAAGCTCTCGTATTGCGCGGCGAGCACGAGGAACACCAGGAAGACGCTCAGCGGGAAAATGTAGATCGCAGTGTTGCCCGCGATGATCTTCTGGAACGTGAGCTCCGTCCAATCGAGCGCCATGCCCTTCGGCAAATGCTCGGCGGCGAGTTTCTCCATGAGCGCCTCGGCCTGGCCCGAGCTGAAGCCGGGCGCAGGTGCGCCGTTGATCTCGGCGGCCGGGTAGCCGTTGTAGCGCATCACGCGATCGGGACCGTAGGTCTCGCTGACCTTCACGAGTGCGCCGAGCGGCACGAGCTCGCCTGCGGCGTTGCGCGTCTTCAGCCGGAGGATGTCCTCAGCCCGGTCGCGGAACTCGGCGTCGGCCTGCGCGACGACCTGATAGGTGCGGCCGAAGCGGTTGAAATCGTTAACGTAGAGAGAGCCGAGGTTGATCTGCATCGTCTCGAACACATTCGCGAGCGGCACGCCCTGCGCCTTCGCCTTCGCGCGGTCGACGTCGGCCACGAGCTGCGGCGTGTTGATCGTGAAGCTCGAGAAGAGCCCAGTGAGCCCCGGCGTCTGATACGCCTGGCCGATGAGTGCCTGCGTGGCGCCGTAGAGCGCGTCGAGTCCGGCGTCGCTGCGATCCTCAACGTAGAGCTTGAAGCCGCCGATCTGGCCGAGGCCCTGAACGGCGGGCGGCGGGAAGATCGCAATGAATGCGTCCTGAATGTCGCCGAATTGCTGCTGCAACTGACCCGCGATCGCGAGGCCCGACAGCTCCTTGGACTTGCGCTCCTCGAACGGCTTGAGCGCGACGAAGACGATGCCGCTGTTCGGCGAGTTTGTGAATCCGTTGATCGAGAGACCGGGAAACGCGATCGCGTTCGCGACGCCCGGATGATTCAGCGCGATCTCGCTCATCTTGCGGATGACGGCGTCCGTGCGGTCGAGCGAGGCGGCGGACGGCAACTGCGTGAAGGCGACGAGGTATTGCTTGTCCTGTGTCGGCACGAAGCCGGTCGGCGTGCGCTCGAAGAGCCATGCCGATGCGCCGAGCAGTCCAGCGTAGACGACGAGCGCGACCACGGCCACGCGGATGAGTCGCGCTACACCGTTGGAATATTTTTCCGTCGCCCACGCAAAGAACCGGTTGAACGGCCGGAAAAGCCAGCCGAATGCGAAGTCCATCGCGCGCGTGAGCTTGTCCTTCGGCGCGTCGTGGCCCTTGAGCAGCAGCGCGCTGAGCGCGGGCGAGAGCGTGAGCGAGTTGAAGGTCGAGATGATCGTCGAGATCGCGATCGTGAGCGCGAACTGCTTGTAGAACTGGCCGGTCAGCCCGCTGATAAACGCCGTCGGAATGAACACCGCCGAGAGCACAAGCGAGGTTGCGATGATCGGGCCCGTCACCTCGCGCATCGCGCGCTTCGTCGCGTCGACGGGCGTGAGGCCGAGCGCGATGTTACGTTCGACGTTCTCGACGACGACGATCGCATCGTCGACGACGATGCCGATCGCGAGCACGAGGCCGAAGAGCGAGAGCG
>DATKCJ010000409.1:0-12416 GCA_035513275.1 Opitutaceae bacterium
TCGCCGCCAGATCGGTGCAACTTCCAACGGCCTCGGCCACGATCACATCGGGCGGTTCGCCGCCGCACATGCCACGCGAGGTGCCGAGGAGCGCGTCGAAGCGGCAGCAGAAGCAGCCTCCGGGTATTTCCTCCGTCTCGAACCCCTTTGCGCGGAGCGTCGCCGTGTCGACGAGCTCGCGTCCCTGGTCGTTCGTGATCAAGGCGGCGCGCAATCCCTCGTCGCCGAGGAATCGCGCGAGGCGCGCGAGCGCAGTCGTCTTCCCTGCGCCAAGAAATCCGCCGATGAGGATGAAGTGCGGCCGGTGGTTCGCCATGGTCAGTTCGTCGCCAACTCGCCGTCGTTGCCCCTCTGCGAGTTGACGACCCATTCAGGTGTGCCTCTTCAAGGCACCCGGTTCAATCACTGACACGCTCACCGCGGTGACCCACCGTTGCCCAGCAGCCGCGGTGCCGACCGCGCGCTGCGCTACATGTTTTTCGGATTCGGAACGTAGGTCGCGCGGCAGCGCTTGAGGTAGTTCAAACCGGCCACCTGCCCTGTCATCTCCAACTCGTCGCGATACACGGGATCGTGCCAGCCCTCGATGTCGATGCTGCCCCGGTAGCCATGCTTTCGCAGTTCGCTGATGATGTCGGTCCAGTTGCTGTCGCCAAACCCGGGCGTCCGGTGATGCACGACCGGCTGCGCGCCACCGACACCGTGCTTCGCGATCACATCGTGGTGGATCGTCGCGTCCTTGCCGTGCACATGGAAGATCTTCGGCACCCACGTGCGCAACTGCGGCATCGGGTCGATGAGCGCGCACATCTGATGGCACGGCTCCCACTCGAGGCCGAGGTTTGCAGAAGGCACGGCGTCGAACATCAGCTCCCACGCGTCGGGCGAATGCGCGATGTTCCAGTCTCCGCGTTGCCAGTTGCCATCCATCCAACAATTCTCGAACGCGATCCGCACGCCGAGGCCGGCGGCGCGCTGCGCGAGTTCTCCGAATACCTTCGTGAATCTCGGAATGCTGTCCGGGAGCGGCTTGCCGGGGACGCGGCCGGTGAATCCGCAGACAAGATCCGTCCCGAAGTGATGCGCATTGTCGATGCACGCCTTCCATCCGCGGAGGCACTCACGCGCATCGTCGGTGCCGTCGAGCGGATTTCCGTAGATGCCGAGCGAAGAAACGATCGCTCCGCTTCCGTCGAGCGCCTCCTTCGTCTCGCGGGCAAGCTGCTTCAAGTTCACGCCGCCGAGAGTCTTCCAGAAGTTGATCTGGAAGGACTCGAAGCCGTGCGGGAGAATCTCGCGGATGTAGGCCGCGGTCTTCTCGCCACGCCCGGCAAGCGTTCCGATGCGGATGTCTTCGTGTTTCATGAGGCTCCAGGAATTCAGGATTGGGACCACGCGTTTGGGTGCGGTCGCGCCCGAAGCAAACTGCGGAGCGGCCGCAAGACGCAACAATTCACCTCGTCAATCCGGTGACGTCCTCCTCGCCTCGCGGCGATCGCAAAAACGAATCAGACGGTCACCGAAGTGAGCATGTGGCTGTTGGTCCTGCATGAGAGAGCGCCGCACGATCTGTGAGGCTCGTTGCTTTCGATACCCCGATCCGCGAGCCCGTCTCCATGACAACTTTCAAAACGTCCGGGCCGGCGTGCACCGCGCACTGAAGCGCTTCAGCAGCCAGCCGACCAGCCACGTATGCGCCAACCGCGGACAATGAAGAAGGATCAGCCGGCGTTCGAGCTGCACAAGGACGGCTCCTTCGACATCGCGGGCGCGGGTGTGAGCGTGAGCAACGCTTGGCCAGGAATCGACGGCTCACCCGTTCGCGCGATCCGGACCCGCGTCACGAGCATCACCGGCGGAAAGAGGATTCGCTATCAGCTCGATGGCGGTCGCGCGCTCACGCTCACGTTCCGCAGGAAAGGCGGAACCCTGCGCGTCGGAACGCAGCTCGAGGGATTCACACGCGCGCCGCACTGGGTCTCGCCGATCTTCGACGCTGGGATCGAACGAGCCGCCGGCATCTTCCGCACTGGCATCGGATTTTCGGGCCCGACCAACTACGTCGAACTCGCCGCACAGACGGCCGAATACAGCATCGAGAGCTATCTAGTCACCGGACTGTGCGCGCAAGGAGGTGCGACGCTCGCACTCGGCGCATTCGAGCACGCCGACTTCCTGGCGAAGGCGCATATCTCGAACCGGCTCTACCGGCACAACTTCCGGAATCGCGAAATCGAGCGAAACCTGCCGCGGCTCGAGGTGATGTTCGCCACTGAGGGAATCGCGCCTCCCCGCGGCGTGCTCGAACTGCCTGTGATCGTCTTTACGACCGGGGGCGACACGTGGTCGACGCTCCGCGAGTGGACTGCGCTCCTCGCGCGCGAGCGGAGAATCAAGCCCGACCTGCGCCCGCGCTATCACTTCTGCAGTTGGTATGAACGCGGGCCCAACTTCAGCCAGACCGACCTGGACAATCTTCTCACCGGCCTGGCCCGCCGCCCGGAGCCGTTGGGTTGCATCCAGATCGACGCCGGCTATTGCCCGTCCCTCGGAGACTGGCTCGTGCCGCGCGCGGAAGTGTGGCCGTTGGGCATCGAGCACGCGCTGCGGCGGATTCGCGAGGCGGGTTACGCACCCGGCATCTGGGTCGCCCCGTTCATGGTCGGCTCGCGCAGCCGCGTGGCAATCACACACCCGGAATGGTTGCTTCGCGACCTGAGCGGCCGCCCGATTCCGAAGTGGACGCGCTACGACGGCGGGGGCATTCCCGGTCACTCGGACGAGGAAACCTACATTCTCGATACGAGCCATCCCGCGGCACTCGACTACATCGAGCGGGTCTTTCGCACATTGCACGAGTGGGGCGCGCGTTTCTTCAAGACCGACTTCATCGAGTGGGGCTACGTCGACTCGACGAAGGTCCGTCGTGCGCGACCGGGCCGCACGTCGGCGCAGTATTATCACGAAGCGATGTGCCGGATCCGCGCGGCGATCGGCGACAGTTACTGGCTCGGGTGCATCGCGTATTTCGCACCGATGATCGGATTCTGCGACGGGATCCGGATCTCCGCGGATGTCGGGGTGAAGTGGGACGGTACAGGCGGCACCGGAAACGACGGCGTCGGCGGCGGCACGCAAAACGCCGTCGAGGAAACGCACGGCTGCCACTTCTTCAACAATGTCCTCTGGCAGAACGATCCCGATGTGACCTTCTTCCGTGAGCGGCACATCGAGCTGTCACAAACCGAAATCGAAAGTCTCGCACTTTGGAACGGGATCCTCGGCGTCTCGATGAACACGTCGGACTGCATCCCTGCCCTGTCCGATCTTCGCCACGGCTTGTGGCGCTTCGTGCGGCCCCAAGAAACTCCGTGGACCGGATCGATAGCGTTCTGGCCGAAGCGCGGCGCGCTCCAAATCGCCGCGCGCTCCTATCCCAAGCACAAGTCGCACGCGCTTCTTGTGTTCAACTCCAGCGGCCGTCGTGTGCGCGACTGGATCGGGCTCGTCGACGTGCTTCCGATATCGAGCAGCCCCATCTACGCGTGGGGACCGGAAGGCGCCGAGCCCCTCGGCGAGCAATGCGACGTGCTCGTCGATCTCGCACCGCATGAGTCGAGGCTCTTCTACATTTCGCCCACAGGCGCGCCTCCTCCCGCTGGACTCACTCTAGGCGGTCATTCCGGCGGCGCGGCATCGTAACGTCATCCGGTGCCGCATGACGCGCCTCGCACCGGCGATCTCGGACCGCGGACCCGTTGCGCGAATCCGTCAGGGTTGCACCGGTGGTGCATCCGCCGCCTTGCGAAGTGCGTCGGCGATCTCTGTCTGGTTGTTTTGCATCGCGCGCTCGAGGGGCGTGTAGCCGTCGGAATCGCGACGCGTGCCATCTGCGCCCGCATCCAGAAGCGCCTGCACGACGGCCAGGTGGCCGCCGATGACGGCGGCGTGAAGCGGCGTGCCTCCTTGCGGATTTGAGATGTTCGGATTGGCGCCGCCGGCGAGAAGCTGCCGGACCACGTCGAGCTCGCCGCTTGATGCCGCGCGCTGCAACCGGCGGCCCATTTGGAAAGCGGGTCGCCGGGTCGCCTCTTCGATCTGGATGCCCTTGCCTGGAATCGGCGGCCGACCTGCGAGCCACGGCAGAGTTGCCGCCACCTTCAACACGCTCGCCGCTTCGTCGTAGCCCTCGGCCCCCGCGTAGTCGGCGGCAATGCGATCTGCCGAGTCCTTCAGTTGTGGGTCCGCTCCTGCAGCAAGGAGGTAACGGATCGCCTCTGTGCGATACTGGAAGAACGAGCGGCCTGCGACGTCCTCACCGTGCACAGTTTCTCCGAGCCATGCCGCCCAGTGAAGCGCCGTCCGCCCATTCACATCGCGCTCATTCACCCCGGCGCCCGCATCGACGAGCACGCGAAGCCGCTCGGCATTCAAATAGATCACGGAGGTCTGGCTCTGCCGGTGGAAAAAGCCAGGGGAAATCAGATTCGCGGCCGCGGTGTGGAGCGGCGTGTGCCCTTCCGCGTCTTTCACGTCTGCCTTCGCGCCCGCTTCGATCAATGTCTTGAGAACCTCCACGGACGAACGCGACGGACTCGCAGCCGCCCAGTGAAGCGCAGTCCATCCATGTGTGTCGGCCTGATTCGGGTTCGCTCCAAACTTCAAGAGTGCTTTCACCGTGGTCAGGTGTCCGCCGAGAGACGCGCGATCGAGTGCAGTGACGCCGCGATTGTCAGCCAGGTTCACATCGGCGCCCGCCGCCACGATGGCCTCGACGTAGTTCTCGTGTCCGTTGCGCGCGGCGATGTGCATCGGCGAACCACCCGTGCCATCCCTCACGTCGGGATCGGCACCGCCCTCGACGAGCGACTTCACAACGTCGACATGCCCCGGATACGCGGCGCGATGCAGTGGACTGAGCTTTCCCACGTTGAGCGCATTCGGGTCGAGCTTCTCGCCGAGCAGCTTCCGCACGAGGGCAACGTCGTTGGCGCGCGCGGCCGCGTGCAGCCGCTGGTCCGTGGTGTTCGCCGAGTCCGCGGAAAGCGCCTTGCCGAGGGCCGGGCGTTCCCAGCCAGCGGGCACGAGCGAAGGAAGCTCAGCGAGTGCATCGCCGCTACGGCCGTAGAGCGTCACGATACCTTGCGCGGGCACAGCGATGCCGCTCGTCGACACGGTGTCAGCCTCGCGGTGATAGCTTCGGTCGTGCGATGTGAAGACAAGCCACTTTGCCGGCGGGTTTGGATCGATAACGTCCAGGTCGACCGTCGCATCCGTCCGGCTCTTGTTCACGAGCACGACGGCCATGTCACCGGTTTCGGGATGCTTGTAGGCGCTCGCGAGAACGCCCTCCGCATCGCCGCCTACGTGCACGCGCTGCATGCCAGGACGCACGAACCGGATGAAGTGTTTCGCGGCTTGTGCCTTCGGCGTGTAGTCGCCCGCCGCGAACAGAGCTGCGCGGCCCGGTTTCGGTTCGCTGATCTGCCAGTAGATGAATGCCGAGGCGTTTCCGCCGGCGATCGTGTCGTGCATGTTCTCGGCGAGTGCCATCCCGCCCTGCCAGTCGGGATTCTGGCCCGAAGTCTCCGTCATCCAAAACTTACGGCCGAACGGCGCGAGTTCCGACGAGACCCTGCGCCAGTTCGCGAAGCCATTGCCACCGTGCGATGCGAACAGACCGCGGAAGTTGCGCGTCTCGGGGTCTGCCATCAACGGCTCCACATACAGGCTGACGCGCACAGGGAATCCCATGTCCTCGGGCAGTATCAAGTCGACGGCGAGACCGTCCTCGTTGAAGCGGCGGTGGACGGCGCGCAAGGCCTCGCGAAGTTGAAACGGGTTATAGACGCACGACTCATAGGGCTCCACGAAGAGCAGCTCGTTTTGAAGCGAGACCGCGTCGATCTGGACATTGAAGAACTGCTTCGCGCCGCGCACGTAGGCGCTGAGAAACTCGGCATACTCATCGCGCATGTCCGGCCTGAGCCGGCCGCCGACGACTTCGGAGCGATTCGTCTTCATCCACTCTGGCGGAGTCCATGGCGTAGCGAAGATGCGGCCGACACCCCGGGCGCGGAACTGCCGCGCGATCTCCATCGCGTAGCCCATCGTTTCCTTGTCGATCGCGTTCCACGCGAAGTTTTTTGGATCCGCATTGTCGTTCGCCGTCACCTCGACGGCTCCGATCGGGAGCCGGAGGATGCTCATCCCGAGATCGAACACGGCCAGGTCGTAGAAGGCGTGATCGAGATATTCCGGCAAAAGATCGTAGGTCACGATGCACGCACCGAAGCCGTCCATCGTCTGGAATTTCTCGTGCGTGTTCACCACGACGGTTGAGCCGTAGAGGGCGGCGCTGGCGAGTGCACCGGCGGCGAGGGCAAGGGAGATTCTGGGTCTCATAGCGTCGGGTGCAGACTGTGAGAGATCACGGCAGGCTGAGCTCGCGTATCCAGATGTTGCGGAAGGCGGTCGGGTTGTTGTGGTCCTGAAGGGCAATCGGCAGCCGGTCTGGATGCGCGGTGTAGACCGGCGATCCGCGGTTGGTCGTGCGGCCGCGCAGCTCGACGTTGTGCTGCACAAGGACGCCGTTGTGAAAGACGGTGAAGCGCGCCGGCGAAGCGAGACTCCCGTCGGCGGCGAAGCGCGGCGCGATGAACACCACGTCGTAGGTCTGCCACTCGCCGGGCGGACGCGAGGCGTTCACGAGTGGCGGGTGCTGCTTGTAGATGGAGCCTGCCTGGCCGTTCACGTAGGTCGCGTTCTCGTAGGAGTCGAGGACCTGCAGTTCGTAGTGTTCCATCAAGAACACTCCGCTGTTGCCGCGCCGCTGACTCTGTCCGATCGCAGGCAGCGGGCACCGGAACTCGATGTGCAATTGCACGTCGCCGAACCCGGCCCGCGTTTCGATGCCGCCGCTCTTGGGACTGACGACCATGGCACCGTCCTCGATCACCCACGGCGCGGGACCGTCGGTTTTTGACGACTTCCACAGATCGAACGAGGAACCGTCGAACAGCACAATTGCATCAGACGGAGGCTTGCCCGGCGCGGCGACCACGATCGCGGGCACTGGCTCCCACTGTTCCGTGAGTTGGGGCGAAGGCAGATCCGACTGCTCCTGGGCACAAAGAAACGACGCGCTCAGAACGGCGAGCGTGGTGAATGCAGCCGAGGCTGTTGAGGTTTTCATAGCGGCAGCTCTCCTCGAGCGCCGCCTGGCGCCAGGAATGCGGGAGCCAGGTTCGACGCGGTTTTCATTGGGGTGCGGATTCGCGGAGTCGGCTCCAACAACAGATCCTGCACGTCCGCAACGCCGACGCCACAGAGCGGAAGGTTATCCCGGTGACTCCGAGTCTTGCCACTCCGGATCGATCTGCTCGCTCGCCGGCACTTTGGATACTCCACATGCAGCCCGACCAGGATCGTGATCAAGGTCCTGGCGAATCATCTATCGACTGGCCGCCGGCGTTCACTTCTTTCCATCGAAGTGTCGTGATTTGGACTCCAGAGTAGTCCGGGGCGACCGCAGCCACGAACCACTGGCCGTCGTGTTGAAAGACTTCGGGCGCGGCGATAGGAAGCAGGCACATGATCTTTTCCGGGTCGCGCCCAAAGTCGAAATCCAGAGGATCGCTGCTTCGCACCACCGTCGTCTGTGAGTTCCTGCCGTAGCGCTGGGTGAGAAAGAGGTAATACTCGCCCGGCACCGGCTCCACGACGAAGGGACACTCCGCGGCAAACTTCACGCTGTAGGGATCGGCGCCGCCCGGTGCGACAATCCTGCCTTCACTCCAATTGACCAAGTCCGAAGAGGTCCTGACAAACACGGACCCGACATCACCAGGATGGGCCGTGTAGTAGCAATGCCACAGCCCGCCGATCTGGATCAGCATCGGATCGCGGGCGTTCGCAGCCGGCCCTTCGTCGAACAGCGCCGGCACTCCGCCGGAGTTCAAAAGACGGGTGAACGACTTGCCGTCGGTTCCTGCCTGGGCGCAGATGTTCACCCAGTCGCCGTAGAACATTCGAAATTCGCCGCCTTCGCGGATGACATACGGGGCCTGCATGCCCCCGGGCGTCTCCCCAAGCGTGGGATCCGCGCGCATCGCGACGCCTTTCGATTCGTATTCCGAAACGACCGACCGTCCCTCCCATCGGTGAAAGAGGCGCGATTTCCCGGGCTCGGCAGTTTTCCGGACACATGCCCAGATCTGCCATGTGGAATCGGCCGCCTGCCAGATGGCAAAGTCTACGACCTCCTGCGATGCGCCAGCGAGTTCGCCAAGCTCCGGGTTCTTGGCAACAAGCGTCCACGATTCGTCGAGCACGGGTATGAGGCTGGCGGCTTGGCGTGCCGGGTGCATCGAGGGCACTTCAGCGAGAAGAGTTCCCGCAGAGATGAGAGCCGATGCGATTCCGAGCGTTATCTGAAGTGTGTGCTGCATGGATCTGTGCGGATCGTCGTCAACGAAAGAGGCGCGGATCAGATCCGCGCCTCTCGTTGATTCCCGAATCTACCCCAAGATCAGAAACTCAAGGTGGCGCTTGCCGTGAAGGTTCGCGGCAACTGGTGGTAGTAGAACTTGCTGATCGTCTGTGTCTGCGCGTTGTAGCTCGAGGTGAGGACCTGGAGGTCGTCGTTGTCGAGCAGGTTGTTGATGTTGAGCTGAAGCTTGAGGTTCGTGTTGCCGCGCAGCTTCATCTCATAGGCGAGCATTGCGTTCACCTGGTAGTAGATGTGCCCGGTGAATTCCTCGACGGTCGGATCAGCCTCCGTCGGTGTCTTGAGGCCGATGATCTGCTTGCCGCGGTAGTTCACGCCGCCACCGACCGTCAGGCCTTTCAGGAACGAATTGCTGAAGCGATAGGATGTGAAAAGATTGGCATTCCACGGGCGGATGCCGATCAACGACGATCCTTCGTTCGCTTTGACAAAGGGCAGCGATACGTTCTCCAACTCCCAGATCAATGCGCCCACCGTGCTCGTTCCACCCGCGTTGATCAGGTTGCCCGGAGCGCGGCCAAGATCGTAGTTCAACGAGGAATAGCCCGCCCACTCGGCCTTGTGCTTCTCGAGGTAGGCTTGGAGGTTGGCGCCGAGCTCTGAAACTATGTTGTCCGCCTTGCTGATATTGAACGACACGCGCCACTCCTTCGTCGGGTTTGCGGTGATCTCCAGCTCCCAACCGGTCGACTCTTGCGTGCGGGTTTCATTGCCTCCGACACGGTGCCCATTCGGGTTGTCGACGTCGGTCTGGGCGGTGACCGGCCCGCCGTTCTGGATCGTCGTCCAGATGGCGTTGATGTAGGTGACCACATTGTTCGATCCAACTCCGGACGAGACATTCCTCTGGTCGACGTTGAATCGAGTGATCGTGGCGTTGATGCGACCATCGCTTGTCTGCATCTTGATTCCATAGTCCATGCCGACTGCCTTCAGCGGTCCGATCTCGAGGGACTGTCGCACCTCGAAGTCCTCAAACCTCAACGCCGCGCCCTGGTCCTGGAAGTTGGTCGACCTGTTGGCGAAGACACTCAGCCACTCAAATCCCTTGAACGGAATGTGGTAGACGCCTCCAATTGAAAACGTGTTTCCATACTCGTCCACTGAGCGTGTCGTGCCGCGTGTGACAGAATGGATGATGAATGTCGCAGGGTCGCGATTGAGCGGACCATTGTTCGCATTCGTGTTCACGAAATCATTGTAGGCATAGATGTGATCGCGGCGGCCGCCGATCGTCGTGAACAAAGTGTCGTTGAAGAAACCGCTATGGGCGGCTACCGCGATGGCGTCGTTTGTGCGACGTGAGCCATTCCATCCACTCCTGTAGAAACCAGGCGTGTAATACTCCTGTTGATAAGCGGGCTGGCCGGCAACCACGCTGCCGACACCGTAGATGGTCCGGTTTGGCAGCGGGTCCAGCCACGGATCGGGAAGACCGCGCTCCGCCTCGTTGGCACTTTGCAGGTTCACATGGCGGTAGAAGTTCGGGACGTTTGTCGTGACATTCTGCGAGAGCCGCCCCGGATCAAGGTTTCCGATGGCGAAGCTTTGTGATTCCCTATCGATCTCCGAGCGGGATGCAAATGCGAGCAGATGGTGATCGCCGAACTTGCCGGCATCGAGATGGTAGCTCGCGCTCACGCGCGCATCGTCATAGGTATCGTCTGAATTCGAATACGACTGCCTGTATCCGACGATCACCTCTCCCGCATTGGGATTCGGAACCAGGCCGCCGCCGACCGGGTTCGCCTCCACGGTGCCTGTGAGCAGGTTGGTGTAGCTCGACCCGAAGTTGAGGGCGCCACGTCCTTGTCCGGTGGTGATGGGATTTCCGAGGCTTGCCGCGTAACGATAATCATTCCGGAACGTCGGAAGGTAGGAGGTGGCATCCTTCCCGAGGCGGATCTGGCTGAATCCAAGCGTGGTCCGGTTCAGCGCCTCGCGGCGGGTGCGATTGACCACCGCCTCGACCGTGAGATTCCTGCCGATGCGTTGTTCGATTGCCGCCGAGATGACCTGGTAGTCGATCTCAACGAACTGGCCCGGGCCCGAGATGTTGCTCGTGCGCGGATACTCAGTCTCATCGAGAACCGGAAACGGAGTGTCGAACCCGGAGACGTTGGCGGGACCGTTCGAGATGCGGTAGTAGCGGGCGCCGCGGGGACTTCCCATTCCCCCACCGTAGGAGGAATCGCCACCGGTGTAGAGGGTGAGCCCGGCGAGAGGACCGTCCATGAACGTGCCGTAGTTTCCGAGCTGGGCGGTCTTGAACTCGCCACGGCCGGTCACGTCGATGGGTGAAGTTAGGCCGTTGTTGACGCCACCGAGGTTCGAGGTGTTCAGCGCCTGACTGTAGTTCTGGTCGAGCGCAACGAGCGGCGGGATGGTGGTGCCTCGGTTGCTGTTGTTCGTTCCGCTCGCAAGGAAGCCCGCGGGCGATTGCGGCGTGCCGAACGCGAACATCGGGGCCCCGACATCCTCCCAGTGGGAGTAGTCGTCAACGGCGTTCCACGGGCGCACACGATTCTGATGGAGGAATCCCTTTTCGAAATTCACCCGGAGTGTTGTTGTATCTGTTGGCTTCCAAGTGAGCGCAGCAGCACCGCGCCTCTGGTCGTCTGACTCGAAGTCATGGTATCCGTCGGACTCCTGCCACATCAGGTTTACGCGCGCTGCGAGTTTGTCGTCCACGAGCACGTGGTTAACATCGAGATGTGCGCGCTGCCTGTTGAAGCTTCCCACCAAACCGGTGAACGATCCAAAACTGCGATCGAGGCGAGCCCGCTTTGGTGTGGAGTTCACAACACCGCTAGGACCGCCGATGCCGAAGAGAAGCGAGTTCGGGCCGCGTGCCACGTCGATGCGGTCGATGTTGTAGGTGTCACCATCCAACGGAGTGACAAAGTAGTCGCGTGTCTGCGTGGCCGAGCGGTAGCCGCGCACTTGGAAGTTGTAATCGTTTCCGATAAGAGTGTTTCCGGTATCAGACCGGGCAGTTGTGGCGCCGCCTTGAATATCGAAGCCACCGTTCACGGAATACGCCATCGCGCTCTGCACGTTCAACGCACCGATGTCGTCGAGGAAATCCTTCGTCATGACGGAGATCGCCGCAGGCGTGTTGAGTAGCGACGTGTTCAGGCGGCTGCCCGCGAGCGTGTTCGTCGCGACGTAGCCGCTGTCCTGCTCCGATGTCACTTCGAATGGAGACAAGACGACGACGTCGTCGTCTTCCGACGATGAAGTCGCAGAGGGTGCCTCCTGGGCATGGGTAGGATGCGAGAGCGATCCTAACAAGAAAGCGCACCCGATGAGAGTGGCACGCGGGACGCAAAAGAAAGAGCGTCGGTGAGTTTGCATGGCGGTATGTTGGGTTGTAGCAGGGGTCACCGGTCGGGACCGGTGTAAGTTCGTCCAAGAAACGGGAACGACGATGGATAGAACATTCCGACGGCATTCACTCGCAACGCGTCCATCTGTCACCTCGGTGACCGTCGCATTCGCGATGTCAGCCTGGTCTTCGCAAATGCAATCCTCCGAAAACTTTGACGTCAGGCGGTTGCCGCTTCCAGCAAACTCCGCGACCGGGGGTGCCAGTTCCTCTCGCGCGACATGCGTATCCACTAACAAATGGCGGCGAGAGCGGATTGCCGGGAACGCAGCGGCACCCGCTTCCCGCCCAAACTTCGGAGCGGCGATCGGTCAACGAAGTGACCTACGGTTCCGTCGTGACACCAATGGCAGAAACCAACGATTTCCACTCGCGCATGCCGTCGTTTCGGACCGTGGCACATCCGATCCTTGGTCGAACAGGCGCGATTGCCGGATCGGACTTCGTTCAACCTTACCCCCAGCATGAATTGTGACCTCACAGGCCACTGGGGCATCGAAATGACGCGCGACGGGGGCA
>DATKCJ010000410.1:0-2889 GCA_035513275.1 Opitutaceae bacterium
CATTCTCGCCGCCGTGGCCGCTTTCTTAGGCTGCCGCGCGACTCGACGGACCAGTTGTTGTCGAGATGGTGCAGGCGCGCGATGTTGATGCCGCCCTCGGCGAGCCGGCGCGCGGTGCGCGCCGCGCCCTCCGCGTCGGGAAACGCCTCGTTGCTGCTCAGGTTCGTCCCCCAGAATCGAATCCGCCCGCCGCGCTCGGTGACGAACACGCCATCGCGCACCACGACGCGGCCAAGCGTTCCGGCGGGTTTGTGGTTCAACGAACTCGTGTCGAGCGCGCTGCCCGGAACGGCGTCGACATAAGGCCACTCGAACCAGCCAGCAGGCGTATCATTGGCCGCGGCGAACGCCGCGGTGCAGAGAAAAGTGGCCAACAACCGGGAAAAGGACATTGCGTGAAGGGTAGCGCGGACGTGCGGCGTGAATCGAGCCATTGTGCGATTTTCCGGGAGTAGCCCGCTCCATGAGGAGCGCGATAAGAAACAGGGTGCGCGCGCAATCGGGCTCCAGCAACCGGAACGCGGGCGTTCACCGGCCGCGGGAGCTGAATCGATCCAGCGACTCGACGGCCTCGTCGATCGCTGGCAGGGATTCATGCAGGTGGAGCTTCACGCCGCATGCCTCGGCGAGCGGGCGCAGGGCCTTCATCCATTCCGGCCGGCGCACGTGGAGGCGCTCGGGGCGGCCTTGGACCGATTGCAGTGCCTTGGCCCAGGTTTTCCGGACGAGATCTTCCCAAGGAGTCTCTGGCTCTGCGAGATCCATCGCGTAGATGAAGCCGCTTCGCCTGTCGGCCATCAGCGCGAGTCGCGGGAAGTAGGGCCGACTTCGGTCGCCGACGGGGTTGAGCGTGTGCACGATGTCGAACTCGACATTCAACTTCTTCGCAACCGGCAGCTGGGCCAGGAGTGTGAACTGCGGGTCGGGCACGATCGGCGGCGGCTCGTCCTGCTCGGGCACGAGCCAACGTCGCCATTCGACCTGATCGGGACGAAGGTTTCCGGCGATCGCAGTTTCCAGGTCGAGCGTGGGCAGCACGTCCGGCGCCGTGTCGCACGGCGCGAAGAATCCGGGATCTGCACGGGCGAGCCCGGATGTGGCGATCGTGGCACGCAGGCCGCGCGTCAGGTCGGCGGCTCCCTGCGAGTCGAGAAACCATGGGAACAAGCCCGGCGCGTGGTCGCGGAAACAGGGCCAGCCGAGCCGCTCCTTCGGGCGAGGCGCGTAGCCCAGCCTTCGGAGCACGTCCAGATCCTCGGGCTGCATCGCCCGTTTGTTCCCCCAGTCCAGCATGACGGCGTCCTGGCGTATCGCCGCATCGCGGGGAGGCACGCCATCGCCACGCTTCGCGTCCATCAGGAACCGCAGCCCCGCGACCCCTCGATAGAACACGAGTCCATACACCTGCTTTCCGGCGCCAAGCACGGATGAGAACCACGGTCGCCCCTGTGCATCGATCAGCGCGAACACTTCGCTGTCGTATAGCCACTCCCACGGTCGTTGTGCGCGGAAGGCAATCGCAGCATCGAGCAGGTCTCGCCAGACGGGTGGCGGAACATCGGGAACATCGGACTTGATCGAGGAGGGCATGGCTTCAATTCAGGACCGCGAAAAGAAAAGCGCGACGGAAGGCATAATAGAGGTGGCGCTCCCGCAAGCGGGATCCTGGCCGGAGCCGTTCTGACGCCTCGGGACAAAGACCTCGAACCCGAAACTTGAACCAATACTCTTCCGTCGCAGCGGCACCCAATGGCTGTTTCGCAGAAAACTCAAATCCGAATCAAGTCCCGCCCGCGTGCGGCGACGGGCCAAGGGCGGGGGCGTCGGCCGGCATGGCACTCTGCGCATATTCCTCAAAACACTCCGGCATCCGATCCTCGGGATTGTTCGTCGAGCAGATCCCATCTTCCTTCCTGAACGAGCCAGATCGGGTCGGCGTTGCGCCGGAGGAACTCGTCGACAGGGAGTCCCTCGATCGTTGGAGGGCGTGGCACGCGCTTCTGTTTTCCGTTGATGAAGACGATCATTGTCTCCTTCTTGCGCCGCCTCTTCGCGGCACGTTGTGCGGAGGTGATCGGCTTGCCTGGTTTCTTGGCCATGGAATCGAAGGTGCGCCCAATGTTCTGGGTCGTGCGGTTGTGTCGAGATTCCATTTTCGGTGGTGCGGCGTCCCGCGGCCACGGGATCTCTGACGCGCCTCATCCCGACTCGAAAGCGCACCCCCGCGGCCAAGGCTGTCGGCTCAGGTCAACAGAAGGTGCACCAACTGAAGCCGGAGTGCCCGACAGGATGGCCGGTGAAAGGAATTCGACTGCGCAAGATTGAGGAACCCGGACTCGTCCTCGCGTCAGCACCTGTGCAGTCCCAGGGATTATGCGCTGCTTTTGGCGGCCGGTTTTGGGGGACTGCAGGATTCTTGGGTGGTAGTGGGCGGCAGATGGTCGCTGCCAATTACTAAAGTTACACGTCTTAGTATTTCCTTGCATATCCCCCTGAATTACTAATGGTAATCACATTAGTAGTAAATTAGGAAGAGGCCGATGAAGATTCCACAAACACCTCCCAGGCTGATGGATCTGTTTGCCGAAGTGCAGCGGTCGGAGCGGTCGACGCATGTCTTTTCCATGATGCGGGACCAGAAAACGCAACGTCGCTACCTCCATTGGGACGAGCTGCGGCGACTAAGGGCTCCCGAAGGGATCACCCATCGCGAGTGGTGGCTGGTGCTCAAACTCTCCCGGACGGACGCATTGCGGCCGATAGGCCTTCTAGACAGCAAGAAAACCCCGTTTCAATTCGCGGTCACCGAACTCGTGATGGAGGAGTTGCACCAGATCGACTTCGGCGCCGGCGGATTGGTGAGCATACCGGAACCGATCACGAATCCTC
>DATKCJ010000411.1:0-14781 GCA_035513275.1 Opitutaceae bacterium
CCGCGGCCGCATTCCATACGGTTGGCAGGTGCTCATGAACTGGTCGTGGATGAATCCGCCCGCGCTGCAGTTCTTCTACGAGGACAAGTCGCCCAACGACTACTTCATCGGCGGCCTCTCCGGCCCGGGCTACATGTATCCTAAGGCCATCCCGCCCGAGAAATTTCCCGCGCTCATGGCAATCGGCCGCAGGCTCATGCGGACGCTCGACCTCCGCGTCCTCGAGATCATGGACGACTCCGAAGGCAACCGCCACGTCGGCAACACCGACCTGCCGAAGGAACTCGTCGACCGCTACTACGAGGAATACCCCGACGTGCTCGGCTTCATCAACGGCTACGGCAGCGCCCGCACGTTCGATCTTCGCGACGGCAAGCCCTTCCTCAGCTACGATTACTACCTCTCACTCGATCGCTCTGAAGAGGAAGCCGCCGCCGATCTCGATGAGCTCATGCAGCTCAACCCTGTCCGCCCCTACTTCCTCCTCGTGCATGTGCGCGAGCGAAACACCGTCGAGAAAGTCGCCAACATTATCGGCCGCCTGAGCGAGCCGGTAGAGGTGGTTCCGCTCGACGTCTTCCTGAAACTCGCCGCCGGTGCAAAGACCTACCAAACGCGTTACCAGGATCCCGCCGACGGCGTTAATCTGAATCCCTGAGCCCGTTTGCCCGCGCACACTCGTGCCATGTTCGCTTCACCCAGACTTCTCGCTCTCCTATTGTTCCTTTCGCCGCTCGCCATTCATGCCGGATCCCCGATCGAGGGCCGCTGGCGAATGGACCCCGCGCGCAGTTCCGCGCTCGACGGCTGGAACGCTTGGGATCTCGTGATCGCAGTCGACGGCACGCGTGTGAGCCTGCGTCACGACATGCGCTGGCGCACCACGCTCCACAATGCGACCAACACCGTCGATGCTGCTGCGCCATCCGAGGTCGCCGGATTCTTCCGCGTTGAGCAGCGTCACATGGCGCTCTATCCCGCGAAAGGAGGAGTCACTGCAGTCAGCGCTGCGTGGCTCGACTCCGGCCGCACGCTCCGCGTCGAGGCCGACACGCCCATCGAAATCTCCCAAGGCGAAGCTACGATGCGTCTCTATCTTGAGTATCGTCTCCTCGAGGGCGGCGACTCCCTAGTGCTCATCGAACTCCACAACTCGCGCCCCCAGCCGCTCGTGTATCGCTTCAACCGCGTCGAGGAGGAGAAGTAACGACAATCACTCCCAAGTCCTTGGTTCAATCAATTCAGCATCTTGCTCCAAAGGTAGCCCGCGATCTCCGAGCGCGGGTCTGGTGGGGCGCGTTGTCCCTAACGCGCCCGAGAACGACCGACCGCAAGAAGCGCGTTGAGGGCAACGCGCTCCACCTCCGGAAACTGTCCGACCTTCTTGTCGTTTCACTCGCCCTCTCGATCGCGCTGCCAGCCATCGCAGCCCCCGCGCCCGCCGCCCACTCTATGCGCTGGGATCTCGACTGGCGCGTCGCCGGCGGCATGCCCGAAAAGGCGATGCTCGCGAGCCTGCAGGGACTCGCGAATCGCAACGCCCCGCGGCTCTACATCGTCCACCCGCCGGATTTCCAATGGGAGATCACCGGCCCGCTCTTCTCCTTCTATGAGCGCAAGCACGGCGTGAAGTTCACGGAGGTCGTCACCTCCGACGAGGCGCTGACTCTCTTCGCCCGGCACGCGAAGGGTTATGTCGTGTGGGACCCGGCGGTTCCCGCGACGATGAACGTCGCCTACACGATCGCCGGGCTCGAAGACGCACTGATCGTCACCGAGTCGCTCGTCCCGCTCGCCGAGCGCCATGGCCTGTCGCGCATCGACGATCTCCGCGGCCGCTATGACGGCCGGACCGACGCGCAGATCTACGCCGACGCCGTTGACCGCTACTGGGCACGATGCGCGCGCGACAGCATCATGCTCATGGGAGGCCACGCGGGAGCGGTGCGCCAGCCCGCGATGGCCGATTGGGGCGTGCGCCGGCGGATGTTTTTCCAGGATCTGTCCGCCAATCCCAAGCACCCAGACGAACTCGCCCTCGCACAGCGCCTCCTCGGCGAACTCAACCCCGGCGCCACAGTCTTCGGCTGGCACTCCTACGCGAAGGATACCGAGGAGCAATGGACCACACTCCTCTCCGGTTACGGTCTCAAGATGGAAGGCCTGCACAATCTCCCGAACCTGAGCTTCAACTGCCAGTTCAGCTTCACGCCCGGATTCAAGTTCACCAACAACCACAACGTCGCGCGCGACGCGGTGCTCACCGCCGAATCAAAAGTCTACATCTCCTTCGTGCAATCCGACAGCATCGGCATCGGCGTGTGGACGAAGCCCGGCCGCGGCAAGCTCCCGTTCGCGTGGCAGGTGACGATGAACTGGACGAAGTTTTCCCCCGCCGCGCTCGAGTATTTCCACGAGAGTGCCACGCCCAATGACTACTTCATCGGCGGCCTCTCCGGCCCGGGCTACATGTATCCATACCATATCCCCGCGGACCGGTTCCCGCTCCTGATGAAAGAAGCGCGCGAGCTCATGGCCGTGCTTGACGAGCACGTGATGGAGATCATGGACAACTCCGCCGCCGACGGAAACGTCGGCAACGCCGACCTCACGAAGGAAACCGTCGACCGCTACTACGAGGCGTTCCCCGACGTGATCGGCTTCATCAACGGCTACGGTCCCGCCCGCACCCGCGACCTGCGCGACACCCGGCCGATGATCTCCTACGACTACTACATCGACCCGCGCCGCCCGCGTGCGGAGGTCGCCGCCGACCTCAACGAGCTGATCGCGCTCAACTCAAAGCGTCCCTATTTCCTCCTCGTGCACGTCCGCGAGTCCAACGACGTCAACAGCCTCGTCGAGGTCGTCGCACAGCTCCACGGCCCCGTCGAAGTCGTCCCGCTCGATGTCTTCTTGAAACTCGCCGCGAGCAACAAGACCTACACCACGCGTTACCAGGATCCCGACGACCCCAAGCACTTCACCGGCTACAAGTGAGTTAACCCCGCCCACCCCATGAGCCACCCCACCCGCCGCACTTTCCTCAGAAGCTCGGCCGCCCTCGCGGCGGCACTTCCGTTTGCACGGCTCGACCTGCGCGGCACCGATGCATCCGCCGCCGCTCCCTCGCACGCTGCCGGATCGCGAGGACTGCTCTTCGACGCGTCCGACCTGCCGCGCATCCGCGCCAACGCGCGCCATCCCCGTTTCGCGGAGCTCTTGCAGAGCATGCGCGAGGCCGATGTAGCCGCGGATCTCGATTTCCTCGCGAACAAAGTCCGCCTCAACAACCACGTCGTCGATCTACTCAACGTGCAGCGAATCCTGGAGCGCGCCTGCGTCCTCCATGCTGTCGAAGGCGACCCTGCGCAGCTCGAGCTCGCGCGCGCCGCGATCCGCAAGATGCTTGAGTATCCCGAGTGGGATGCGTTCATCGAGGGTGGCCGGCACATCTTCGGCATGCAACGCGCCCCCGAGGGCAGCATCGCGCTCCTTCTCGCACTCGACTGGCTGAAGGGCTCGCTCACCACAGAGGAGGTCGCCGCGATCGAGGAAGCTGTGGCGACGAAGGGCGCCCCTCCCTGCTACACCGCGATCTACGGCATGAAGTATCCAGACCGCGTGCAGGGCTGGGACTGGAACCCTCGCAGCGATGTGAAGGACTTCCGCCACATCGACCTCAAGCGCTGGCCGCTCATCCTCAACTCGACCAATCTCAAGATCATCCCGACCGCCGCGCTCGGCATGATCGCGTGCCACTTCCTCGGTCGCCGCGCGGAAGCCACAGGCTGGCTCGAACTCGCCCGCTCCAGCGCGCGTGCCTTCTCCACGATCTATGGCAGCGACGGTTGTTACGACGAGGGTATCAGCTACTGGGGCTACACCACGCTCCACATGGCGCTCTTCGCCGAGGCACTGTGGCGCACGCAGGGTATCGACGAGCGCGAGCTGATCAACTACCCCGGCTCTGCCCGCTACGCGCTGAGCATGACGTTGCCCACGCTGCCCAACGAAAACGCCGTGGCCAATTTCAAGCACATCGATGGCTTCATGATGCCGCTCGTGAAGCCCGAGTTCGACATCGTGAACTTCGGCGACGCCAACGGTGCGGTCGATGTTTCAGTCGCCGCGTGGATCGGCCGCACACATCGCGATCCCGTCGCCAGCTACCTCGCGCGAGATGTCGGCGAGGCGCGCTATCTCTACGGACTCATCTGGTATGACGCCGACGCGCCAGTCGCTCCGCCGGAGCCGGCGCTTCTCGATCACCGGATGACAAACGACCTCGTGGTCTCGCGCACTGGATGGAACGCCACGGACAATGTCCTCGCCCTGCGGAGCGGCGGACCCGGCAACCATGAGCACGCCGATCGAAACAGCGTCATCTTCAAGGCCTATGGCGAGCGGCTCCTCCACGATCCGACACGCGCCGCCTACGTCGCCCATCAGCCGCGCTGGGCTCTGCGCCTCACTGACGCGCACACCGCCGTCCTCATCAACGGCGAAGGCCATCAGTATCACGACGGCCGCGAGGGCACCAACCCCTCGTGGTCGTTTGCCCGCGTCATCGACTACCGCACCGGTCCCGGGTGGATGACCGTGACGAGCGACGCGACCGACGCCTACCAACTCGTCAACAGCAAGGTGGCGCGCGTGCTGCGCACGCTCGTGTTCCTGAAGCCCGACATCGTCGTTTTCCTCGACCGCGTGACGTTGCTCGACGCGAAGGCCTCCGTGCAGGTCCGCTTCCAGGCCAACAATGAGGATCTCGCCGCCACGCTCACGCTTCCCGGCGACGACTTTCTGATCACGCGTCCGCACGCCTCGCTGCTTGGCCGCGTCGCGCGCACACCGGGCCTCGATGTGCGCATCGGCAAGTTGCCACTCGCGGAGAAGGATGGCTCGCAGCCGTTCGTCGAAGTCGAGTCGCCGGACGCGGCCGACCACGAGATCCTCACCGTTTGCAGCGCGCGGCCGGCCGGCGAGTCTCACGGCGATCTTCGCCTTACTCGTGAGGGCGCGGTCTGGCGCGTCCAAGGCACGCACGCCGGTGCGAACGTGAACATTACTCTTACCTCCGCCACCACCGGCGCCCCGCTCGTGAGCCTCTAACCAAACTCCGCCATGTCCACTCGTCGCACATTTCTGAAAAGCTCGGCCGCACTCGCGGCCACACTGCCGTTTGCACGCATTCCACTCAGCGCTGCAGAGTCCGCAGCCGCAGCATCCACCCCGACTCCCGGCCCGTCACGAGGATTGCTCTTCGACACCTCCGAGCTGCCGCGCATCCGCGCCAACCTTGAGCTGCCGCGCTGCGCCGAGATCCGCGCGACACTCACGAACGTTGATTTTGCCGCGGAGACGAAGTTTCTCCTCGAGGAAATCAAGTTCAACAACCACGTCGTCGATTTCGCGCGCGCCCGGAGGCTCGTCGAGCACTGCTCGTTCGCCTACGCGATTTGGGGAGATCAGCGCCAGCTCGACCTCGCACTTCTGGCGATGCGCCGACTCTGCGACTACAAGCGGTGGGACTACTTCCTCGAGGGCGGCACGGACACCATCGGCCTGCAACGCGCGCCCGAGGCCACAATCGCCACATGCTACGCGCTCGACTGGCTCGGCTCGAATGTGCCGGCCGATCTCATCGCACGGGTCGAGGACCGGATCGCCAACGAAGGCGCGTCCGCATGCTACCGCACGCTCTACGGCATGAAGTATCCGGATCGCGTGAAAGGCTGGGGCTTCGATCCCGAGGACGATTTCCCGCAGGCCTACCGCATCAGCCTCGCGCGCTGGCCGCTCATTCTCAACGCCACCAACCTCAAGATCATCCCCACGTGCGGCCTCGGCATTGCGGCGGTGTGGTTCCACGGTCGCCATCCCGACGCAACGAAGTGGCTCGATCTCTCGCGTCAGAGCGCGCGCGCGTTCTCGACAATGTATGGCGAAGACGGCTCCTACGACGAAGGCGTCGGCTACTGGGGCTACACGACGTCGCACCTCGCAATGGTCGCAGAGGCGATTCACCGCAGGCTCGGCATCGACGACCGCAAACTCATCGACTACCCCGGCTCGATCCGATTCGGCCTCGCGATGGCGATGCCGTGCGGCGGAGGCAAGATCGTCGACCCGAAACTCGGCACCGCCTACAATGCCACGCCGAAGGGCAACTACGACCCCGCGCTCGACGTCGTGAACTTCTGCGACGCGCTCCCAGGGATGGACGTCTCGGTCGCGGGCTGGGTCGGCAGCGTCACCGGCGATCCGATCTGTAACCATGTTGCGAAACACACGGGCTCGCTCCGTCTACTCCAAGGCGCCGTGTGGCTTCATCCCGATGCGCCGGAAAAGGCGCCGGGCCCGGACCTTCACGACGTGCGCCTCAGCATCGACTGGGTCGTCGCGCGCACCGGCTGGGCGCCGGAGGATTCCGTCGTCGCGCTTCGCAGCGGCGGGCCAGCTAACCACGAACACGCAGACCGCAACAGCGTCATCTTCAAGGCGCATGGCGACCGGCTCTTCCACGATCCATTCCGCGCGGGCTACTCTTACACGACACCGCAGTGGATCCTCCGTCTCACCGAGGCACATACCGCCGTGCTTATCGACGGCAAGGGCCACCAGTATCACGACGGTTCCGAGGGCACCAACTCCTCCTGGGCCGAGGCGAGCGTCACCGACTTCCGCAAGGGCAAGGGTTGGATGGCAGTCACGAGCGACGCGACGCATGCTTATGAGCTCGTGTTGCCCGACACAAAGTTTGTCGCGCGCACAATTGTCTTCCTGAAGCCCGACGTCGTGATCCTGCTCGATCGCGTGCAACTGAAGTCCGCCGCGCCCGTGCAACTGCGCTTCCAAGTCTTCAACGACGACGGCCGCGGCGTTGCCACCGCGGAAGGCGCGACATTCGGCATCGATCGTCCGCTCGCGTCGCTGCGCGCAGTGCTCGCGTCCAACGGCGAAGTCGTCGCGAAGACAAGAAAGCACGACCTGCCCGAGGATCTCGGCGTGTTCCCGTTCGTCGAGGCGGTCTCGGCGTCCGCGACCGAGCACGAGGTTGTCACCGCTTGCACCTCCGCGCCTGCAGGCGGCGCGCACGGCTCGCTCAAGGTCGCGCGCGAAGGCGACGCGTGGCGCGTCACCGGCACCCACGCCGGCCGCAAAATCGACGTCGCGATCCGCACCGCCGGCGCCGTGCCCGAGATCACAATTGCGTGAAGATGCGAACTCAATGTCTGTAGGTGGCCCGCGACCTCCGGGCGCGGGTCTGGCCTCGAACGCCATCCACCCCGTCCTCGGCGTGCCCGCCCTAGCCTCGGCGACGGCGGGAGAGGCCGGGCTACCTTCCTGCCGGAACCAATAAAATTACGCTCTAGCGCGCCGCGAATCTGATACGGCGGGCCCACCGGTCCCGCCCTACCCCCGTTCCAATCCGCAATCCGAATTCCGCAATCCGCAATCTTCCCTTCGTCCCCTGTCTCCTGCTTGCCGCGCCATAGTCCCGCTCAGCGGGACGACGGCGGGTCCCCTCACTCCCTTTCCCTTTCTCCCTCCTCCCCTTGCCCTCCTTCAACCACGTCAACAGCGCCGACTATGCGCTGATCGCGCTCTACTTCGGGATCGTCATCTTCGTCGGCTGGTATTCCTCGCGGAAGAACAAGAACACTGACGACTTCTTCAAGGGCGGCGGGAAGATCCCGTGGTTCCTCGCGGGCGTGTCGAACTGGGTATCGGGTTTTTCTGCATTCATGTTCGTTGCGGCGGCCGGCTTCACCTACCGGCACGGTCTCGGCGCGGCGGTCGTGTTCACCGCAGCCACGTGGGCCTACCTCGTCGGTGCCTTCTACTTCGCGTCGCGCTGGCGGCGCGCGCGAATAAACTCGCCGCTCGAGTTCCTCACGCGCCGCTACTCTCAATCGACGACCTATTTCTACACGGTCACGGCGATCGTGCCGCAGATCATCGGCATCGGCCAGGGAATCTACATCCTTTGCATCTTCGTCTCGACCGCGCTCGGCTTTGCGGGAGGCGAACACCTCGTGCTTGGCATGACGTTCAGCGGACTCGAACTCACGATGATCACCGTCGGCGTGGTGATGATCGTTTACACCGTCATCGGAGGACTCTGGGCCGCGGTGCTCAGTGACGCGGTTCAGGGAGTGATCATACTCGTGACTTCCATCCTGATCATGCCTGTCACGTTCATCCACCTCGGCGGTGGCGAGGGTATCTTCGCGGGGTTTGAGCGGCTGTGGACCGATGCGCCCGAGGGCTACTTCGGCCTCAACGGGCAGACGGGCCAGCCACTCTTCCTGCTCAGCTACGCTGCCGCCTCGATGCTCGGCTACAACGTCGCGTGGTGGCAGGTGCAGCGCTACCAAAGCGTGCCCGACGAGCGGAGCGCGCGAAAGATGGCCATGCTGTGCGCCGTCCTTTCATTCTTCGGCCCGTTGCTCTGGATCCTGCCGGTCATGGGGGCGCGCGTGATCTTCCCCGACATCGCATCGGTCTGGCCCCAGTTCGCCGCGCCTGAGGAGGCGTCATTTGTCAGCCTCGCCATGCTGCTCCTGCCTCACGGCATGATCGGCTTTGTCGTCGCCGCGATTCTCTCGGCCACGCTCGGACAGGCGAGCGACGGATTCAACTGGCTCGCCGCCACCACCACGCGCGACATTTACGTGCCGCTGCGCAAGCGCGCCGGTTTCGCACCGCCGAGCGAGTTGCACCAGATGAGGATCGGCCAGCTCACGATGCTCGTGATCGGTGTGCTCGGCATCGTCTCGGCTATCTTCATCGCGCGCACCGGCGGCGCATTCGACTTCGGTCTGAAATACTACTCGCTCACCGGACCCGGTTTCATGATGCCCGTCGCCCTCGGCATGATCTACCGCAAGACGCCGTGGTGGTCCGGCATCGCGTCGTGTGTCGCCGCCTTCACCGCGGCGTTCGGGCTGATGGCGCTCGGTGCCTTCCCGGAGAACGCCTACGAGCGGAACATCATCAGCGCGATCAGCGCCGCGACGCTCGTGTTCGTGATCTCTGCATTCTTTTACAACCCCGACGATCCGCGGAGCGCGGAAGCGCGCAGGTTCGACGCCGACCTGCGCACACCCGTGCCGGTCGATCCTAATCTGCCGCCCGCGTCGCTGCGCGACTTCCAGATGCTCGCGATGGTGAGCGTGCTGCTTGGCATTGTGCTCATCGCCTGCGTCGTGTTGCCGTCATCGCCGCTCGCACCGCCGATTATCAACGTCATCGCCGGCGGCCTGCTATTCGTCATCGGCGGCCTCCTGTGGCGCGCCTCGCGTCCGCCAAAGGCAAAGACGCCTTGACCACACATTTCACGGAAGGGCACGGATTCGGATTTTGGAACCACGAAACACACGAAATACACGAAATGAATTTCAGATCCTGATATGTCTCGTTCTCTCGTTTCGTGTGTTTCGTGTATTTCGTGGTAATCCACTTCTGATCCGTGAGATTCGTGGTTAACTTCTCCTGAGTAAATGCGTCTCCCCGCACAGGTCTACCGTCAGTTCGATGCCGACCCCGCGCGCGAAGTGCCGGGCGAGGCTTATGGCGGCTGGAACACAATCGACGTGGACCTCGCGCCCGCGCACACCGCGCTAGTGGTCATGCACGCGTGGGACTGCGGTGCGCCGCACGAGTTTCCCGGATGGCGGCGCGCCGTGGAATATTACCCGCGCGCCTCGCGGATCCTCGCCGACGTTTTTCCTCCGTTGCTCGCAGCAGTGCGCGCGTCGCCACTCCCGGTCTTCCATGTCGTCGGCGGCGGTAAGGACTACTACACACACCTGCCCGGCTACAAACGCGCGGTCCAACTCGCAGGAGTCTCGACGCCCCCGGTGCAACTCGCGACGGATCCCGCCTACGATCGGCTGAAGCAGTTGCGCTCCGAACACGTCTTCCCCGGTGCGCATAACGCCGCCGACATCGCCGCGGGATTCGAGCGACTCGACTTCGCGCCTGAGGCGCGGCCTGTCGGCGACGAGGTTATCGCCGAGAACGGCGATCAACTCGCCGCGCTTTGCCGCGCCGACGGAATCAACCATCTCATCTACGCGGGCTTCGCGATCAATTGGTGTCTGCTCATGTCACCCGGCGGCATGATCGAAATGTCGCGGCACGGCTGCCTCTGCTCGACGATCGTCGAGGCCGTCACCGCGGTCGAGAACCGCGAGACCGCCCGCGACGAGCGCGAGAAACAACAGGCCCTCTGGCGCGTGTCGCTCGAGTTCGGCTTCGTGTTCCACCTTCGCGACTTCCTCGCCGCGCTGCCCAAGACGTGACTCCGCGACCGACTTCATACGAGCAAGGTAGCCCGGCCTCTCCGAGGACGGGTCCGGAACGAACCCGCGCTCGGAGATCGCGGGCTACCAAATCAACATGTTCGCGAACCGATCCCCGAACTCCGATCTTCGATCTCCAATGAACCCATCCACTCTCGCCATTCACGGTGGCCCTAAAGCCGTCACCGCCGTTCGCCCCGTGCACCACCGCTGGGGCGCGGCAGAGCTCGCGCGGCTCACCGCGATGGTCGATCAGCCCTCGCTGTTCTACTGGAAGGGTCCGCAGACGGAGGCGCTGCTCGCGGAGTTCCGTCGCACCTATCCGCTCAAGTGGTGCATGCCGTCGTCGTCGTGCACGGCTGCACTGCACATCGCAGTGTCCGCGCTGCAATTGCCACCTGGATCCGAGATCATCACGTCGCCTGTCACCGACATGGGCAGCGTGATCGGAATCCTCTACCAGCAGCTCGTGCCGGTCTTCGCCGACATCGACCCGCACACCTATAACCTCGATCCCGAGGATGTGCGCCGCCGGATCACGCCGAAGACGAAGGCGCTCATGGTCGTCCACCTCGCCGGCAATCCGAGCAACATGGACGCGCTCATGGCGATCGCTCGCGAGCACCGGCTCCTCGTCATCGAGGACTGCGCCCAGTCGTGGGGCGCGGCATATCGCGGCAAACCCGTCGGACTCTTCGGCGACCTCGCTTCCTACTCGTTCAACGAGTTCAAGCACATCTCCTGCGGCGACGGCGGCATCGTCGGCACCAACGATGAACGCTTCGGCCCGACGCTCACCAAGTGGGGCGACAAGCACTACGACCGCGTCACCAACAACCGCAATCCCGAGGCGCTCTCGCCCAACTATCGGATGAGCGAGCCGCAGGCCGCTGTCGCCGCCGCGCAGATGGCGCAAATGCATGAGATCGTTGCGCGGCACATTCATTTCGGCACACGCCTGCTCGGCCACCTGCGCGAGCTCGAGTTGCCCGGCATCGTGTTGCCCGCGATCGATCCGCGCGACACGCACAGCTTCTGGTTCGTGCTCCTGCGGCTCGATCCCGCGCACTTCAGCTGCACGCGCGACGAGTTTGTAGTGGCACTTGTGGCGGAGGGGGCACAAGCGGTCGCGGGTTACATTCCGAAGCCTGTCTATCACTACCCGCTTTTTCAGAACCACAACTTCTTCAGCGGCGGCTGGCCGATTCGCGACGCTGGACTGACAACCATGGACTACCGCACCGTCAAGTGCCCCGCTGCGGAGTCGATGCTCGCCGAGGGAGTGTCGCTGCCCATCAGCCCAGCACTCACCGACGAGATCATCGATGAAACCGCCGATGCCCTCGCCAAGGTCGCAAGAAGTTTCGCACGCTGACGGCTTTCCATCCCAAATCATGAAACACCTCGTCCCTGCGCTCTTCTCGGTTCGTTTCCTGAGCCTTCTCATAATTCTGCGCGCATCGAGCGCGACAGCCGGCGACGCAGTTCCCGCGGATCCAAACCTGGACTACCAAGCCTGCCAGACTATCGCGGGCGCACGCGTGATTTCCCGTTCGGCCTACCTCGAGCAGTTGAAGGGCTTCTGGCTCGGGCAGTGCATCGCAAACTGGACCGGGCTCGTCACCGAAGGCGACAAGGTTGGCGACGCCGGTCTGGTGAAGTCGGGCCCGTTCTACACCCGCAAGAATTGGGGCGGCCCGGACCACCCGAATATCTGGTCCAGCGAGCCCAGCAATTTGTCACCCACGATCGACTTTGTCCTGGTCGACGAGGACGGCGTCTGGGGAGCAGATGACGACACCGACATCGAATACATTTACCAATTCCTGCTCTACGAACACCGGACCACCCTCCTCACCGGCGAGCAAATTCGCGCCGGCTGGCTCAAGCACATCCGCGCCGAGGAAGAAAACTTTCTCTGGGTGTCCAACCAGAAGGCATTCGATCTGATGCGCGAGGGCCTCGTCCCCCCGGCCACCGGCGACCCCGCACACAACCCGGAGTTCGAGATGATCGACGCCCAGTTGACCACGGAGATCTTTGGCTTGTTCGCCCCGGGCCGGCCCGAGGTGGCGGCAAAGATCGCGCGCCTACCGATCCAGACCACCGCCCGCCTGAACGCGGAGTGGATCGCGGAATTCTATGTGCGGATGCACTCGCTCGCGTCCGCCAGCGATCCGCAACAGGCCATGGGCGACCGGCTCCGATGGATGGCGGAGGAGGCCCGCCACTGCCTGCCCCCCGGATCCTATGCCGCGAAGATGTATGACTTCGTGAAGGCCCGCCACGCCGCCGGCGTTCCCTGGGAACAGGCGCGTGACGAGGTCTACCAGCGCTACCAGGTCGAGCAGGCCGATGGCTACAACCTCAATGCACAGCCGCGCTCCGACAACGCCTTCTTTGCCGCCGGAATCAATTTCGCCGCCAGCATCGTCAGCCTGCTATACGGCGATGGCGACATCCGGGAGACGATAAAGATCGGCACCCTTTGCGGATGGGATTCCGACAACCCGACCGCGACGTGGGGTGGACTCCTAGGCTTCATGCTGGGTCAGGAGGGAGTCGAACGAGCCTTCGGAAGGAAATTCTCCAGCAAGTTCAACATCCACAGGACGCGCATCGGCTTCCCGGGCGACGGAGTCGACAATTTCCCAGCCATGGCGCTGAAGGGCGTTTGGGTCGTGGACCGCGCGGTGCAGGAGCAACTCGGCGGGTGCGTGGACCTGAAGAATGACACCTGGGTCATTCCATCGCCCACTGCAGCCCGCTAAAGCGTGCCCCGACGTGGTCCTACGACACTTTGCGAATCAAGAGCCGGCGGATCCCGCCGGGCGTCTTCCACGAAAAGGTGTCGCCTTCGGCGAAGCCAATGACCGCCATGCCGATCGGAGCCATGACTGAGACTTTCCCAACCGCCGCATCGGCGTCTTCGGGATAGACGAGCGAATAGGTGTCCACCTCTCCCGTTTCCCGGTCCTCAAGCTCAATCCGCGAGCCCATTTTCACAACGTGTGGCGGCACGTCGGCCGGGGCGAGCACTTCAGCCCGTTCCAGCTCCACCTTCAATGGCTGCAGCGATTCACGAAGCTGCGGCCGGGTGTTGCCCATCGCCTCCACGAGCAGGCGCAGCCGCTCATGGTCCGATCTGGAAATGCGAAGGGCGGGAAGTGTCGTTGTCGTGTTGATCTCGTTCATAAGAATTTTGGGTTGGTGGGGTTCGTGTTTGCGGTGCGCCTCCAGGTAACAAATCAGGCGCGTGTGAGGTCGTGCGGAACGCATCGGCGTCCGTCGGGCTACTCTGGACCCGCGCACGCCATTTGCAGCGCGGTCGCCCTCTCTTGCAGGGCTACCGCGCCTTGGTAAGCGCTTGAGCGCTTGACAGGACGGGATGCGACAATCTCACGCTGGCACAGTGGCCGATCCGTCCCAGAAGCTCAAGCGGGAAGCACCGTTATTCCGCTGCGCCTATGCCAGCCAGCGCTCAAGGTTCCGCGATGCGATCGCGGCGAGCTTGGACTCTGGCAGACCCGACGGATCCAGCTTCGCGCGGGCGGCGGCTGTGATCAGGAACGGCGTGTGCGAGGCGAAGCAGAGCTGACGCACCGGCGCTTTCGCGAGCAGGTGGCGCACTGTCTCGTGCCACTCGGCGAACGAGAGGTCGAACAATGCATGCGGGCACTTCTTTGCGATCGCCAGAATCTCGCTGCGCAGAAAACCGCTCGCCATGACGCGCAGCCGCGGATGCCGCGCCACGAACGCAACGAATTCCGCCGGCTTCACCGGCTTGATGTTCATCGCGTGGAACTCGTGCCTTTCGTCGATGAGCCTCGCTTGCACGATAAGCCGCAGCCGCCGGCGGATCACCTCCGCGGCAAGTTCGTCGACGGCACGCAAACCGAGTCGGAAATTGTGGTAGGCCGGCAGGAGTCGCACCGCCTGCACTCGCGGATCGGCGGCGACGGCATCGAGTTCCTCGCGCCAGTTCGCAAGCGCAAGATTGATCACCGGCACGGGCACGATAGCGGCAATGCCCCGGGTCACGCGTAGAAGTTCGCGGTTTGCCGAACCCGGGGCCTGGGCGAATACGGCATCGAGCGGCGACACGAGCGCCCGCCGAATTCCGTGCGCCTTCAAGTGCGACGCGAGAGACTTCGGCGTGTGTGCATCAACGAATGCAAACGGCCACTTCCCTATCCAGGTGCTCGCATCAAAGTCGTTCATTTAGGCAGAGCCGAGTCAACCGAGGATAACACGGATCAGAAGTGATTCACCACGAAATACACGAAACACACGAAATGGGATTTCGGAAATCAGAGGGTGCCCACGGAATACACTGAACACACGGAATGGATCCTCGATGGATTCAGAACTTTGTTCGTTGCTGAATTCCGAGTCTTCCGTGTGTTCCGTGGGCAACTCACTTCCTTCAACTCCTCTCCTCATGACCGCAGTAACCTTTCGTGTGTTT
>DATKCJ010000412.1:0-6889 GCA_035513275.1 Opitutaceae bacterium
CATCTGGATGGATCGCCACGCCCGGCATTGCCGGGCTCGCGATGACAGAGCAGAAGCAACCTGTTTCCCTGCGAATTACTGATGCCTCCCGCCGCAAAATACCGGTCCGAGCCCTGGCTCCAGAGCCCGCTGCGCACTCCGGTGGGCGAGATCGAACTCGCGGGGCTTCTTCGCAACGTGCAGGGCATTGACCCGGCAGGCATGCGGATTTTGAGACGCTTCACGCTTGTGCTCATGGTGGAAGGGCGCGGCTACTTCCGCGACGCGCGGGGCGCGGACCTCGAGGTCGGGCCGGGTGACGTGATGCTGATCTTCCCGGAAATCGCCCACGCCTACGGACCTCTGCATGGCGGCGACTGGACGCAGATCTACTTCGTGTTCGACGGGCCGCAGTTTCAACTTTGGCGCGCGCAGGGTTTGCTTGATCCTGAGCGTCCAGTTCTCCGCCTCGGCGCGACGGACTACTGGCGCCGGCGCCTCCACGAGGTCGTGAAAGGCGAACCGCTGCACCGCGCCGGAGCGGCGATGCGCGCGTTCGGCCGGCTCCTCCACGTGTTGACCGACATGATCGCCGCAGATGCCGACAGCACACGGCGGGCGGGGCGCGACACATGGCTCGAGAGCAGCCTTCGTCTCCTCGGCGAGCGAGGCACCGAGGGATGGGCCGCGCCGCAGGACGTGGCACAGCACGTCGGCCTCAGCTACGAGAATTTTCGAAAGCGGTTCGCGGAGCTCACACACGAATCACCGGCGCGCTACCAGAAACGCCGCCGGCTCGAGTGGGCGTGCGCCGCGATCTACCACGGCGAATCCTCGCTCAAGCAGATCGCCGACTCGCTCGGCTTCTGCGACGTGTTTCACTTTTCGAAGGCGTTCAAGCAGGAGATCGGCTTCACGCCGTCGGACTACCGGCGGCGGGTCCGCGGGAGTTGAGTGGCGCTTCTCCTCCCCGTAGCCCGCTCCGTGAGGAGCGGGACCGAAGCGGGGTGGGGAAAACGCGAACAGTCCCTGCGCTCATCCGCCTTCGCCGTGCTTCGGCGCGACAAGCGCGCAGGGCTACAATGCTGCAATGGACTCCTGCCTCGTGTAGCCCGCTCCGTGAGGAGCGGGACATAAGTAGCGCCACGAACGCGAAACGTCCCTGCGCTCACGCGCAGGGCTACGACGGAAAGTCACCTCGTCGACGCCGACCAACCCTCGGGCCACGAGGTGCCTGGGATCGGGCGCCAGTAGATGTCGCGGTCGATCCGCGGCTTCGCATGGCGATACTGCTCGGTGAGTCGAAGCTTCGTCTTGAGGTTCGCAACGAGATCCTCGCCATAGAAGAACGTGTTGTTGCCCGCGCCCGAGACGACGAGCACTTCGCGCGGCGTGGACTCGAGCAGGCCGATGAGGCCGCGGATGTTCGCGAGTTCGAGGTCGATTGCGGACTGCAGCTTCTTCTCGCACGCGTCGCGCGCGGCATCGTCCTTCGCATCGGTGTAGCCGTAGACGCATTCGCACCATGCGCAGACGCTGCGCAGGCTTGTCACCCAGTGCAGGTAGGCGCGGACGCGGTCGTGCAGGTCGCCAAACACATCCGCGGCGCGAGCATCGTCGGCGCTCGTGCTTCGCGGCGCGCCGGGCGCCTGGATCTGCGGCGGCTGGGCGAGCGAGGCGAGGCGCCCGATCAACGCGCGGAGCTTCGGCAACACTTCGCGATCCATATCGGCGGCCATCTTCGAGCCGGACTCGCGCGTGATGAGATCGAAGAGCACATCCTTGCCCAGGTCGTTAAGACCGGGATTGTTATTCTGGAAACAGCCGTGGCGCTCGTAGTAGTCGCGCTCGGCGGCGGGCACGGCCTCGATGTCGGGCACGAACGGGCGGTCCCACGTGCGCTGCCAGCAGAATCCGAATGCGCTGTAGAGTCCGACGACCGGTTGACCGAGAAGCGCATCCTCGAAATCTCTCCACGCGCCGACCAAGTCGTTTGCACGGCGCGCGCCGACGAGGCCAGCCGCAAACTCGTTGAGCACCTCTGCGACCGGCTTCTCCGGGAAGAACTGCGCCGCGCGCATCACGACCGGATTTGGCCAGTAGGGCGCCAGCGCGGGATTCGTGAGTCCGCCGAGGCAACTGATCCGGTCGATTCCGGATTCGCGCACGGCCATGAGCTTCGCATGGAGCGTGTGTGGATAGGGAATTCCGAGGAGCGGCTCGTGGTTCATCACGCTCGAAGCGGAATAGGTGAGCACGGGGTTGACGCCCTGCGCGCGCGACTGCGCGAGTGCATCCTTCTCCTTCGCATCCATCGTCGTGTGGAAGAGGCTTCCGGCGACGGCTTGGTTTTCCGGGTAGCGCGGGTGCGAGTAAGGCACGTGATAGCCGCGCACGAGCAGCGACGGCGCCTCCCACGAAACGTGGCCGCCCATCTCCGACTTGATATGGTCCTGCTCCACCTTGAATGGCTCGATGCGGAGAATCACGTCGAAGTCCGGATTGATTTCGGCAGCAGCGGTGCGGAGATTCTTGAGATAGCGCCCGATGCTCTGGCCGGCCGCTTGCGCGATCTTGTCGTGGTTGCGCCACTCGCGGATCATGTAGGGGCCGCCGTTGCGGCCGACGTAGAGCGAGGCGGTGTGCTCGAAGCCTGCACCGCTGTCATTGGTCCAGACTGACATGTAGCTGAGGTCCGGCACCGAGCGCATGATCTTCTGGAGCGCCTCGCGATAGTGACGCACCACGATCGGGTGATCCTGCGCCATCGTGTAGCGCGGCAGGTGCGAGCGGAACGGATGATCGACCCGTGCGCCGCGGAGCGTCGGGTATTTCGTGAAGAAACGCTCGGGCATCGTGCGAGGCTCGAACATGCACACGCCCGGCTTGAGACCGTATTTGCGGCCCAGATCCGCGAGCTTCACGAGATGTGCGAGATTCGCATCGAGATAGTGCGCCGGCCAGGTGCCGCGCGTGAGGTCGGTGTCGACGAAGTGGTTGAAACCCGGCGCGTAGGTGTAGAACTGCGGGTAATATTCCCACGGGACGAAATCCTCGTAGGGCATGTGCGCCTGCAGGCCGTTGATCTCGCAGTGTGTGAAGCCCGCTTCCGCAAGCGCGGCCACGTAGCGCTCGGGTTCGAAGTTGCGCGCGCTGCGCCAGTATTGCGTGTAGCACGCGTCCCAATGCGGACGATGCCAGCCAAATGTCGCTGGCAGCCAGACGCCGGCTGCGAGTTTCTCTCGCGTGAAGTCGCTCGTGCG
This sequence comes from Opitutaceae bacterium, assembly GCA_035513275.1. Lineage (GTDB taxonomy): Bacteria > Verrucomicrobiota > Verrucomicrobiia > Opitutales > Opitutaceae > DATKCJ01. The sequence goes on from DATKCJ010000412.1 coordinate 3,243, forward strand.
GGTCGCGAGCAGGCGCACCGCGCAGAAAAGGAACGATCCGTGTGTCGCGCAGATTTCGCCCGTGCCGTCCTCGGCGATTCGAAGCCATATCCACGCTTGCGATCCGGCGGCTTTCGAAGGCAATCCAGCGGGAAGGCCGCGTGAAGCGAGGGCGACGGTCACGCCAGTTCCTGTGGTCGCGACTTGGGCGCCGGTGAGTTTCGCGAGTTCGGCGGCGGCGGTCGTCTCGACAGGTTCGGGGCGCGCGGGATGAAGGACAACTTTCAGTGAAAGCGGTGAGGGCATGGAGGAATTGGGAAGGGGTTCGGGCGAGGCTTGAACCGCATCGCTCCAATGCAATCGCAAAGCCGCCGGCGCCCCACGCAACACCAAACATTTCCCAAGAAGCACATGCGTGGTCGCGGCGTAACGCCGCGACCAAAGCCGCGCTTCGCGCGGCGGGGCGGATCGGCTGTCGGTCGCGCGTGACGCACGATTCTTCCTCCGCCGTAGCCCGCCGCGTGAGCGGCGGGATTCTGGCTCCGTTTGTGGGCGGGCTTTCTTGTCCTCCGACCTGTCCGCCATAGCTCATGGAGCGACGGTGGAAGCCTTGGCGAAGGGGGAACTCCCGACGGTTCTATCCGGCCTCCGAGGTGGAGCGTTCTGCTGGCCAGTAGAACCACCAACGCGCTGGTCCCGCCGCTCACGCGGCGGGCTACATCGGAAGTGTCGGGCGTAAGGCCCGACCCACAAGAAAGACCCCGGCTTCCCTCAAAACCCCTCTCCTTTGAGCAACTGCTGCTTCCGCATCATGTAGTGCTCGAAGTTCACGAGCGGCACGTCAGGCGGCACGAGATGGTCGACCGTCGGGATGAATCCGCCGTCGGCGACGAGCGGCTGCAGCGTTCGCAGGTGCGCATCGATCGCGGCGGTGTCCTTCGCCAGTTCGCGTTTGTCGACACCACCCCAGAGCCGCAGTGCGCGGCCGAACTTTTTGCGAATCGCGATCGGATCCATGTTCGACGCGCGCTCGAGCGGCCAGATCGCGTCGACGCCGGCGTCGAGAAATTGCGGGATGATCAGCTCGCAGTTGCCGTCGGTGTCGACGACAACCCACCGCACGCCGTGTTCCTTGAAGAAGGCGACGAGCCGCTTCATGTGCGGGAAAATGAACTCCTGGTAGGTCTTGGGGCTGAGCAGCGGTCCGTTCTTCATGCTCAGGTCCTCGTTGATGAAGACGTAGTCGAACTCAACGCCCGCTTCGAGAGCGGGGCGCGCGGACTCGATGGTGAAGTCCGCGATGAACTCCATCATCTCGTGCATCATCTCCGGATAGTCATACCACGCGTAGCTGAGGTTTTCGGTGCCCATCCACTCGCGCCCGCGCCAGTAGAAGCCGAGCGTGCTGCAGTTCTTTCCGAGCACGAGGACGTGCTTGCGATCCTTCCATCCTCGCAGCTTGAACTCGCGCCAATACGCGGGGTAGCGGTTCGGACTCGACGCGCGGAAACGTTTCTTGAGCTCGCGAAAGTCGTCGGGCGTCTCGACGGGGAATTTCAGATACTCGTCCATGCTTGCGCGCATGCCCCCGGCGAGTCCCGTGACGAGCGCCTTGCTGATGACACCGTTGGCGCGCTGGATGATCTCGGTGTCGCCGTCGCGGGAGATCACCTTCTCCTCGTAGGGAGGGATCATGTCGAACCGCACGTCGAAATACTCGCGCGGGTCGAAGCCCCAGCGTTCCTCGCCGGTGAACCAGTCCCAGTTCAGTTCGTCCGTCGCGAGCCCTTCTTCCTGCCAGCGCAACTTTGTCTGCACCCACACGCCGACCTCGTGGTTCGGCACGCGGTCCACCGGCGCGTAGTTCATGCATGCGTGGAAGCGCTCGCGGGAGTTCATGGGTGGATTTGAGAAAGGACTCATCAGGAGAGATCACCACGAAACACACGAAATACACGAAACGCAGAGTAGGAAGGTGAAGCCTCCGAGCAGAAGCCGACCGCGCTTTTCGTTGACGAAGAGTCCGTGAGTTTCCCGCTCCGATTCGTTATTTCGTGTATTTCGTGGTCCCTTCCGACTGGAATGTTCACGCCGCGACCCCGTTGAAGTCGCGCACGGCGTCGACCAGCGCGACGATGTTCTCCACTGGCGTGCCGGCCTGGATGTTGTGCACGGTGTTGAACACGAAGCCACCGCCCGGGGAAAAGATCCGCATCCGCTCCATCGCCTCCGCGCGCACCTGCTCGGGCGTGCCGAAGGGAAGCGTGTGCTGCGTGTCGATGCCGCCACCCCAGAACACGATCTGGTCGCCGAAGTCCGCCTTGAGTTGCGCGGGCTCCATTCCGGTGGCGGAGCATTGCACCGGGTTGAGGATGTCGAATCCGCACTCGATCAGGTTCGGGATGAGCGGTCGCACCGCGCCGCACGTGTGCTTGAAGGTTTTCCACGTCGTGTGCGTGTGCACCCAGTCGTTCACGCGCTTGTAGTAGGGTGCCCAGAGTTCGTCGAATGTCGCGCGCGAGCAGAACTGCGACGCCTGCGTGCCGAAGTCCGTGCCGCAAACGAAGAGCACGTCGACCGCATCACCCGCGATCCGCGCAAACGTCTCGAGGTTCCGCAGCGCCATCTCGCACTGGTGTTCGAACACCGCGTGCACGTAGTCGCGCCGCTCGACGAGCGAGACATACCACTCGGTTACGTCGCGGATGCCGCTCGGATGTTTCAGGAACGCCGCCGGCACGAGTGCAATGTCGCCGAAGCCGGTGCCGCCGAAGCTCGCGTGCACGGCGCGGTCGCTGCCGCGGACACGTGCGATCTCGCGCTCCCAGTGTGCGATGTCCTCGGCGGAGATCGGCTTGAACTCCTCGCAGTTGTCGCGCGGGTCGAGTCGGTCCTCGTCGATCGGTGGCTGTCGCACAATCGCGTCGAAGAAGAACCCGCGGCGCGGCATGTGGCCGCTCGCCGGCGCACTCGTGTCGCCCTGTGGGTAAATGAACACGTCGCCGAGCGCATCTTGCGTTACATGAAACTCGCCGGGCACGAGTACCGTTTGGTCCCAAGGTGTGCGCCACTCCTTCCAGTTCTCCTGCGCGAACCCGAACATCGTGCCGCGGCCGCTGATGCCGATCGCATCCGATCCGAGCGCCTCGACGAGGTCGGGCTCGATCTCGCCGAGCATTTGAAACGGCTCGCAGATTCTGACTGGATGCTCGTCGAGCCCGTAGTGGCGCCGCAGTGACTCGACGCAGCTTGCGTGAACTCCGGTGACTCCCGTGCTGCCGAAGTCGGCCGGCACCGGGCCGGGCCTGTGGTTGATGGCTTCGAGAACTTTCTGGCGCGGCGTCATCGCGCGATCCTCAGGCCGCCTCGCCGAAAAGTTGCTTCGCAACGTCGATCGCGGTGCCGGCATCGGCGGCGTAGGCATCGGCGCCGATCTCCTCGGCGAACTGTTGTGTGATCGGCGCGCCGCCAACCACGATCCGGATGCCGTCTATGTTTGCCTCCCGCAGCGCCTTCACCGTGTCGCGCATCGCGCCCATCGTGGTTGTGAGGAGCGCGGAGACTCCGACGAGCTGCGCGCTGTGCTCGCGCACCGACGCGATGTATCGGTCGGCGGGGACGTTTGTGCCGAGGTCGACGACTTTGAAGTTCGCGCCGCGCCACATCGT